>JALOTB010000025.1 GCA_025458165.1 Chromatiaceae bacterium | reverse complement strand
CAAGCCCTATCGAGTCAAGGTCCGCGCGCCGGGCTTCGCCCATCTCTCGGCGCTGGACGAGATGGCCCGCGGCCACATGCTCGCCGACGTGGTCGCCATTATCGGGACCATGGATATCGTCTTCGGGGAGATCGACCGCTGATGAGTCTGCGCAGCGCACCCCTGGCCGTAGAGGCGCCCGAGCGCGCGAGAGACGGCCTGTTCACCCCTGAGATCCGCGCCCAGATCGACGCGCATGTCGCCAAGTACCCCCCCGAGTGGAAGCAGTCGGCGGTGATGCCGGCGCTGACCCTGGTCCAGGAGTGGAACGGCGGCTGGCTCACGCGCGAGCTGATGGACGACGTGGCCGCATACCTTGACATGCCGCCAGTGGCGGTCTATGAGGTCGCCACCTTCTACGGCATGTACGATCTGGAGCCGGTCGGGCGGCACAAGATCGGGGTCTGCAACAGCGTCTCCTGCCTGCTCTGCGGCTCCGAGGACCTGATCCACCACGTCGAGCGCAAGTACGGCGTGCGCCCGGGCGAGACCACCGCCGACGGCCGCTTCACCTTCAAGGAGGTCGAGTGCCTCGGCGCCTGCCGCCACGCCCCCGCGGTGCTGGTCGGCAAGACCTACCACGAGTGCCTCACCCCCGAGGCCCTCGACAAGCTGATCGAGGAGCTCGACTGAGATGGTTGAGGACCAGAACAGCGTCTGCTTCCGCACCCTGCATCTCAAGGAGCCCTGGGCGCTCGCGAGCTACCGCAGCGTCGGTGGCTACGCGCAGTGGGAGAAGATCCTCAAGGAAAAGACCGACCCCGCCAAGATCATCGATGAGCTCAAGCTCTCGGCCCTGCGTGGGCGCGGCGGCGCCGGCTTCCCGACCGGCCTCAAATGGAGCTTCATGCCGCGCAGCGCGCCGGGACAGAAGTACATCGTCTGCAACTCCGATGAGGGCGAGCCTGGGACCTGCAAGGACCGCGACATCCTGCGCTACAACCCGCACCAGTTGATCGAGGGGATGGCGATCGCCGGCTACTGCATCGGTGCGACGGTCGGCTACAACTACATCCGCGGGGAGTTCTACGAGCCCATCGACCGCTTCGAGGCGGCGCTCAAGGAGGCCTATGAGGCCGGCCTGATCGGCAAGGACATCCAGGGGTCGGGCGTGGATTTCGACCTCTATACCCACTGTGGCGCCGGGGCCTACATCTGCGGCGAGGAGACCGCGCTCCTGGAGTCCATCGAGGGCAAGAAGGGCCAGCCGCGCTTCAAGCCGCCGTTCCCTGCCCAGTTCGGGCTCTATGGCCGGCCGACCACGATCAACAACACCGAGTCCCTCGCCTCCGTTCCGGTGATCCTGGAGAAGGGCGGGCAATGGTTCTTGGAGCAGGGGCGGCCCAACAACGGTGGTCCCAAGCTCTTCTCCGTGACCGGCCATGTCGAGCGGCCGGACAACTTCGAGGTCCCCCTGGGCACGCCCTTTAAGGACCTGCTTGCCATGGCGGGCGGGGTCAAGGGCGGCAAGCGGCTCAAGGCGGTGATCCCCGGGGGCTCCTCGGTCCCGGTGGTACCGGGTGACCTGATGCTGCAGACCGACATGGATTACGACTCCATCGCCAAGGCGGGCTCGATGCTCGGCTCGGGCGCGGTCATCGTGATCGCTGAGGGGACCTGCATGGTCAAGGTCCTCGCCAACCTGGCGCACTTCTACGCCCATGAGTCCTGCGGCCAGTGCACCCCATGCCGCGAGGGCACCGGCTGGCTCGCGCGGGTACTGCATCGCATCCTGAACGGGCAGGGCCGCCCACAGGACATCGACCTGCTCGATGGGGTCGCGGGACGCATCGGTGGGCGCACCATCTGCGCCTTGGGCGACGCCGCCGCCATGCCGGTGCAGAGCTTCTTGCAGCACTACCGGCACGAGTTCGAGTACATGGTCGAGCACGGCGGCCGGAGCCTGGCCGAGGCGGCCTGAGGGCCGGGTCGCGCACAGAGACGAGTTTCATGACGGACAAGCTCAGCATCGAGATCGACGGCCGGGTCTGCGAGGCGTCGCCCGGCGAGATGATCATCGCGGTCGCCGACCGCGAGGGGATCGCGATCCCCCGCTTCTGCTACCACAAGAAGCTCTCGATCGCCGCCAACTGCCGGATGTGCCTGGTGGAGGCGGAGCAGGGCGGGCGGCCCTTCCCCAAGCCGGTGCCCGCCTGCGCTACCCCGGTTGCCGCCGGCATGAAGGTGCTCACCCGCTCGCCCAAGGCCCTGGAGGCCCAGCGGGGGACCATGGAGTTCCTGCTCATCAACCACCCGCTGGACTGCCCGATCTGCGACCAGGGCGGGGAGTGCGAGCTGCAGGACGTGGCCATGGGCTACGGCGGGGACGTTTCCCGCTACAGCGAGGGCAAGCGCGTCGTCAAGGACGAGGACCTGGGCCCCCTGGTCGCGACCGACATGACCCGCTGCATCCATTGCACCCGCTGCGTGCGCTTCGGCGCCGAGATCGCCGGGGTGCGGGAGCTCGGCGCCACCGGGCGCGGCGAGGACATGCGCATCGGGACCTTCGTCGCCCACACCCTCACCCACGAGCTCTCCGGCAACATCATCGACCTCTGCCCGGTCGGGGCGCTGACCTCCAAGCCGTTCCGCTTCAAGGCCCGCTCCTGGGAGCTGACTCAGGCCGAGGGCATAGCCCCGCACGATGCGGTGGGCTCCAATCTCCACCTGCACCTGCGCGGCAACCAGGTGATGCGGGTGCACCCCAAGGACAACGAGGCGGTCAACGAGACCTGGATCTCCGACCGCGACCGATTCAGCTACGAGGGCCTCGCGAGCCCGGACCGGCTGACCGAGCCGATGATCAAGGAGGACGGGGCCTGGCGTCCGATCGGCTGGCAGGACGCCCTGATCCGGGTCGCCGAGCGGCTCAAGACGGCCAGCGCCGATCAGATCGGGACCCTGATCGCTCCCACCGCGACCCTGGAGGAGATGTATCTCGCGCAGAAGCTCACGCGCGGGCTCGGCGCGACCGCCGTCGACAGCCGGCTGCGTCAGCAGGACTTCCGCGGCGACGCCGCGGACCCGCCGCTGCCCTGGCTGGGGGTGCCGATCGCCGAGCTTGAGACCCGCGACGCGGTGCTGCTGATCGGCAGCGACATTCGCCAGGAGCAGCCGCTGCTCGCGCATCGGTTGCGTAAGGCGGCCCTCGGTGGGGCTGGGATCGTCCTGGTCAACCCCCTGCCGCTCGAGCTCACCTTCCCGGCGCAACAGCTTGTGACAAGCGCGGCGGGGATGCTCGGCGAGCTTGCGGCGATCGCCAAGGCCCTGCGCAAGCGCGGCTCCGGCTCGGTGAAGGACCTGATCGCCCAAGCCAATCCCACCGACCGCCACACCAGCGCCGCCGAGCGCCTCAAGGCCGCTGGCACGGAGCGGAGCGGGCTGATCCTGCTCGGTGCGCTCGCCGCTGCACACCCCGACTACACTCTGCTCAAGGCCCTGGCCTACGTGATCGCTGAGGCGACCGGGAGCACGGTCGGCTACCTGCCGCTCGCGGCCAACAGCGCCGGGGCCTACTTGGCTGGGGCCCTGCCCCATGTGCTGCCGGGCGCCCGCCCGGGCGAGGCGATCGGGGCCGACGCCCGCGCGATGCTCGTCACAGCGCGCAAGGCGTATGTGCTCTGGGGGGTCGAGCCGAGCTATGACTTCGCTAACCCCTCGCTGGCCGCGACCGCCTTGGGGTCGGCCGACCTAGTGGTCGCCGCCACCGCCTTCCGCGCGCCGTCGCTGGAGGCCGTCGCCGACCTGATGCTCCCCATCGCCGCCTTCGCCGAGACCTCCGGCACCTTCGTCAATGCCGAAGGGACCTGGCAGCGCTTCCAGGGTGCCGTCGCCCCGCCCGGGGAGGCGCGCCCGGGCTGGAAGGTGCTGCGGGTGCTCGGCAACCTCTGCGATCTGCCGGGGTTCGAGTACGCCGACAGCGGCGAGATTCACCAGGAGCTCGCGACCCTGTGCGCCGAGGTCCGCCCGGACAACGCCCCGCGCGGTGACCTCAAGGTCGAGCCGTCGCTTGCCGAGGCCGGTCTGATGCGCGTCGGCACCCTGCCGATTTACCGCACGGACCCGTTGGTCCGGCGGGCCGCGGCCCTGCAGCGCACCCCGGGCGCGGACGTCTTTGCGGTCGGGCTCAACCCGGCCCTGGCTGCCGACGTCGGGCTCGCGGACGGCGAGCTCGCCGTCATCCGGCAAGGCAAGGCCGAGGCGCGCGCGGCGGTGGTGCTCGACGCCGCCCTGCCGCCGGATGTGGCCCTGATCCCGTCTGGGGTCACCGGCAGCGAGGCCCTGGGCGAGCAGATTGGCCCGGTCGCGGTCGCGAAGGCCTGAGGCAGGAGACACCATGATCGAGCTTTGGACCGCCCTGCCCGTCACCCTGCAGATCCTCATCAAGATCGTCGCGATCGTGCTGCCGCTGCTCGGCCTGGTGGCGTATTACACCTATGCCGAACGCAAGGTGATCGGCTACATGCAGGTGCGCATCGGCCCCAACCGGGTCGGCTGGCGCGGCCTGCTGCAGCCCATCGCCGACGCGGTCAAGCTGATGATGAAGGAGATCGTCATCCCGACTGGGGCGAACAAGGTCCTGTTCCTGATCGCGCCCCTGCTCGCCATTGGCCCGGCGCTCGCGGCCTGGGCGGTCTTTCCGTTTGACGAGGGTATGGTGCTCGCGGACATCAATGCGGGTCTGCTTTACATCCTTGCGCTCACCTCGCTTGGGGTGTACGGGGTGATCCTGGCGGGCTGGGCGTCCAACTCCAAGTACGCCTTCCTCGGCGCCATGCGCTCGGCGGCCCAGATCGTCGCCTACGAGATCGCCATGGGCTTCGCACTGGTCGGCGTGCTGATGGCGGCCGGGAGCCTCAACCTCGGCGAGATCGTCCGCGCCCAGGGCGGGAGCGTCTTCACCTGGTTCTGGCTTCCGCTCCTGCCGCTGTTCGGCGTCTACTTCATCTCGGGGGTGGCCGAGACCAACCGCGCGCCCTTCGATGTGGCCGAGGGCGAGTCCGAGATCGTCGCCGGCTTTCATGTCGAGTACTCGGGGATGGCCTTCGCCGTCTTCTTCCTCGCTGAGTACGCGAACATGATCCTGATCGCGGCGCTCACGGTGCTCTTCTTCTTCGGCGGCTGGCTCTCGCCGCTGCCGCAGTCGTGGGTGGACGGGGTCTTCCTGCTCGACGACGGCTTCCATTGGCTGCTGCTCAAGACCTTCTTCTTCATGTTCCTGTTCCTCTGGTTCCGCGCGACCTTCCCGCGTTATCGCTACGACCAGATCATGCGGCTCGGATGGAAGGTGTTCATCCCGATCACGATCGTCTGGATCGTCGTGCTGGGGCTCGCGGTGGTCTACGAGCTGCCCCCTTGGTGGTCGGCCTGACGGAGAGGGCACGCATGCTCCAGTCTTTGCGCGAATACGTCCGCAGCCTCTTCCTGATCGAGCTCTTTCAGGGACTGAGCCTGACCGGGCGCTATCTCTTCCAGGGCAAGTTCACCGTCCAGTACCCGGAGGAGAAGGCGCCGATCTCGCCGCGCTTCCGCGGGCTGCATGCCCTGCGCCGCTATCCCAACGGCGAGGAGCGCTGCATCGCCTGCAAGCTGTGCGAGGCGACCTGCCCGGCGCTGGCCATCACCATCGAGGCGGAGCCCCGCGAGGACGGCTCGCGGCGTACGACGCGCTATGACATCGATCTGTTCAAGTGCATCTTTTGCGGCTTCTGCGAGGAGTCCTGCCCGGTGGACTCGATCGTCGAGACGGCGATCTACGAGTACCACTTCGAGGAGCGCGGCGAGAACATCATGACCAAGGAGAAGCTGCTGGCCATCGGCGATAAGTATGAGGCGGAGATCGCCGCCGCCCGCGCAGCGGATGCGCCGTATCGCTGAGGTCCCGGGAGAGCAGGCCGACCCGTTCCCGTCACCGGGGCGGGCGCGACAACAGTCACAACGACGGATGAGCCATGGGCTTTGAAAAGTTTCTCTTCTACGTCTTCGCGGCCATCACCGTGGTGTCCGCGGGGATGGTCGTGACCCGGCGCAATCCCGTCCACGCCGTGCTGTATCTGGTCCTTTGCTTTGCCGCGACCGCGGTGCTCTGGATGCTGCTCGAGGCGGAGTTCCTGGCCATCGTCCTGGTACTGGTGTACGTCGGCGCAGTGATGGTGCTCTTCCTCTTCGTCGTCATGATGCTCGATGTAGATCAGGCCGCGCTCAAGGCGCAGTTCATCCGGTTCCTTCCGCTCGGACTCGCGATCGCCCTGGTGATGCTCGCACTGATTGTACTGGTGGTCGGTCCGGCCAACTTTGGTCTGGAACAATTCGCCAAGCCCGCGCCAGCACCGGCCGACTACAGCAATACCGAGTCGCTCGGGAAGCTCCTCTACACCGTCTACGTGTATCCGTTCGAGATCGCGTCGGTGATCCTGCTGGTGGCGATCGTCGCCGCGATTCGGCTGACGCTCCGCCGGCGCCCGGACACCAAGTACATCGACCCGGCGAAGCAGGTGCGAGTGCGTAAAGGCCCCGACCGCATCCGGATCGTCAAGATGCCCGTCGAGGGCAAGGTGGAGGCGGAATGATCGCCCTATCCGATTTCCTTATCCTCGGCGGCCTGCTCTTCTCGATCGCCGTCGCGGGCATCTTTCTCAACCGCAAGAACGTCATCATTCTGCTCATGTGCATCGAGCTGATGCTGCTTGCGGTGAATATGAACTTTGTCGCCTTCTCGCACTTCCTCCAGGACACGGCGGGGCAGATCTACGTCTTCTTCATCCTCACCGTAGCGGCGGCCGAGGCGGCCATCGGCCTGGCAATCCTGGTGGTGCTGTTCCGCAGCCGGCAGACCATCAACGTCCAGGACCTGGACACGCTTAAGGGTTAGGCGGGGGCACGCAACAGCTCAAGCGGGCGAGGACCGGCCGCCGCCGCAAGCTCGAACAGGAACCGGTGACCTCGCGCTGCCGCGCGCGGTTGGGTATCGCTCCGATAAGCACAAGTACGCCATGGAAAACGTCTACCTAACCATCGTGCTCGCGCCCCTCCTGGGCTCGATCATCGCCGGATTCTTCGGCGGCAGCATCGGGCGGGCTGGAGCGCGCTGGGTCACCATCATCGGTGTGGGCATCTCGACCCTGCTCTCGCTGTATGTCCTGAAGCTCTTCATCTTCGACGACCAGCCGGTCTTCAACCAGGCCATCTATACGTGGATGGTGACGGACGGGATCTCGTTCGAGATCGGCTTCCTGGTCGACAAGCTCACCGCGCTGATGATTGCGGTGGTGACCTTCGTCTCGCTCATGGTGCACATCTACACCATCGGCTATATGGCCGACGACGAGCACAACTGGCCCAAGGACTCGCTCGCCGGGCGCAACAGCTACCAGCGCTTCTTCAGCTATATCTCGCTGTTCACCTTCTCGATGCTGATGCTGGTGATGTCGAACAACTTCCTCCAGCTCTTCTTCGGCTGGGAGGCGGTGGGCCTGGTGTCCTATCTGCTGATCGGGTTCTGGTCGACCCGCGAGTCGGCGATCTTCGCCAATCTGAAGGCCTTCCTGGTCAACCGGGTGGGCGACTTCGGCTTCATCCTCGGGATCGCCGCCATCGGCATGTACTTCTCGTCGATGGACTACGCCGAGGTCTTCGCCAAGGCCCCCGAGCTGGCGGACGCCCGGATGCCGGTCTGGGGCGACACCACCTGGTCGGTGATGACGGTGATCTGTGTGCTGCTCTTCATAGGTGCCATGGGCAAGTCGGCCCAGGTCCCGCTGCACGTCTGGCTGCCGGACTCCATGGAGGGCCCGACCCCGATCTCGGCCCTGATCCACGCCGCGACCATGGTCACCGCCGGCATCTTCATGGTAGCGCGGATGTCCCCCCTCTATGAGCTCTCCGAGGCCGCGCTCACCTTCGTCATGGTGATCGGCGCGACCACCGCCTTCTTCATGGGCCTGGTCGGCCTAGTGCAGAACGACATCAAGCGGGTGGTGGCCTATTCGACGCTGTCGCAGCTCGGCTACATGATCACCGCGCTCGGGGCCTCGGCCTATGCGGCGGGCATCTTCCACCTGATGACCCACGCCTTCTTCAAGGCCCTGCTGTTCCTCGCCGCCGGCTCGGTCATTATCGCCATGCACCACAACCAGGACATTCGCCACATGGGCGGCCTGCGCCGCTACATGCCGATTACCTGGATTACGGCGCTGGTCGGCTCGCTCGCACTGATCGGCTTCCCCGGGTTCTCGGGCTTCTTCTCCAAGGACGCGATCATCGAGGCCGTCGCCCTGTCCCGTGTTAGCGGCGCGGGCTACGCCACCCTGCTGCTCACCCTCGGCGTGTTCATCACGGCCCTCTACAGTTTCCGTATGTACTTCCTGGTCTTTCACGGAAGGGGGCGGATGGACGAGCACACGCGCCACCATCTGCATGAGTCGCCCCCGGTGGTCTGGGTGCCGCTGGTCCTCCTCGCCATCCCCTCGGTGATCATCGGCTGGATCGCGATCGAGCCGCTGCTCTTCGGTGACTGGTTCAAGGACGTGATCTATGTTGCCCCCGAGCACGCCGTCCTCGCGCAGCTCGGCGAGCACTACCACGGGCAGTGGGGCTTCATCCTGCACGGGTTGGTCGCCTGGCCCTTCTGGCTGGCGATGGCCGGCCTCGGGCTCGCGGCCTACGTCTACTGGTATCTGCACGCCCGGCGTCCTCAGCTCGAGGACGAGCTCCGCGAGCGCTTTGCCTGGGCCTACCGCGTCCTCGACCGCAAGTACGGCTTCGACGACTTCAACCAGACGGTCTTGGCCGGCGGGAGCCGCGGGCTCGGCGAGACCCTCTGGTCGGCGGGTGACCGCAAGCTGATCGATGGCTGGATCGTCAACGGGTCGGCGCGTGCCGTGGGCTGGTTCGCCCAGCGGGCCCGCCACCTGCAGACGGGCTATCTGTATCACTACGCGATCGCGATGATCCTGGGCCTGGTGGTCCTCCTCGCGCTCTTCGTGGCCCTCTGACGCAGGGAGAAGGAACGGCATGTCATCCGCATTTCCACTCCTCACCCTGACCATTTGGCTGCCGATCATCGGCGGTGTCGCCGTGCTCGCGAGCGGCGACAAGGCCCCGGCAGTCTCCAAGTGGGTCGCCCTAGTCTTTGCGGTGTTGACCTTCGTCGTGAGCCTCGGGCTCTGGGGCGGATTCGATGCCGCGAGTGCCGAGATGCAGTTCGTCGAGCGGGCACCCTGGATCCCGCATTTCGACGTCTACTACCACCTGGGCATCGACGGTATCTCACTGCCGCTCATCGTTTTGACGACCTTCATCACGATCTTCGTGATCATCGCCGGCTGGGAGGTCATCACCTATAAGCCGTCGCATTACATGGCCGCCTTCCTGATCATGGAAGGCATCATGGTCGGCGTGTTCTCGGCGCTGGATGCCATCCTGTTCTATGTGTTCTGGGAGGCGATGCTGATCCCGATGTTCCTGATTATCGGGGTCTGGGGCGGTCCGAACCGGGTCTACGCGACCATCAAGTTCTTCCTCTATACCTTCTTCGGCTCGGTGTTCATGTTGGTCGCGCTGATCTACATGTCCTTCCAGGCCGATTCCTTCGGCATCCTCGATTTCCATTCGCTTCAGCTCGGGCTCACCGAGCAGGTGCTGATCTTCATCGCCTTCCTGCTCGCCTTCGCGGTCAAGGTCCCGATGTGGCCGGTTCACACCTGGCTGCCGGACGCGCACGTCGAGGCCCCGACCGGCGGCTCGGTGATCCTGGCGGCGATCATGCTCAAGATCGGCGGCTACGGCTTCCTGCGCTTCAGCCTACCGATCACGCCGGATGCCAGCAGCACCCTCGACTGGCTCATCATCGCGATGTCCCTGATCGCCGTGGTCTACATCGGCTTCGTCGCCCTGGTGCAGCAGGACATGAAGAAGCTGATCGCGTACTCGTCGATCGCGCACATGGGCTTCGTCACGCTCGGCTTCTTCATCGCCTTTATGATCTTCGCGCGCAGTGACGTCGAGAGCGGGGCCGTGCTGGGTATTCAGGGCGGCATGGTCCAGATGGTGTCGCACGGATTCATCTCCGGCGCGCTCTTCCTCTGCGTCGGCGTCCTCTACGACCGGTTGCATTCCCGCCAGATCGCCGACTACGGCGGGGTGATCAATACCATGCCGGTGTTCGGTGCGCTCCTGGTCTTCTTCGCTATGGCCAATGCCGGCCTGCCCGGCACCTCCGGCTTCGTCGGTGAGTTCATGGTGATCCTGGCGAGCTTCCGCGCCGATTTCTGGTTCGCGGTGCTGGCCGCGACCACCCTGATCCTCGGCGCCGCCTATACGCTCTGGATGGTCAAGCGCGTGGTCTTCGGCCCGGTGGCGAGCGAGAAGGTGGCTGGGCTGAAAGACGCCAACGGGCGCGAGCTCTTCGTCCTTGGGTCACTCGCGCTGGCGGTCCTGATCCTTGGGATCTGGCCGGCCCCGCTGGTCGAGGTGATGGAGGCGAGCATCCAGCACCTGGTCGAGCATATCGCCGTCTCTAAGCTCCCGGGCGCCGCGCTGCCCGTTGCCGTGCATCTTTAAGGTCGGATGTCCATGGACTTCAACGCCGCCGAGCTGATTCCGGTCCTGCCGGAGATCTTCATCCTGGTCCTGGCCAGCACGGTCCTGCTGGTCGACCTCTACCTGCGCGACGACCAACGGGGTCTGAACCACGGGATCACTCTGGTCGGGCTCCTGATCGGCATCGGCCTGATCCTCGCGCTCGGCGGCGGTGAGCGACAGATCGTCCTCTCCGGGAGCTTCGTGCGCGACCCCATGAGCGACACACTCAACGCCATCATCCTGCTGGTGGCCTTCCTCGCCTTCGCGTACTCCAAGGATTACCTGCGCGACCGCAATATGCTGGTCGGCGAGTACTACGTGCTCGGGCTCTTCGCCGTGCTCGGCATGATGATCATGGTCTCGGCCAACACCTTCCTGGTCGCCTACCTCGGGCTGGAGCTCCTTGCCCTCTCGCTCTATCCGATGGTCGCCTTCGATCGCGACTCGAAGGCCGGGGCCGAGGCGGCGATGAAATACTTCGTCCTTGGGGCCCTGGGCTCCGGTATGCTGCTCTACGGCATTTCGATGGTCTACGGGGGGACGGGCGCGCTCGACTTCCCCACGGTCGCCGCCTCGGTGGCCGACCAGGGGTTGGACAACAAGGTCCTGGTGTTCGGCCTGGCCTTCGTGGTCATCGGGGTGGCCTTCAAGTTCGGGGCCGTCCCCTTCCACATGTGGGTACCGGATACCTACCAGGGTGCGCCGACCTCAGTGGTACTCTTCCTAAGCAGCGCCCCAAAGATCGCCGCCTTCGCGCTTGCGATCCGCCTGATGGTCGACGGCCTCGGCGGGCTACATGCCGATTGGCAGGGGATGCTGATCATCCTCGCCGTGCTCTCCATGGGTCTCGGCAATCTGGTCGCCATCGCCCAGACCAACCTCAAGCGGATGCTGGCCTACTCGACCATCTCCCACGTCGGCTTCATCTTCCTCGGCCTGATCGCCGGGACGGCCCAGGGCTACGCTGCCGCGATGTTCTACGCCATCGTCTATGCGCTGATGGCCGCGGGGGCCTTTGGCGTGCTGCTGCTCCTGAGCCGCAAGGGGTTTGAGGCCGAGAACCTGGATGATCTGAAGGGCCTCAACGAGCGCGATTCCTGGTACGCCGCGATGATGGCGCTCCTCATGTTCTCCATGGCCGGGGTACCGCCGACCGTTGGGTTCATGGCCAAGCTGCTGGTGCTCGAGGCCGTCGTGCGGGTCGACCTTGTGTGGCTCGCCGTGGTCGCCGTCGCCTTCTCCATCATCGGCGCCTTCTACTACCTGCGTGTCATCAAGCTGATGTACTTCGACAAGCCGACCACGCTGGAGCCGATCACCGTCGGCGCCGGTGCCCGCGTCGCGCTCTCGGTCAACGGGCTCGCGATGCTCGTGCTCGGCCTCTTCCCCGCGGGCCTGCTCGGGATCTGTCAGGCGGCGTTCGCCTAAGCGCAGCCCCTGGGCGAGGAGGGGAAGGGCTCCCGCTCGCCAGCGCCTCGGGAGCGGACCCGTCGTCGTTGGCTCGCCCCAAGACCGCGTTTCGCGGACGGCAGCCCATCTCGCTTCGAGGGTCGGCCGCCTGTCCCTGCGGACCGCTCCCTCGCCGCCTCGAGCCGCACTCGCGGGTCCCCTCGCCCTCCCGTCCGGGAAGTTGCTTGTTTCGTTGACCGCGATCACGGCCGGCCCTTTCCCTACGATCCGTAGGGCCTATCCTTTGCGTAGGAGGGTTGCCCGCAGGAGGCAAAGGCGAGGCACTAATAGCACCCCCAGACCACCGAGGTGGCGGTATGAGACGGGCATACATCATCGGATTGCTTTTAGCGACAGGCATCTGCGTCGCAATCGCGGGTCCCGGTCCGCGTAAGCCGGGGACGCTCGACGCGCTTGAGACGACGCACCTCACCTTCATGCGCTCGGAGGAGAAGCTCGCGCGCGACGTCTACCTGACCTTGGCCGGGCACTATCAGGGCGTCCCGGGTGCCGAGGTCTTTACCAACATCGGCGACGGGTCCGAGCAGACCCACACCGATGCCGTCCGCGACATGCTGGAGTCCTATGGGTTGGCCGACCCCAATCCCGACGCCAACGATCTGCCAGCCAACATCGGCGTGTTCGTCAAGGTGGGCGACGAGGAGGGCGACCCCGACTATGGTGGGGAGTACGGCTGGTACTTTCAGGAGAAGTACGACGACCTGGTTGAGGCGGGCAGTGTCGACCTCCTGAGCGGCCTCTACGTCGGGGCCTTGATCGAGGAGCTCGACATGAACGACATCATCATCTGCCCCAAGGTGATGGTGGAGAACGAGGACGGCGTCCCCGAGATCGGCTGCGGACTCAACTACACCGACGAGAAGTCACTGAAAACCCTATACGCGCATCTGGTCGCAGGCTCGGAGGACCACCTGCGGGCCTTCGTCAAGAACATCGAGCAGATCACCGGCGCGACCTACGTCGCCCAGTACCTCACCCAAGAGCAGGTCGACGCGATCCTGGGGCGTTGATTGGCTCCGCAGCCGACCGCGCCAACAGACGGGTACCGGGGGCGACGCAACCTTTGTCCGCTCCCGGGGTGATCTGCGAGCTAGCCCCGTAGTCGCAACCTCGGGGAACTGCGGTCAGTAGAAAGGATTGCGTCGATTGAACGTCTCAACCAGACGTTCCGCATAGGTCGACGCCCGCAGATTGTCAGGGACGCCCTGGGGCGCGACGTCGAGAGAGCTCGGATCGCCAGGGTCGAATAGGGCGATACCGATCTCTTCGTAAAGCTCGGGCGCATCAGTCGGCAAACGGCAAACGGCGACCGGTGATGCCGGCCATAAGTACGGCCGCCTCGCCGAGCACCGTGCCAAACTTCTTCGAAGCTAAGGCAGACTCGGCCCTGCCCAAGAAAAAGAAGTGGCCGCAAACTGCATAAGGAAAGCGCCGATGGAGCTCCAGGGCCTCCATGACCATGTCGCGGTAGCGGTTTTTTAGGTTCTTGCGGGGGTCAAAGATCAGTCCCTTCACCCCCGAGGTGAGCAGCAGACCGTGCTTCTCGTCGGAGAGGTAGACATCCACCCCCTTCGGGCCGTAGCCGCCCATGAACGACCGATCGCGACCCCCCGTCGGCGCGCGCACCTGAATCAGGCCGAGGTCGCGGAGCTCTTGCGCGAGGATGCGCGATATCTGGTGACTGAGGGCCTCTGTGTAATTCTTCTTCAGGCCGCCGAGCGCAGTGGATGTTGGCGCTGGTTGGCTCCCGATGGCGACTGCAAGCTCGTCTTGGAAGCGGCTCACCGGTTCGACCTCCCGCGTGTGAGGCGCCGCTCGACCAACGCGGCTCGGCCATGATTAAGCCCGGCCAAATCCGCATGCGAAAGCCCGACCTGACCCTCAAGGATGACCTGGTCGGCCAGGCGGGTGGCGCCGGCGTAGTCCCGAGCCCGGAGCATTCGATCGGCCTCATCGAAGGCGTGTTGAAGCTCTGAGTCACTGCCTGTCGGGAGGATCACCCGCACACGCTGGAGCTCGGTCGGTTCCAGCTTCAGCACCCCGCCCCCGTAGCTGCGGCCCTCCAGCTCCATGCTCAGGAGTGAAAAGGTCGACAGCAAGCCGAGCGCGATCTGCTCGGCAGCAACGCCAGGGAATACGCGCATGCCGTGGAGGCTGTTGGAGTAGAGCGCATGGCAGACATTGACGGCGCTTCTCGGTGCGGTGCCGATCATGTAGGGCAGCAGCAGGTCGGCTGCCACAAGACCTGGCACTTTCCACCAAGGTGTCCTCACCCGGCACTTGTAACGCCGAGGGATACCCAGCCGCTCACCCTCGGCGATGAATCGCCGAAGCGCCTCGGGCTCAGCCGAGAACAGGTCTTCGGGCCGAGGCAGGATCAGGTGGTGCGGGGTGCCCTCATCTTCCGCGACCACGAGATCTTCGCCGCCGAAGCGCAGCCCGGCAAGCGAGCGGCTGTTGCGCGCGACCGGGACCAGCCACTCTAGGGGGATGCCGCGGCTGCCTGCCTCCACCCTGCGGCAGTGAAAGAAGGCGTTAGCGCCCGACACGTACCCATTTGCGACTTCGCCCAGGTCTCGCAGCTGGAAGGCCCCGCGGTGCCTGGTCAGCGCGTGCCAGACGCCCCGTGCCGGCGGTTGCAGGAAGGCGAGTCCAAGGCTGGCGTCGCTCTCGGGGTGTAGGCGCAGGCTATCGTCGACCTCCGGTTCCGCAATCAGGCCTTCGAGCTGCTCGATCCGCTCCAGTGGAACCAACTCCGCGGAGCCGCACGACTCCCCTCGTCCCTCGGCCAGCAGGAGAAAGGTCTCCTGCTGGGCACCCTCGAACCAGTTGTGGCGAAAGGTGATCAGTCGGATCCGAGCGAAGTTGCCGCAGAGGGCCTGGAGCGTCGCGATGCCGTAACCGGTTTGGGCGAGCTCGGCCGGTACCACCATCGCCATCGCCCCGCCGGGGCGCAGGAACTGGAGGGCATGGAGCAAAAACGGCGCCCAGGATGCGGAAAGCCTGGTCAGCCTCGCCCCGACGCGCAGCGCCGAGGCGAGGGCCCGCGTCCTCGATTCGCCGGAGAACTGCTGATAACGGATGAACGGTGGGTTACCGGCGATCAGATCCACCGGGCCGACCCGCTCTGGCTCGACGCGGAAGAAGTCCGCCTCGTGCAGTGACGCGGGGACTTCCTTGTCGGCCAAGGTCTGAGCCGTCGCCTGGACGGCCTTGCTGTCGATGTCGCAACCGATGACCCCCCGTGCACCCCGGAAGGCCGCGGCGGCGAGGAAGCGCCCATCTCCGCAGGAAGGATCCATCACAATCCCCGGTGCGACGCCAAGGCCCCATGCCACCAGGTAGTCAACGACCCGCAGGTCCGTGTAATAGGCCGCGAGCTCCTTCTTCCGGGTTAACGGACGCTCAGGCACCGAGGGCTCCAGCGGGATAGGACCGCGGCAGGCAAGTGAGGGGTCTGGGGCTTGCTCCCGTTGGCGGCAAGTAATGGTTCACAACGGATACCAAGTCTCATCCCGTTTCGGCGGCAGCAGCCCCCGGCGCAGCTCCTTCAAGCTCGGCAACGAGGACTTGACCCCGCTCCCGGCGAAGGGGTCTTCCTCTTCCAAGACATCACCCATCTCGGCCTCGATGCGGTCGGGGTCCTCGCCGGCCTCCATGCGCCGGATGGCCTCGGCCATGCCGCCGCCGAGCTTCATGCCGGTGGCGTCGAACAGCCGGCGCATCAGGCGAGCGGCCTGCTTGGGGTCGTTCTCGTCGACGTTGTCGAATTCGCCCGCCATGGACTCGAAGGCGCGCATCATCTTGTCCTCGTCCATGCCGGGGGGCAGCCCCTCGTCGTCGCTCGTCTCGGGTCGGCCCTTGGAGATGGCGAAGAGCGAGACCTGGCGCGTGAGCTCCTTGCGCCCGCAGCGCGGGCAGTCCGGACGGCTCTCGGTGTCCACGCGCCGCGAAAAGAAGTTGTAGATGGTGTGGCAGTCGGGGCAGTAGAACTCGTAGACGGGCATGGGTATCGGTCTCCACCGCTGGCTCGCAATCGGATCAGAGAAATCGCTTGAGGACCTCCTGGGTCTCCTCGGTCCTGATCCGGGGCCCAAGGCTCGCGACCAGCCTGGCTGAGCCGGCGGCCGCCAGGTCCCCGGCGCGCTGGTGGCCCCAGCCGCGCGAGAGTCCGTAGAGAAAGGCCCCGGCGAACATGTCCCCGGCCCCCACCGTATCGACCGCCTGAGTGGGTACGGCGGCGATCTCGGTGAGCTGTGTGCCGTCCCAGACCAGCGCGCCCTTGGGGCCCCGGGTGATGGCGAACTCCCGGGCCAGGGTCTTCAGGAATTCGACCGCCGCGCCCAAGTCGTTCGTGTCGGCCATGCCCTTGGCCTCGGCCTCGTTGGCGAACAGGAGATCCACCCCGTTGCCGATCATCTCGAGGAGCCCCGGTTTGAAGTGGGTGACCATGTTGGGGTCCGACAGTGAGATGGCGGTCTTCACCCCGGCCTCCTCGGCGATGCGCCGGCCCTCGACCGAGGCGGCGCGGGCGCTGTCGGAGGTCACCAGATAGCCCTCCATGTAAAAGTAGCCCGATTCGCAGATCGCCTGCGGCACCAGCTCGGCGCGGGAGAAGCCGCCGCTGATCCCCAGGTGCGTGACCATGGTGCGGTCGGTGTCGGGGGTTACCAGGACCAGACAGCGACCGGTGTGGCCGTCATCGTGGTTGCCGTGGCGGTTGGTGTCGACGCCATTGGCGATCAGGTCGTCGAGGTAGAAGTGGCCGAGGTGGTCGTTGGCCACCTTGCAGGAATAGAACCCGCTGCCGCCGAGCTGGCCGACGGCGATCAGGCTGTTGGCGGCCGAGCCGCCCGAGCCCCGCTGGTGCGGGCGGTCGGCGAGGTGCGCCATGATCTCGATCTGGTGGGCCTCGTCGACCAGGGTCATCACCCCCTTGTCGATGCGCAGTTGCTCGAGGTCGCTCACCTCGACCTCGTACTCCATGTCCACCAGGGCGTTGCCGATGCCGTAGACGTCGTACTTGGGCATGTGGAATCCCGCTCGGAGAAAACGACGAGGTATTTTAGCGGTGCATCGCGCGAAGCGGGATCACTCTGGCCCGCCCCCTCGCTTGGGTCCGCCTCACCGAAGGGTGCAGTGAGCGAAGCGAACCGCACCACCCGCCCGGCGTTTCGCGGAAAATGCAATGGGTGGTGGCTCAGCCTTTGAGCCACCCGGCAGCGGAGACTGCGCCGGACGACGCGCAAGGCCCGAGCGGGCGCCGCAAGGGATTATCATCGGCCCGACGGGCCGGATTCGAGAGCAACCCCGAGCCGGATGTCCGACACCCCCTTCAACTATCTCAGCGCCGACAAGAGCACCGTCTACCGGGCGGTGATGCGCGCCTTCTCGCAGGCCAAGGAGCACTTCGTGGTCCATCTGCGCCCGGAGGACGTGCACGAGCGCTGCTCGGTGCGCGGTCTCGCGCTCCCGCTGGAGGAGGTCCAGCAGGCCCTGGGCCAACTGGTCGCCTGGGGCAACCTCCAGGCCGAGCCGGACACCAGCCGGGTGACCAGCGTCGAGGACTTCTACCGCGCCCGCTATCTCTACCAAATCACCCGCGAGGGGGAGGCCGCCGAGGCCGCACTCGCCCTGTTCGAGCGCCTGCTCGGCCGCCGCGGCGCCCTCCAGTCCGTTGCCCTGCACGATATCCACACCCAGCTCCGCGCCCTGCTCGCGCTGCTCGACGACCCCGAGGCGGATCTCGCCAGGACCCACCTGCTGCTTCGCGACATCACCCGCGTCTTCGCCGACCTCGCCGAGAACGCCCGCGCCTTCATGACCGACCTCAGCCGTGGACTCGACCTGCGCACCGCCCAGCGCGAGGGCTTTCTCGCCTACAAGGACCGGCTGATCGACTATCTGCAACGCTTCGTGGGCGACCTGGTGACCCAGTCCGCCGAGATCGCCGGGCTGATCCGGGCGCTCGACGCGCACTCCGGGTTTCGCGACCGACTGGCGGGCATCGCCGAGCGCGAGGCCGAGGACCTGGCCCCCGACCTCGAAGGGGTAGAGTCGGATCGGGGATCCCGTCGCGAGGCGGCGCTCCGCGAGTGGCTGGCGCGCTGGGACGGCCTCAAGGCCTGGTTCATCGGCGCGCTCGGCCACCCCTCGCAGGCGGAGCTGCTGCGTGCCCGCGCACGGCGGGCGATCGCCCAGCTCCTCGACGCCGTGGTGCGCCTGAACGAGCGCCGGCTCGGGCGCAGCGACCGCGCCGCCGATTACCGCACCCTGGCGCGCTGGTTCATGGAGTGCGAGGACGACGCCGAGGCGCACCGGCTCTGGCGCGCCGCCTTCGGGCTCAGCCCCGCCCGGCACCTCGGACTCGACGCCGAGACCCAGGCCGAGCGCGAGCGTGACCCGGTGCCGCCCGCCACCCCCTGGCGCGAGGCACCGCCGCTGCGCATCAGCCCGCGGCTGCGCGAGACCGGGAGCCTGCGTCGGCGCGGGGCCCCGCCCCAGGTGCGCGACCGCCGCGAAGGCAAGCGCCGGCTCGCTGGTCTGCTGGCGAGCGAGAGCGCCCAGGCGCGAGCCGCGCGCCGCCGGCTGGCGACGGGCCGCGAGATCCTGCTGAGCGAGCTCGGCACGCTCGATCGCGACGCCTTCGCGCTTTTCCTGCTGCTCCTCGGCGAGGCCCTGTCGGCAGCGAGCCACCCCGAGGCCAAGGTCGAGACCCTGACCAGCGACGGCGCCATCGCCATCGAGCTCACGCCCTTGGGGCCAGACACCCTGGCCGAGCTCTGGACCCCGGACGGCGTCTTCAGCGGGCGCGACCATCGCATCCGTATCACCGACCTGGAGGTATCCGCCCGGCTTCCGGCCGAGCCCGCCCGCCGGGACCGCGAGGCCGCCGCCTGATGCCCCGCCCCGAGGTGTTGACCGACGTCCTCACGCGCAACCTCCTGGACGAGCGCCGCTCGGCGATGCGCGCCCTACTCATGCGCCCCCTGCTGCCGCCGGAGCACCCCGTCTTCCCGCTGGTGCGCCGTCACGCCCAATGGCTGCGCGACTGGCTGGCGCGGGAGACCGGCTGGGCGCTGCGGGTCGAGTCCGACTTCGTCCGTCTCGCCAAGGAGCCGCCGGACAGCGGCGATGGGACGCGCGCCGCGCGCTCGGGCCCGAGACCCGCCGATCCGCCGCTCGGGCGCCGCCGTTATGCGCTCCTCTGCCTGGCCCTGGCTGCTCTTGAGAAGGGCGGCGGTCAGGTCACCCTGGGCCGGATCGGGGAGCTGGTGATCGCCGCGGCGGCGGCACCCGAGCTCGCCGCCGCCGGACTGCGATTCGAGCTGCGCACCCAGGACGACCGCCGCGACCTGGTCGCCGTGGTGCGCCTGCTCCTTCATCTGGCCGTGCTCGCCCGGGTGGCGGGCGACGAGGACGCCTACATCCGCGGCGAGCGCGACGTCCTCTACGATGTCAACCGGCGCATCCTCGCCACCCTGCTGATCACCCGGCGGGGCCCCTCGTTGGTCGAGGGCGTCGAGGCCCTCGCCGACGGGCTCGGTGAGCGGATCTCGGCGGTCGCCGCACGCTTCGTCGTCGACACCCCCGAGGCGCGCAACCGGGCCCTGCGCCAGCGCCTCACTGCACGGTTGCTCGACGACCCCGTGGTCTACCTCGCCGACCTATCCGCCGAGGAGCAGGCCTATCTCGCGAGCCAGCGACACGCCATCGTCGCGCGCATCCACGAGGCGACCGGGCTCGTCGCCGAGATCCGCGCGGAGGGCATCGCCATGGTCGACCCCGAGGGCGAGCTGAGCGACGAGCCCATCCCGGCCGAGGGCACCGAGGGCCATATCGCGCTGCTCCTTGCCGACCTCCTGGCGCGGAGCGCGGCCACTCACGGGCCCGGTTACCCGCTGCCCTGGTCGAGCCTCTACGGCCATCTACGTGACTGGGCCAAGACCTACGGGCGCTACTGGAAGCAGGCCGCCCGCGAGCCCGGCGCCGAGCCCGCGCTCTGCCGCCAGGCCGCGCAGCGGCTGGTGGCCCTGGGGCTCGCGCGGGTCGTCCCCGAGGGTGTCCTTCCCCGGCCGGCGGTGGCGCGCTACGCCCTGGCGCCGCCGCGGGTCGCGGGGAGGATATCCGATGGGGCGGGAGAGGCCCCCGTGCTCCCGCTCGGCGATGCCTGAGCTGCCGCTCCCCCAGCGCCCACGCTGGCAGCCCCTGCGCTGCGGGCTGGTCGACATCTTCTACTACGACGACGAGGAGTTTCGCTTCCGCGACGGCAACCTGCTGCTGCGCGGCAACAACGGCACCGGCAAGTCCAAGGTCCTGGCGCTCACCCTGCCGTTCCTGCTCGACGCCCAGATCACGCCCTCGCGGGTGGAGCCGGACGGCGATCCGGCCAAGCGCATGGAGTGGAACCTGCTCCTCGGCGGCGAGTACCCCGAGCGCCAGGGCTACGTCTGGTTGGAGCTCGCGCGCCTGAAGGACGACGGCGAGCCCGAGTTCTGCACCCTGGGCTGCGGCCTGCGCGCGGTGGCCGGGCGGGGCGCGCCCGAGCGCTGGTTCTTCGTCACCCCCCAGCGGGTGCGCGCCGACCTGCACCTGCTCGATGCCCACCGCCGCACCCTTTCGCGCGACCGCCTGCTGGAGGCCCTGGGCACCGCCGGGCGGCTCTTCATTCAACCCGGCCCCTACCGCCAGGCGGTCGACGAGACCCTGTTCCAGCTCGGCGCCGCCCGCTACCAGGCCCTGATCAATCTGCTCATCCAGCTCCGCCAGCCGCAGCTCTCCAAGCGTCCCGATGAGGGCGCCCTGTCCTCGGCCCTGACCGAGGCCCTGCCGCCGGTCGATCAGGTGGTGCTGAATGACGTCGCCGATGCCTTCCGCAATCTGGAGGCCGAACGCGATGAGCTCGCTGCCCTGATCGAGGCGCGCCGCGCGGTCGGTGCCTTTCTCGACCACTACCGCGGCTACGCGGCAGTCGCCGCGCGCCGGCGCTCGGCGGACGTGCGAAAGGCCCAGAGCGCCTGGGACAAGACCAGCGGCGAGCTCGCCGAGGCCCGGGCGGATCTCGCCACCGCGCGCGAGGACGAGGAGCGCGAGCAGACGCGTCAGCGCTTCCTCGACGCCAAGCTGGAGCAGGTCCGCCGCCGCGACCAGACCCTGCGCGAGGGCCCCGGCATGCGCGACGCCCGCCGCCTGGAGGACGCCCGCCAGCGGGTCGACGAGCGCGAGCGTCAGGCCGCCGCCCTGGAGCGCGACGGCGAGCGCCTGCTCCGCGATCAGGCCGAGGGGGAGGCCCGGCTCGCCGAGCGCGAGCGCGGCGCCCGCGCCGGGGCCGAGGCGGTCATCGCCCTGTCCGGCGGCTGGGCGAGACCGGCGGCCGCTGCCCGCATCGAGCGGGCGCACCGCGCGGCCCTGGCCGCCCTGGACCTCCCGGACGGCGGGCCGCGGCGCGCCGACGGCGATGACCCGCGGATCGGCGAGGCAGCCGCTCAGGTCGAGGCCCTGGAGCGGCGCCGGGGCACGGCGCTCGATCATCTCGGCGGCCTCAACCGGTCTCTGGAGGCGGCGACGCGCGCCGAGGAGTCGGCGCGGGAGCGCTGGCAGGGGGCTGTCGACGAGGCCGAGCGCCTGGCCGAGGCCCTGGCCAACGCCGAGGTCGACCTCGCGGAGCAAGGCGAGGCCCTGGTCGCGGCCGTCCGCCGCTTTGTGGAGGTCGCCGCGGAGCTCCGCGTCTCCGACCCCGAGGCCCTGCTCGCGGAGCTCGACGACTGGTGCCGAACGCTGGAGGGCGTCAACCCCGTCGCGGAGGCCCTGCGCCGCGCCTACGCCGGGGCGCAGCAGCGCCTCGCCCTCGCCCAGGGCGGGGCCGAACAGGAGCGCGCCGCCCGCGCGGCCGAGCGGACGGTCCTCGACGAGGAGCGCCGCCGGCTGGACGCGGGCGAGGTCGCTGCCCCTCCGGTGCCCCATACCCGCGCGGCCGAGGTACGCCGCGAGCGCCCGGGCGCCCCGCTCTGGCGCCTGGTCGACTTCCGCGCCGAGGTCCCCGCCGAGGTCCGGGCTGCGGTCGAGGCCGCGCTGGAGGCCAGCGGACTCCTCGACGCCTGGGTCGATCCCGAGGGCGAGGTTCGCGATCCGTACACCTGGGACCGTCTCCTCAGCCCCGGGCGACCTGCGACATTGGCCCTTGATCAGGTCCTTCACGCGGCCATCGACCCCTCCGACCCGCTCGCCGCCCGGGTCGCGCCCGAGCGGGTGGCGGCGGTGCTGGCGGCCATCGGTTGGGGCGAGCAGGGGCACGAGGTCTGGATCGCCGCGGACGGGCGCTGGCGCCTGGGTCCGATGCAGGGTGCCTGGGCCAAGCACGAGGCCGGCTACCTCGGGGCGGGTGCCCGCGAGGCCGCCCGGAGGCGCCGGCTCGCCGAGCTCGCCGAGCTCATCGCCGACCTGGATGGGCAGATCGCGGCCCTGGCGGAGACTGTCGCCGGGATCGAGGCACGCCGCCACGTCCTGGAGCGGGAGTGGCAGTCGACCCCCGATGATCAGCCCCTGCGCGCCGCCCACCAGAGCCTCGGCGACCTGATGCGCCGCGCCGCGGCCCAGCGCGTCGAGGTCGAGCACCTGGCCGAGGTCCTGCGCCTGGCACGCACCGCGGCCGGGGAGCGCCGGCGCGAGCGCGACGAGGCGGCGGTGGATCTCGACCTCCCAGTGGACCCGGCCGAGCTCGCGGAGGTCGCCGAGGCCCTGGCCGATTATGGGCGCCAGGGGGCGGGCTTCTGGCCGAGCCTGCGCCGGCACTGGGACGCCCTGGCGCGGCTCGATGAGACGCGCCGTGCGCTCGTGGAGCTGGCCGAGCGCCGCGCCGAGCACCAGGAGGCCGCGGACGCCGCGGCCCGCGACCTGCGTCAGGCCCGCGAGACCTATCACACCCTGCGCGACACACTCGGTGCCCAGGTCGAGGAGCTCCAGCGCCAGCTCGCCGAGGTCGAGCGCGAGATCCGCGACTTCGAGCGCCAGCGCAAGGAGAACGAGGGGCTGCTGGTCGAGGCTGCGACCCGCGTCAGCCGTCTCACCGAGCGCGAGCTGCGGCTCGCCGAGACCCTCGCCGAGCGCGACCAGCTCCGACGCGCCGCGGTCGACCGCCTCCAGGCCTTCGCCGCTTCCGGCCTGCTACGCCTGGCCGCGCCGGGGGTCGAGCCCCTGGAGCGGGAGGGCATCTGGCCGCTCGACCCAGCGGTGCGCCTGGCACGCGCCGTCGACAAGGCCCTCGGCGAGGTCGACGACTCCGACCCTGCCTGGCAGCGTCACCAGCGGGGTCTGCACGAGCACTTCCAGACCCTGCAGCAGACCCTCTCGGCCTACGGCCACGAGGCGGCGGCCGAGCAGTCCGAGGACCTGATCCTGGTGCAGGTCGTCTTCCAGGCCAGGCCCTGCGCCGCCGACGAGCTCGCCCAGGCCCTGGACCGCGAGGTCGGCGAGCGCCGCGAGCTGCTCGACGCCAAGGAGCGCGCGCTCCTGGAGCAGCACCTGGTGAGCGAGATGGCGAGCCACCTCCAGGGACTCATCGGCGACGCCGAGCGCCTGGTCGCCGGCATCAACCGCGAGCTGGAGGCCCGCCCCACCAGCACGGGGATGAAGCTGCGCCTCGCCTGGGAGCCGCTGGATGAGGGCGAGGGCCTGGCGGGGCTCGCCGAGGCCCACAAGCGGCTCTGGCGCCAGAGCGCCCTGGCCTGGTCGGACGAGGATCGCCGCGCCCTGGGCGAGCTGCTCCAACGGCGCATCGCTGCCGTGCGCGAATCGGAGGCGGGCGGGACGCTCTTGGAGCACCTGGAGCGCGCGCTCGACTATCGGCGCTGGTACCGCTTCCGCGTCGAGCGCTGGCAGGGCGGGCGCTGGCGGCCGGCCTACGGCCCGGCCTCGGGCGGCGAGCGGGCCCTGGTCGTCACCCTGCCGCTCTTCGCCGCGGCCAGCAGCCATTACTCCAGCGCCGGACCGCACGCCCCGCGGCTCGTCATGCTCGACGAGGCCTTCGCCGGCATCGACGACGACGCCCGCGCCAAGTGCCTCGGGCTGATGTGCCAGTTCGATCTCGATTTCCTGCTCACCAGCGAGCGCGAATGGGGCTGCTATCCGGACGTCCCCGGGCTCGCCATCGCCCAGCTCGTGCGCCGCGAGGGGATCGACGCCGTCTACGTCTCGCGCTGGGCCTGGGACGGCCGCCACCGCACCCGCGACGAGGAGCCCCAGGCGGTGCTCCCGCCGCGTGGGGAGGCCGAGGAGGTGAGCCGCGCCGAGCCGGGCGGCGATGGGGGGCAGCCGTCGCTGTTTTGAGGTGGTCGCTTGCCGAGGTGGCGCCGGAGAGCGGAATCCGCGCAATCCCCGACAGCGGTGTCTGAGGCAGGGCTTGTCACCTGCGGCGCGCCTTATGGGTCGGTGTCCGGCTTAGCGTTTCAGATCCCGGTAGAAGTTTTCGTGCGGCCCGACCGCCTCGAGATAGATCAGACGGACGCCTTCGTCGACCGTGTAGCCCAGGAGATAGAGCTGACCAAGGGCGCGGAACTTGTAGACGCGCAGCGCTGCCAGGTCACCCCTCTTGCGCTCTCCGATCTCGGGTTCGACGGCAATGGTGGCGACCGCATCGTCGACGTCCGCTGCGAGGTTGGCATGCAGCTTCTTGTAGGCCCGGGCAAAGCGGCGGGTCTGGACGACGGCGAAGGTCACTGGCGTTGGCCGCGTGGCTCGAACGGTCTGGCTTCGTCACGGGGCTCGGCGAGGGACGCCAACGCCTCGGCGATGAAGCTCACCGGCAGGTCGGGGTTGTCGAGCGCCGCCCGCCCTACCTTCGCCCAATACTCGATCTGCCCGGGTATGGTGCGATGCTCCGCGGCGGCGTCGGACCTTGCCTGCTCATAGAGGGCGCGGGGGATGCGTACGGAAATGGTGTCGCTGCTTGGGCTGCTCATGGGATGTCGTTCCTACCACATCTGTGGTTGACGAGTATAGCCTATTCGAATTTGAGTCCTGGACGGCAGGCGGACTCATCCGTCTCCAAGCCCTGTCGGAGTATCCCCGTGATCGACGCCGAACGCCTCAAGGACCTGCTCGACCGCCCCGAGACCGCGCGCCTGGTGGATGCGCTCGTCCGTCGTCTGGAGCACGGGATTGTCGGTGGTACGCTGCGGCTCGCTGATCCCACCGAGGCCGAGCGGCGGGCGGTGGAGCAGCTCCTCGGCCGGGCGCCGGGGCGGGGGCGGGTGCTGAGCGTCCCGGTCGATGCCCTGGAGCAGGTGCTCCAGCGTGGGCGAATCGCCCCCGACCTGCGCAGTGCCTTGGTCGCGCTGCGCGGGCCGTTGCGGGATCTCATCGGCGAGCGGCGCACCGCGGCGGAGCGCTGGGGCGGGCTGCTCGCGGACCTGCGGGACCGCCCGTCTGCGGTTGCGGGCTGGGTGGAGGACCTGGTGGCGTCGGGGCTCCTCAAACGGCTCGCCGAGGGCGACCCGGAGCGGGCACGAGCCCTGATGGGCCGCGCCCTTGACGTCCTGGAGCGCCTGCCAGCTGCGGGTCTAAGCCTCAGCCGGCTGGCCGCGGAGACGCTGGGGGATGCGCACGGGCTGGATGCCGGTCAGCCGATCGGGACCCTGGTTCGGCGCGCCCTGATGCTCCGTCAAGGGCCGGAGCTGACCGAGTCGGGCGAGGGCGATCAAGAGCTTTGGGCCGGGGCCGGTGTGCTCCTCGGGGGTGGGATCACCAGCCTGGCGCTGGTGCTCAACCTCCCCGCTGGCGGGGCGACCCCCACGGACCTTGTGCTGCAGATCGCCCGGACCGCCGGCGACCCCTGCTACCTGACGCTCCGCCAGCTCGTCCGTGACCAACCGTGTTGGGACTGTGCGGGAGCCGAGATCCACGTCTGCGAGAACCCGGCCCTGGTTGCCGAGGCCGCCGCGCGCCTCGGTGCGGGCTCGGCCCCACTGGTGTGCACCCGCGGGCAGCCGAGCGCTGCGGTCGGCATCCTGCTGCGGCAGCTCGCCGCCGCGGGGGCGCGGCTGCGCTACCACGGCGATTTCGACTGGCCAGGCATCCGCATCGCCAACACGGTGATCGCCCGCTACGGCGCGCGGGCCTGGCGCCTGTCGGCGGAGGACTACCGCGCCGCACCCCGGACCGGAAAGCCGCTCATCGGCGAGCCGGTCGAGCCGGCTTGGGCCCCTGGGCTCGCCGCGGCCATGCGCGAGCGCCGCGAGGCGGTCGAGGAGGAGTGCCTGGTCGAGACCCTGCTCGGCGATCTCGCTGTCGCCGGATCGCTGGGTTAGGCCGGTGCGTCCGCCGCATCCCGCTGCGCGTGCGGGACCTGCTGCTCGGGCGGCAGGATCTCGGCCAGCGCCAGGCGCAGGGCCTCGGTGCGGTCCTCCACCCAGCAGTGCTTGCGCATGACCTCCCGCAGCCCGAGGTGCTCGAGGCGCTCGCGCGGCTGGCCGTGGGCGCCGGCCATGAACACCTTGATCCCCTGGGCCAGGGCGTCACGCACCGCCGATTCCATGGCCACCGCGGTGGTCACGCCCATGTGCGGCACCTGGCTGAGATCGACGACGACCGCCTTGGCCCCTTCGAGCTTTGTCGCCTGCCGGTTGATCGCGACGGCTGCGCCGAACACCAGCGGTCCGCTGAGATACAAGAGCTTGAGCCGGCCGCGGCCCTGGGCGAGCAACGATCGCTCTTCCGGAGTGAGCTGGGCGCATTGCGTCTCGTCGCGCTTGCGCCGGGCGGGGAGGGTAAAAACCGACTCGGCCTGGATCTCGGCGAGCCGCCGGATGGTGAGCACGTTGGCGATGAAGAGCCCGATGCCGACCGCGGTGATCAGGTCGACGAACACGGTAATCCCGATCACGCCGTACATGATCAGCGCCCCCTTGATCGAGACCCGGTGGGCGCGGCTGATGAAACGCCAGTCGATGATGTCGATGCCGACCTTGACCGCGATGCCGGCGAGCACGGCGAGCGGGATGTTGGCCGTCAGGCTGCCGGCCCAGATCACGACCACCGCGAGGATCGCCGCACGCGTGAGGCCCGAGAGTGCGCTGCGACCGCCGGCCTGGATGTTGACCACCGTGCCCATGGTCGCCCCCGCGCCCGGCAGGCCGCCGAAGAGGCCCGAGGCGAGGTTGCCAATGCCCTGACCGATCAGCTCCTTGTCGGAGTCGATCTGCCGGCGCGTCAGGCTCCCGGCGATCACCGAGGTGAGCAGGGCGTCAACCGACCCAAGGAGCGCCAGGACGACCGCATCGAGGATCATGATCTGCCACTGCGCGGCGGTGAAGACCGGCATCTGCAGCGAAGGCAGGCCGCTTGGGATCTCGCCGATGCGGCGGATGTCGGCGTCGCCGAGCCAGTAGACCGCGAGCAGGGTGCCCAGGACCAGGCCGACGAGCTGCGGGGGCAGGACGCGCTTCACGCGCGCCGGCATGAGAAACAGGATCGCCAGGGTGAGCCCGGCGAGGACCGCCTCCTGGGGGTCGATCTGGCGCACCAGCTCGGGCAGGGCCTGCAGGGCGCCAAGCACGCCCCCGCCCGGGGCGGCGTGCCCCAGCAGCCCCGGGAGCTGCAGGATGATCAGGATCAGGCCGATCCCGGACATGAACCCAGAGATGACGATGTACGGCATCATCGTCACGTACTGGCCGAGCTTCATGGCGCCAAACGCCATCTGGAACAGCCCCGTCATCATGACGACCGTGAAGGCCATCGCCAGGCCGTTCTCGGGGTCGGCGGCGATCAGCGAGGCGACCACCGCCGTGAACACCACCGTCATCGGCCCCGTCGGCTCCGAGATCAGGGTCGGCGTGCCGCCGAAGAGTGCGGCGAAGAGCCCGATCAGCACCGCACCGTAGAGCCCCGCCTCGGCCCCGGCGCCCGAGGCGACGCCGAAGGCCAGCGCCATGGGCAGCGCGATGACGGCAGCGGTCACGCCGCCAAACAGGTCTCCGCGCAGGTTGTCGAACCGAATCTCGTTGAGAATGCGCATCGAGGCCTCCGTTTGCGCCTAAACCGCCCTGAGTGTCGGGGTAGACCCTACTAAAACCCAATCGAAGTTTGCACATCGATCCATAGACCACCGGCTATGGATCGATCGGACAGCCCGAGCTTCGGCTCCCAGGTGCGCCATTGCCGATCGCAAGCGGCTGCCGCGACTGAAATTGGCGTCTCGCACTTGGAAGAATCGCGTGGGTGAGCGCTGTCTCCCTGGTCCCTCAGAAGACCAGATTGAGCATTGCGATGACCACGATCAGGAACAGCACGGTCATGATCCCGCCCGCGCGCAGGAAATCCGTCACCCGATAGCCGCCCGGGCCCATGATCAGGGCGTTGACCTGATGGGTTGGGATCAGGAAGGAGTTGGAGGTCGCGAGCGCGACGGTGAGCGCGAAGAGCGCCGGGTCGGCCCCAGCGCCAATGGCGATGTTCACCGCCAGCGGCACCAGCAGCACCGTGGCCCCGACGTTCGACATCACCAGGGTGAAGCCGGTCGCGAGCACGGCCACCGCGGACTGGATCACCCAGGTTGGCATGGTGCCGACGACGGCCAGGGTGTGCTCGGCGATCCACTTGGCCGTTCCGGTGGTCTCCACGGCCAGCCCCAGCGGGATCAGCGAGGCGAGCAGGAAGACGGTCTTCCACGAGACCGCCTGGTACGCCTCCTCGATCTTGATCACCCCGGAGAGGATCATCCCAACGGCCCCGACCAGCAGCCCGACCGAGAGCCGCAGGTCGGTGAACAGGATGAGGAACAGGGCGATCGCGAAGAACAGGCCGGCCCAGCCGACCTTGTGCGGGCGCAGCTCCTCGCGCGGGTACTCGGTCGTCACCACCACGAAGTTGCGATCCTGCTCCAGCCGGGCCAGCGCGGCCCACTCGATGTGCCCGACCAGGGTGTCGCCGGCCTGCAGCGGCAGGTCGCGGATGCCCTCGCCCTTGCGCAGGGTCTGACCGCCACGGTGCAGCGCCAGCAGGGCGAAGCCGTAGGTCTTGCGCATCCAGATGTCCCGCGCGCTCTTGCCGATCAGCATCGAGCCGGGTGGGATCACCAGCTCGGCGATGCCCGCCTTATTCGGCGAGAGGGCGTCGGCGAAGGTCGCGAAGTGCGGGCGGACCTCGAGCCCGTGCTGGGCCGCGAAGTCGCGGCAGTGCTCCGGCGAGGCGACGATGCCGACCACCCCGCCGGCCTCGAAGGTTACGTCCCGCGCCAGGCTGTTGCGGCCGATGCGCAGATCGCTCCCGCCGCGCAGCATCGCCACCACCCGCACGCGGTCCTTGCGCTCCACGTCGTCGAGGGTGCGCCCGATCAGCTCGCTGCCCGGCGGGACGACCATCTCCTTCATGCAGTAATCGAGACCGTAGATGTCCCGAAAGTACTTGAGGGTGTCCTGGCCGCGGGTCGCCGCCGGCTCGGCCTTGCCGGGCAGCACCCAGCGCCCGGCGAGGACGAAGTAGATGATCCCCGTCGCCACCAGGGCGAGCCCGATCGGCGTGACCGAGAACAGGTCCCAGGTCGCCATGCGCTGGGCCTCGGGCAGGGCCTTGTTGGAGGTGAGGATGAGGTCGTTGAGCAGGATCAGGGGGCTCGATCCGACCATGGTGATGGTCCCGCCGAGGATCGCGCAGAAGCCCATCGGCATCAGCAGGCGCGACATCGGGATGCCGGAGCGGGCGGAGATACGGCTCACCACCGGCAGAAACAGGGCCGCCGCGCCCACGTTCTGCATGAACGACGAGATGAATGCGACGGTGCTGGAGATGATCGGGATGATGCGCGCCTCGGTGGTGCCGCCAATCTTGAGGATGAACGCGGCCATACGACCCATCACGCCGGTCTTGTCGAGACCCGCGCCGATGATCATCACGGCGATGATCGAGATCACGGCGTTCGACGCGAAGCCGTCGAAGAGATGCGCGTTGTCCACCAGGCCCTGGCTCAGCCCCAGCACCGGAGCGAGGAACGAGGTCAGCCCGAGCAGCACCATCACGGTGACCGCGGCGACGTCCACGGGGACCACCTCGAACGCGAACAGGTAGATGGTCAGGAGCAGGAAGGCCATCACCCAGGCGATCTCGACCGTCGGGACGACCCGGGCGAGGTACACCGCGGCCAGGGCGAAGACACCGGCGGCGATCCATTGCCTGATGCGGATGCCGCTTCTCGCAGGGGGCAGTACCTGCGCCTCGTCGCTCGCCGCCATGGGATACAACCCCCTCGGTGTTGTGCTACCGGCCGACCCCGTATCGGAGCGACGCGGAATCCCCCGCTCCTCGCGGGGAGCCCGGACTATGCTCCGCCAAACTCGGGCATGGGTTCAAGCACGCTACATGGCCCAAGCCCTTGCCCGGCGAGCTGGCCCCGCCGCGCCGACCTTGGCCCAAGGACCCGCAGCAACTCGGGTGGACAAACGCAGCGCAGTCCACCAGCACCCTCGCAGGTGTCGCCGGGCTGAACCCCGACCTGCAGCGGGCGGGCGGCCGCGCGGCCGCTGGGCGCCGCCTCGGCGGCGGTCTGGGGTCAGACCTGCCGCAATGACATCCCGGCCTCCGCGCCCGATAGCCGTTTCGCCGACAACGGCGACGGCACCGTGACGGACCTGTCCACAGGGCTGATCTGGAAGCAACGCGCGGAAGGCTTGAGCGGGGCCGGCTGTGGCACCGGCAGCGTCAGCGCCTTGACTTGGCAGCAGGCCTTGCAGCACGCGGAGGCGGCGGTGTTCGCCGGCCGTTCGGACTGGCGGCTGCCTAACAAGAACGAGCTGCTCTCGTTGGTAGAGAGGCGCTGCTGGGGCCCCGCGATCAACGCAAACCTGTTTCCGAATACACCAGGGTCCTGGTTCTGGTCTTCGTCGCCTTATGCCAACCATTCGGGCTACGCGTGGTTCGTCGCTTTCGGCCATGGCTACGTCTACTACTCCTATAAGATCTACGCGATATACGTTCGTCTCGTGCGCGGCGGACAGTGACTTTGTCTTTTTGTCTTCGCGGCGGCCGCCCCTGCTCGACGGGCGTGAAGGCTGGCGGACGGCCGGGGTCTACCATTGCGCGTCCACTGGACTGCGCTGCGCTCGTCCACCCGAGGCCGATATGGTCGGGCTGTCGTCGTACAGTGCACCGGAAGCTCGGGCAGATTACGCTGTAGCCCGAAGGGCCGATCGCCCTTGAGGCACCCGCCTGCGGAACCGGCCGAAGGTGGAATGCACGGGCACGAACTCCGAGTCGGGGACGCTCCTACATCAGTTCCGCCGGCCGGCCGCCAGCGGAAGGGCGCAGGGCGGGGCGATTGGACTATGCTGGGGGTTGACCGTTGGCATCGGGACCAAGATTTGGGGGAGGCCTCATGACGAAGCGGGAGATAACCTGGTACTGGAGATCCTCCATCGCATCCAAGGGGACATGGCGGATCTGAAGTCGGGCCAGCAAGATATCCGCCATCGACTGACCCTGATCGAGTCGCGGCTTGCGGGGTTCGAGCGCAACCTCGCCGATCAATACTCTGGCTATGCCGGTCAGAGCCTCCGCATCGAGCGCCTGGAAGAGCCCCTGGGCCGTATCGAGCGGCGTCTGGAGCTAACGGACTGACTTCGCCTGCGCGACCTCGCTCTCGGAATGCCGCTGGCGGGCGCGAGCGCGAGGGCCATATCTCGCATGACACATCGGGAGGGCGCCCTGCGGAACAGGTGGCAGGTGCATTGAGGCGATCCTTACGGAGCAACCAGAATGCCGACTTATGAAGAAGACGTTGTCGCTTGGGCGAGCCACCAGGCCAAGCTGATCAGGGCTGGACGCTTCGGCGAGTTGGATATCGAGCATGTCGCCGAGGAGATCGAGGACGTTGGAAAGAGCGAACAACGGGAGCTGACCAGCCGGATGGCGGTTCTGATCGGGCACCTGTTGAAGTGGAGATTCCAACCCGAGCGTCGTGGTGCCAGTTGGGAAAAGACCATTAAGGCGCAACGCAAGGATCTGGCTTACGTCCTCGACGAATCGCCCAGCCTGCGGACGAAGCTCGCCGAGCCACGCTGGATCGATCTCGTGTGGACCAAAGGCGTGGCGCTTGCGGTTTCCGACACCGGCTTGGATTGTTTCCCGGACGAGTGCATCTGGTCGATGACCGACGACATCCTCAACCTGTCCTGGCTTCCGAACTGACAGCAACGGAACATGGGGGCCAGGTCTCCCGTTGCACCCGGCAATGTCAGCGATCGGTGCGCCGGTAGAGGGTCTCGATGGTGACGGCGAGATCGACGGAATGGAGGGACACCTCGCCTTTTGTATAGCGGGTGGCCTGCCACTGGTCGGCGCGGCGGAAGACCTCGACCCGGCGGTAGTCCTGGGAGACCAGGAGATACTCTTCCAGCGCATCGATCTGCTGGTAGAAGAGGAACTTCTCGAAGCGGTCCAGGCGGGCCGTATGGGGTGAGAGGACCTCGGCGATCAGGCAGGGGTGCTGGCGGTAGTAGGGTTCCCGGTCGCGGGGGTCGCAGGAGACCAGGACGTCCGGGTAATAGAAGATGTCGCGCTCGGCGGTGCGGATGCGGACCTTCATGTCCGACATGAAGACCTGGCAGCGATCCGGAAGTCGCTGATTCAACGCGCTATGCAGGTTTCCTGCGATCAGTCCATGGCGGTCGCTCGCCCCGACCATGGCGTAGATCTCGCCGTCCACGTACTCATGGCGCACTTGGCTTTCCAACTCCCCCGCGAGATAGTCGTCGACGGAGAGTAAGGTCGCAGTCGTCTGGGGTTGCATTGTTCTGTTGTCTCCCTCGCCGCGGGCTCGCCGTGCCTGCTCACCCAGTCTAGTGAAAGTCCCCTGAGGGGACAACGAACCGGCAGGTCGAAGACTGGACGGCTTAACACCGACGCGTGACTCTGCCTGCGGGCCGCACCCCCCTCCTCGGGCGATTCAGAGAACCCAGCCCATCGGCTCGGATGGCGACCCCGGACGGGCGTGGGTACGACGCTGCGTACCCAGCCAAACTCGCCGGGCGGACGCGACATCGTTTCTGACAGAGGGGGAGGGGCGGGGAGTCGCGGCTCGGCCGGCGCACGCGAACCCGCATAGCAACGCGTGCTTGCCAGTTCGGGGTGGGTGGCGCGTTGGATTCTCGACATCCTCCTTCGCACCCGCTTCGTGGGCCCAAGGCCGCGATGGGTCAAGGCTCGTAGCGCAGTGTCACGAAGAACCGCCGGCCGGGCTGGTTGTAGAAGGCGGCGGTCTCGTAGTCCTCGTCGAGCAGGTTCTCGATCCGCCCCTGGAGTCGCAGCGCCCGGCTAAAGGCGTACTCGGCGCGCAGGTCGACCAGGACATAGCCGTCGAGGCGGTCGCGGTTGGCGAGGTCGTCGTAGGCGCGGCCGTAGGCTGAGAGGCTTGCCCCGGCGCGGATCGCGCCGAAGGCGCGGTCGAGGTCGAGGCTCAGGCTCTGTTCGGGGCGACGCGGCAGGCGCTGGCCCTGGTTCGCCCCCGAGGAGCGGTTCTCGGGGTCGAGCAGGGTCAGGTTGGCGTTGAGCTGCCAGCCGGCGACCTCGGTGGCGGCGACCGCCTCGAGCCCGCGGATGCGGGCGGAGTCGATGTTCTCGGGGCGCAGGACATTGGCGTCGAAGGCGATCAGGTCGTCGATCTCGGTCTGATAGAGGTTGAGCGACCAGCTCGTACCGAGGGTCTCCCCTGCGACCCCGAGCTCCGCACTCCACGAGGTCTCCGGGTCCAGGTCGGGGTTGCCGAAGAAGGGGTAGTAGAGGTCGTTGAAGGTCGGCGCCTTGAACGCGGTCCCGTAGGAGGCCGTCAGCCGCAGGCCGTTGCCGAGGGTGTAGCCCCAGGCGGCGCTCCCGGTGGTCTCGCCGCCGAACTGCTGATTGTCGTCGCGGCGCACGCTCAACTGGACGCGGTGTCCCTGGAGCTCGCCAAGGTACTGGCCGAAGACGCCGGTGTTGCTGCGGCTAGTGCGCTCGTAGTCCAGGCTGCTGTCGACCTGGTCGCGCTGATAATCGATGCTGAGGGTGAGGATCTGGCCCTCGCCGACGCCGAGATCGTTCTGCCAGGAGAGGCTGTCGCGGCGGGTGTCGAAGCGGTCCAGGAACCGGCCCTGATAGAAGACGTCGAGCTCGTCCCAGCTCCGCCCCGCGTTGAGGCCGAGCTTCCAGCCGGGCCGTGGGTAGAGCGAGGCACTCGCCCCCGCGACCTGCTGTACGGTGCGAGACTCATTGCCGCTGAACATCGTGCCGTCGTAGTCGGTGTCGGTCTCCGAGCGCAGGAAGCGCAGGTCGATCTCGCCCAGCTCGCCGAAGCGATAGCCCGCCCGGGCATGACCGGCGGCGTTGTGGTAGCCGTCGTTGTCGGGCTCGAAGGTGAAGCAGCCGCCGACCAGGGGCTCACCGCGGCAGGCGTCGAAGCCCTCAGTCGCCTCGAAGCGCCCGCTGACATCGAACCACCCCTGCTCGCCCCCGCCCGAGAGCCCGAGTGAGGCGTTGGCGCTCACCTCGCTGCCGGCCCCGACCGAGAATCGCGGCCGCAAAGGGCCCCCGCCGCGACGGGTGAAGATCTGGATTACACCCCCAATGGCCTCGGAGCCGTAGAGGCTGGAGCGAGGACCGCGGACTACCTCGATGCGCTCGACCTGGTCGATGGGGACGTCCTGAAGGGCCGCGGGGCCCAGGGTGGCGGAGCCTATCTTGACTCCATCGACTAGCACCAGGACGTGGTCGGAGTCGGTGCCGCGCAGGAACAGGGTGGTCGGCTGGCCCCGACCCCCGGTGTTGGCGATGCTGAGCCCGGGGATGCCGCGCAGGGCGTCGTCCACCGAGCGGACCTGGCGGCGCTCGATCTCGGCGCGGTCGATGACGGTGACCGCGGCCAGCGTCTCGTCAGCCGTCTGCGCGGTGCGGGTGGCGGTGACGATCACCGCATCGAGCTCGGTGGCGGCGTCGGCACCAAAGCCCGGTGCCGCGTACGGGAGTACAAGCACCAACCCCACCACCATGGACCGAAAAAAGGAACGGTCCGCAAATGGACGCAGATGGACGCAAACGGGGGACAAGGGCCTTGGTCGCTCGGCCTTTTCCCGTGGTGTGAGCCCTGGGTGGCCGTTGGAGGCGGAGCCCAAAGCTGGGGAGGAGCCGGAGGCGGTCGCATGGGCGGCGGCCTCCTGCGCGGCGTGGTTGGCAATCATGGCGGTCCTCTCTCTGTCCGTGCACACCCGCACGGAGACCTGTGGGGGTCGGCGAGGGAAGGACAGAGGGGACGGGCGGGGAGCGGCGCGGGCAGGAGGACCGGCGTGCTGACCGCCAGCGTCCCGCCCTCCGCGGTGCCGGCTCTTGCCTCAGGCCGGTCTCCGGGCTCGCGGGCGGGGGGCTGGGTCCCCCGGGGCGGCGCCTTCCCGTGCCCAGGGCACAGTGGCGAGTTGCCGCTCTCAATCATCCGCCTACCGTTGCGGGGGCAGCGCCGGCTTTGAGCGCGCCCGGTGAGGGCTGGGCGCACCGGCTTCCCGTTTCATCCCGAGGGCGGACGCCCGCGGGACACCTGCGACGCGGGCAATTAGACCACGAAGGGCGTATGTCGCGCAGGCTGAGCTTGCCGGCGCGCGGCGCTGGCCAGGCCCCATCGACCGGGGATCAGGCCACCGGGGCCACCGCGAAGATTACCGCGCTCCACAGCGAGTGCGAGACGATCAGCGCCGCGAGATCGCGCCGCCACAGGTACTGCAGGCCCCACCAGGCCCCGGCGACGAAGGCGGCGAGGATCAGCATCAGATTGCCGGAGAAGGCATGCACCCCGCCGTACACCAGCACCGCTAGGAGATAGCCCGGCCAGGGACCAAAGCGCTCCATCAGCCGCCCCTGGAGGAAGCCCCGCCAGAAGATCTCCTCTGCCGGGCCGGTCAGCAGGAGCAGAAGGAAGAACACCGCTACCCGCGATGAGCCCTCGCCGAGGGCGTAGATCCCGCCGACCTGGCCCGCGGCGCCTGGCAGGATGAGCGGCGCCAGCGCGTTGCCGAGGTAGAACAGACCGTACAGGAGCACCGCCGAGGCGACCCCGATCGCGATCGACTGGGCGGTGAAGCGGATACGGGGGCGCTCCCAGGCGAGCGCATAGGCCGCGACCGCCGCGGTGGTGACACCGAGCTTGACCCAGAAATTGCCCCAGTCGAGGCCGAAGAGGAAGGCCCAGCCGAGGACCGCCAGTAGGATGCCGCCGCCTATGGCCAAGGCACGATCTGGGCGGCGAAGATCCCGCCGAGAAAGAGGACGCCGAAGACCGTGTCGAGCTTAGCCGTCATGGCGTCGGCCATCGCCGGCATCTCGGCGCGCAGGCGGCCGAGCAGCTCGAAGGCCATCGGCAGGGACAGAAAGACCGCCAGCACCCAGGGGCTCAGCACCCCGAAGACCACCGCCACGCCGGTGTACGCGTAAGCCGAGAGCATCAGTGCGCGAAAGAGCCTGAGCCCCTGCTCGCGTCCCAGGGTCGTGCCCAGGGTACGAATCCCGGTGCGGGCGTCGTGGTCGATGTCGCGCAGGTTGTTCGCCAGCAGCACCAGCGCGACCAGGGCACCAAAGGGGATGGAGACGACTAGGGAATCGAGCGAGAGGGCATCACGTTGCACCGCATAGGCCCCCTCGACCATCAGCGGACCCCAGATCAGAAAGACCGCGACCTCACCCAGCGCCCGGTACTTGAGCACCAGGGGCTTGGCCGTGTAGGCCAGCGTCAGGCCGAGTCCGGCGAGGGCCAGCCAAAGGACGTGGGCCGAACGGAAGTAGGCCAGGGTCAGCCCGATCGCGGTGGCGAGCCCGAGGAGCACCAGCCCCTCGATGAGCAGCGCACGCGGGCTGAGCAGCCCCCCCAGGATCGGGTGCGGGCGGTACTGCGCAGTGGGGGAGTCGGGTTGATCGACACCGTTCGTGGAGTCGAAGTGGTCGTTCAGCACATTACCGGCGGCGTGGATCAGGACGGCGCCGACCAGCGTCAGCAACAGCCAGCCCCAGGCGATCGGCCCGTCGGCCGCTGCCACCGCCGTGCCCAGCGCGACCGAGAGGACCGACATGGAGAACGACCAGGGACGGGTCGCGAGAAAGAAGTCGCGCGGGCTAGGCATGGCGGGGCCGGTCCTCGCCGAACGGTTGGTACGGGGTGGCAGCGCCGGGCGGCGGCACGGAGCTTGAGCCAGGTTAGCATACCGTGCTTAAGCCGCCCGCGTCCGGCCCTTATCCTTCGGCGCGAGGGCGACTGACCGCAGAGGTTCCCGACAGGGGTGTGCCAGCAGCAGGTTGGCCGGTCGGACCCGTCAAGCCACGGCATCCGTCGGGATCGGACTCCGGTCGGTTGACGGGCTGACGTCGGGCCCAGGCGCGACCTTAGGCCCCGAGCAAGACCACTTCGCCCCCGACCTGGTCGCCGCGCAGCGGACGCCGGTGCGGCAGTCCGATGGATTGGCTACAGGCGCGGGCAAGCCTCGCGGAGCGGCCCGCGGCCCGCGGCCCACGCCGATCGCCATCGGCCCGAGCCGGGTGCTGACCGTCAGGCGGACATCAGGGACATCAGAGATAAAGGGCCTGCGCCGTCAGGGCGGGGTCGCGAGAGAGGGGACCGAGCAGCGTGACGGCAGGGCTCCGCAGGCGGGCCGCAGGATGGTCGAGGCCGGCTGCGGGACGTCCTGGCGCGGACGCCACGGGTGTGCGCATCGGGTTGCTCAAGTCGGGGCGATCGTTCTGGCGAGAGGAAATCCCATCGGGGGCCTCGCGGAGTCGTGGGTTATGGCTGAGGCGAGACGGCCAGCGCGGGGGCAGAGACCCCGGCGGGGCCGCCCGCCGCGGCCGACAGCCCAGCACGAGTGCGGGGCTTGCATCGCCATTCCCGCCCCTTGTGTAATGATCGAAGTGGCGTCGCCGAACCCAGGTCGGGCGGACCATCTCCCCGGTTGGCCGCCGCGCGATGATTTGGTGGTGCTCGGCCTGTCCGGCGTCTTGGGGTGGCGCTTGGTGGAGGCGGCGCGCCTTGGCGGCCTTGGTCTTACGGACCCCGACTCAAGTCCGCCTCGCGCTGAGGCAACGGATCGGTGGAGCGCTCAGGTGAAACTTGCTGGCCGCAGCGGCCGGTCTTCCGAGGGGGCCGGCGGCGCACTGCGTGCCCCTCAACACGCCGAGGTACGTGATGACAACGACGAGCTTTCCTGCCCTGACATTCGCCGTGTTGCTCGCCGCGGCGTCCCTGGTCGTTATCGCGGACACCCCGCCGCCCGGAAAGGTGACCGGCGGGATACTGTCGGTCCATCCCGAGTGGTTCAAGGAGAGCTTCCTCGACATCGGCGAGGACGTGGGCGAGGCGGCCGAGCAGGGCAAGCACGTCATCCTATTCCTGGAGATGACCGGTTGCCCCTACTGCTACAAGATGACCGAGGAGAGCTTCAAGCACGCCCCCTACACCGACTTCCTGCGCGAGCGGTTTGACGTCATCGCGCTCAATATCAAAGGGGATCGTGAGGTCGCCCTCAACCAAGACACCAGGGCCACCGAGAAAGAGATCGCCGATCTGCTGGCGGTGCGCTACACACCGACCATCGTCTTTCTCGGCGAAGACAACCGGCCGGTGGCCCGGGTCAACGGCTACCGCAATCCGCAAGACTTCAAGCAGGTGCTCGACTACGTCGCCGCGCGGGCCTATCGCCACCAGGCCTTGGCGGATTACCTCAACGGCGTTCGCGTCCCCGGCGTCTACCAGCCCCGGCCGCACCCGCAGCTCAGCGAGCTGACGGACCTCAGCCAGGCGGGTGATCGGCCGCTCGCCGTGCTGGTGGAGGACTCCGCCTGCCTTGCGTGCGACGACCTCCACGACGGCCATCTCGCCCGCCCCGAGGTGCGCCTGGCGCTCGCCGACTTCACCTTCGTGCGCGTGGACGCGCTTTCCGAGGAGCCGATGATCGACCCGGCGGGCAAGGCGACGACGCCCAAGGACTGGGTGAAGGGGCTCGGCCTTACCTACCGCCCAGGCATCCTGCTCTTCGACCGGGGCGAGGAGATCGCGCGCATCGAGAGCATGCTCTACAGCTACCACTTCGCCGGGATGCTCGAGTACGTCGGCGCCCGCCACTACGGGCGCTACCCCGACAGTCCCTTCGACTACATCGACGCCAAGACCGCCGAGATCCTCGCGACCGGCCAGGATGTCCGCATCGCCGACTGAGCCCCGGCCCCGCCGCACGTGGTGCCCCCGCGGACCGCACGGCGGCCGGCCGAAATACCTTGCTGTTTCGATGGTAAGCTAGCCGTCACCAGCGGTGGCGTCGCCCGCCGCCCGCCGTTAGTGGGCACTTGGGAGGTTGGGCATATAGAGTTTTGTTGATATACCCCATAGACACAATCGATTTAACACTATGTCTCTGTCCCTGTAGCCTCTCCGCTCCGAACTGAGAGGGCTTCGGCAGGCGAAGCAGACGCAGCACACATCATCAGGAGCTAAGCATGAGCGTGAAGACCTACGACGCCGGCGTCAAAGAGTACCGTCAGATGTACTGGACCCCGGACTACGTCCCCCTGGATACCGACCTGCTGGCCTGCTTCAAGTGCACCGGCCAGCCTGGTGTGCCCCGGGAGGAGGTCGCCGCGGCCGTCGCCGCCGAGTCGTCCACGGGTACCTGGAGCACGGTGTGGTCCGAGCTCCTGACCGATCTGGAGTACTACAAGGGCCGTGCCTACCGCATCGAGGACGTCCCGGGCGACTCCGAGTCGTTCTACGCGTTCATCGCCTACCCGATCGACCTCTTCGAGGAGGGCTCGGTCGTCAACGTGCTCACCTCCCTGGTCGGCAACGTGTTCGGCTTCAAGGCCCTGCGTCACCTCCGCCTGGAGGACATTCGCTTCCCGATCGCCTACATCAAGACCTGCGGCGGCCCGCCGGCCGGCATCCAGCTCGAGCGTGATCGCCTGAACAAGTATGGCCGCCCCATGCTCGGCGCCACCATCAAGCCGAAGCTGGGTCTGTCCGCCAAGAACTACGGCCGCGCCGTCTACGAGTGCCTGCGCGGCGGCCTCGATATGACGAAGGACGACGAGAACGTCAACTCCCAGCCCTTCATGCGCTGGCGCGATCGCTTCGAGTTCGTCGGCGAGGCCATCCAGAAGGCCCAGGCCGAGACCGGCGAGCGCAAGGGTCACTACCTGAACGTCACCGCGGCGACTCCGGAAGAGATGTACAAGCGCGCCGAGTTCGCCAAGGAAGTCGGCTCGCCCATCATCATGCACGACTTCCTGACCGGCGGCTTTACGGCCAACACCGGCCTGGCGAACTGGTGCCGCGAGAACGGCATGCTGCTGCACATCCACCGCGCCATGCACGCCGTCATCGACCGTCATCCCAAGCACGGTATCCACTTCCGGGTGCTGGCCAAGTGCCTTCGCCTGTCTGGTGGTGACCACCTGCACACCGGGACCGTCGTCGGCAAGCTCGAGGGCGACCGCCAGTCCACCTTGGGCTTCGTCGACCAGCTGCGCGAGTCCTTCGTGCCGGAAGACCGCTCCCGCGGCGTCTTCTTCGATCAGGACTGGGGCTCCATGCCCGGTGTCTTCGCCGTCGCCTCCGGCGGTATCCACGTGTGGCACATGCCGGCCCTGGTGACCATTTTCGGCGACGACTCCATGCTGCAGTTCGGCGGCGGTACCCAGGGTCACCCCTGGGGCAACGCCGCGGGCGCTGCCGCCAACCGCGTCGCCTTGGAGGCCTCCGTCAAGGCCCGCAACGAGGGCCGCGAGATCGAGAAGGAGGCCCGTGACATCCTTACCGCGGCCGCCAAGCACAGCCCCGAGCTGGCCATCGCCATGGAGACCTGGAAGGAAATCAAGTTCGAGTTTGACACCGTCGACAAGCTCGACGTCGGTCGCTGACAGGACTCGGGCGGTCGGCCCCACCGGGGCCGGCCCCGCGGCCAGAACCGTATTGACTTCTTGAGTAGAGGAACCCGTCATGCCTTTCCAAAAGACCCAGGGCGACTACCAGACCCGGATGACCCTCGAGACCTTCAGCTTCCTGCCGCCGATGTCCCAGGACGAGATCTACGACCAGATCTCCTACGTCATCGCCCAGGGCTGGACCCCCGCCATCGAGCACTCCCACCCCAGCCAGGCCATGGACTTCTACTGGACCATGTGGAAGCTGCCGTTCTTCGGCGAGCAGGACCTGGCTAACGTGGTCGCCGAGCTCGAGGCCTGCCATCGCGCCTACCCCGACCACCACGTCCGCCTCCTCGGCTACGACAACTACACCCAGAGCCAGGGTTTGGCGTTCGTCGTGTTCGAGGGCCGCGGCTGAGGCCAGCGCGGCGTTGGGTCCAAGTCCACCGGGGAAGTCCATGGCAATCAGCGAAAGCCTGAAATCCAGCGGCCGGGAAGCGGCCCTCGCCCGGCGCCGCGCGCAATCCGCGGGCGGTAAGCAAGGGGCGGCACGGCCGGCGGCGAGCCCGGCTCCGGTCCGTCCGGCGCCGCAGGCCCGCGCGGCCACGCCGAGTCGGCCCGCCGCGGCACCGACCCCGGTGCGGCAGCAGGCTCGGGTTGTAGTATCGGGAACAGGGGCCGGGCGTGCCCAGGCGATGGCCCGGCGTGCCGCGCTCGCGCGCGACGGCCGCAAGGCGGAGCGCAGCGCGGATCGCACCCGCGCGGGCAGCCGTGCTCCGGTCGTCGCGGCGCCCAAGCCGTCCGGTAAGGGGGAGTGCGGCTGCGGTTGCGGCGGGAGCAAGCGCTCGGAGCAGCAGTCCGCGCCGTCCTTGAGCTTGACCGCCCCGGCCAGTCCGCGCGACCGTCGGCCGACCCAGCGCCGCGTCAGTGGCGACAAGCCCAGCGGGCGCAGCCTCTCGCTCGCCCGGCGACAGGCACTCTCCACCCGCGGCAAGGCCGCGCTTGGAAGCCAGCCATCGGCGGCGGGCTTAGCCCGCCAAGCCAACCCCCAGCTCTCCGGGCGCGAGCTCGCCCAGCGCGTCCGTGCCCAGCGCAGCCGCAATGGGTCCTCCGGGGTCCCTAAGAAGGGGAGTGCCAGCCGGACTCGCCCGGGGCGCTCCCCCAAGGGGGCCGAAGACCAACCTTGGAAGGTCGGGGCCAGCGAGACCACGCGCGGACAGACCGTCACGGGCACCCGCGTAGGCCGGAGTCCCAAGACCACCGGCGACGAGCCGAGCACCTGCCGAACCATCACCGGCACCGAGTACATGGGTGCCGACATCTTCCGCGAGCTCTGCCAGGCCGAGCCGCTGGCGGGGCCCGAGAAGGTGCGCAAGAGTCAGACCAGCCACGGCAACCGGGTCACCGGGACCGAGGTCGGACGTTCCACCCGGGTCACGGGCGACGAGCCCGGCACCTGCAAACTGGTGACCGGCACCGAGTACCTCGCGCCCGAGCAGGTTGGGGCCTTCTGCGGGACCGCTCCGCCGCCCGGACCGCGCAAGGTCGGCCAATCGGCCACCCTGGGCGGAAAGCCGGTCTCCGGCGTACTGGTCGGCCGCTCGACCAAGGTGACGGGTGATGAGGCCGGGGCCGGCGTGCGACCGACCGGGACCCAGTACACCAATCCATCGGACCCGACCGACGGCGGTGCGCCGCCAAAGGTGGGGCTGTCGCTCACCCTCAGCGGCAAGCCGGTCACGGGCACGCGGGTCAGCCGCAGCACCAAGGTGACCGGCGACGAGCCTGGCTCCTGCCGCAACATCACGGGCGACGAGTACATCGACCTACAGCAATATCAGGCCTTCTGCGCGAGCAAGCCCGAGCCCAATCCGCCCAAGATCGGCTTCTCGGTCACCGGGAAGAAGAAGGTCGTGTCGGGCACTCAAACCGGACGCTCCCTCAAGGTCACGGGCGATGAGCCCGGTACCTGCAAGGCCGTTACCGGTACGCCTTACGCCGGACTGGAGCAGGCCGATGCCTGGTGCCCGCCGGAGAAGACCCGCGAGATCGAGCAGCGCACGCGTCCGCTCGCCGCGACCCCGGGCCCCGACCTCACCGGGATCCAGCCGGGCATCGGCGGGGTGATGACCGGCGCCGGGCGTGGTGCCTGCGAGCCAATCACCGGGACGCCGTATGTCGGTTCCGGGGAGTTCGCCGAGGCCTGCGGAGGCCGCGGTGCCCTTCCGGGGCAGAGCGATTTCCCTCAATCACTCGACGGGGCCCCCTGGACCGCTTTCAGCATCGTCTCGCCGGCGCGCCAGGCCCAGCAGGCGCGGGCGGCCCGCGGCGTAACCGGGACGCGCTACGAGCAGGGCTCGATCACCGGTCCGTTCGGCATGGGGACCGGCAAGATCACCGGGACTGAGCAGTTCCGCTTCGACCGCGGGCCCAACGCCGGCGTCAATCTGCTCGAGCCGCCCGCCGAGGGGAAGGCGCCCGCCAAGAGCCGGATCACCGGCGAAGGGCAGGGCGCCGGCGGCAAGATCACCGGGGACGATTGGGAGCGCGGTGACCGCGTGACCGGGACCGAGGGTCGCTCCGCCGTGCGCCGCAATCCAACTCGACCTGGTCCGATGTCGGCGCGCGCACCGGTGGTGGCGAAGCGTAACGAGGAGCTGGATGCGCCCGTGAGCCGGGTGACCGGTAGCAGCGGCAACACCGAGCGGGGGGCGCTGATCACCTACTCGGGCGGCGCCCGCGGTTAGGCGCATCCGGGCGCGCAGGCGAACGAGACGACGCAATGTTGAGCCCACGCCGTACCAGCCGGCGCTCGCTCGCCTGGGGGACGCCCGGGCAGGGGTCCGAGCGGCCGCGACTGGGCCATCGCGGCACGCCCGCGACTAGCTACGACGCAGTCAGCGATCCGCCGCGCATGGCCGAGGCCCGAGCCGGCGCCCTGCACCCGTTGACCGACGGCGCCGCCAACGCACGGCTGCGGGACTACGAGACCCGTGTCAAGCAGGCGTTCGACCAGATCGTCCCGGTGCTCAAGCGCATCTCCGGCCTCCAGCATGAGGCGGATTTCGAGGCGCGTGCCCAGGCGATCGCGCAGGCGGAGCTCGGTTTTCTTCTGCCGGAAGCGGTGCTGGCCGACGCGTGGGTGGCACAGCTCGATATGCGCCGGCTGTTCGCCTGGTGCGTGTTCGAGACCTGCCGGCGGGTGAGCGACGAGTTCTTCACCGCCGACCCGCTCCGCGGTCGCGACGGCAGCGAGCTGGAGCGGTTCATCCAGGAATGCGGGTTCCATCTCTTCGACATCACGCCCTGCGCCGACGGGCGTCTCGCCCACGCCGTGAGCTACGCCCTGCGCCTGCCCTACGGGGGGGTGCGCCGCAAGTCTTATGCCGGGACGCTGTTCGACGTCGAGGAGACGGTCCAGAAGTGGGTCGAGACCGAGCTTCTGCGGTACCGCGAGGGTCGGCCCAACCTGGCCGATGCCCCCACGCGGTATCTGAAGGCGGTGATCTACCACTTCAGCTCGCGCGACCCGAAGCACCAGGGGTGTGCCGCGCACGGCTCGGACGACGCGCGCGCTGCCCAGGCCGGCCTGAACCAGCTCCTGGCGTTTCAGCAGGCGGTCCAGAATGGCTTCTGCTGCGGGGCCTCGGTCGACCTATTGCTGATCGGTCTGGATACCGACACCGATGCGATCCGGGTACACGTGCCCGACCGTAGCGGGCGTATCGACCTCGCGCGGGTGCTCGATGCGGGATCGGTGTATGCCCTGACCAAAGGCATGACACCGGAGGCGGCTCGGGCGCAGATCGCCGAGCTGGTGCGGTCGCACGCCACGGGCACCCCCGAGGACGGCATGGTGCGTCTGGTCGCCCGCCTGGTCGAGAGCAACCTGTCCCAGATCGACTACGTGCGCGCCTACCACGGCGGCGCCTATCCCGATCCTGGGCATGCCGAGCGGTTCATCGCGGCGGGAACCGGCTTCGAGGAGATCGATCTACGCAACCTGACCTACTTCGCCTACCTGAGCACGGTGGAGGAGGGGACCACGCACCTTGACGTCGGTGTGCGGATCTTTACCGGGCTCAACGTCCATCACGGTCTGCCCGTCCCGGTCGTCGTGCGTTTCGACTACCACGGCGGCATCCCGGGTGCGCGCGAGCGTGCCGTGATCCACTGCGAGCGGGTCACCCGCGCGCTGACCGCGCGCTACCCGGAGCTGGTGAAGGCTGGGCTGCTGCACACGATGAGCATGGTGCGCGACTGCGACCAGCCGACTGCCCGCCTCGAAGTCATCGGGTCTTCTTTGGCGTCCGCCGAGGCGGGGGGCCACTGATGAAGATCTGCCAGGTGGAGAAGCCGCTGGTCTCGACCAACCGCATCCCGGGGTTCGAGCACAAGCACCTCCTCGTGGTGCGTGACGGCAGGACGCAGCTCGTCGCGGTCGACGCGGTCGGCTGCATCCCCGGCGACTGGGTGATCTGCGTGGGCAGCTCCGCGGCCCGCGAGGCCGCGGGCAGCAAGGAGTACCCGAGCGATCTCACCATCGTCGGGATCATTGATCACTGGGAGCCGGCCGCCTGATGGAGATCCTCCGCGTGGTCGGCAACCTGGTGTGCACCCAGCGCGTCCCTGGACTCGCGCATTGCAGTCTGCGCGTGCTGAGTGACCTCGCGGGGAAGATGCAGGTGGCCACCGATCCGGTCGGGGCCCGGCCGGGAAACTGGGTGTTCACCACCAGCGGCTCGGCGGCTCGGTTGGCGATGGGCGATGCGAGGATCCTCACGGATCTCACGATCGGCGGGATCATCGACCACTGGGAGGAGAGTACGACCGCGGCCGACGCCCTCCGGCCTGCCGATGCAGGGCAGACAGAAACCCGGGCCGAGGGGCCCGCAGCTCACATCAAACAGCAGGAGACCTGAAGACAATGGCAGGCGAAAACTACGGCATCGCCCTGGGCATGATCGAGACCCGCGGGCTGGTCCCCGCGATCGAGGCCGCGGACGCCATGACCAAGGCGGCCGAGGTGCGGCTGATCGGCCGCGAGTTCGTCGGCGGCGGCTACGTGACCGTGCTGGTGCGCGGCGAGACCGGCGCGGTGAACGCCGCCGTGCGCGCCGGTGCCGACGCCTGTGAGCGGGTCGGCGACGGCCTGGTGGCCGCCCATATCATCGCCCGCCCGCACAAAGAGGTGGAGCCGATCCTGGGCAACGGCCAGGGCGGCGCGAGCTTTGATCCGGGCCGGGCGCGGGCGTCTTGAAGCCCACGCACGATCTGACGTCATGCACTGATATCGAGTAACTGAAGAGCAGGAGAATCCACGATGGCAAACGAGACCATGGGCATTGCACTGGGCATGATCGAGACCCGCGGGCTGGTCCCGGCGATCGAGGCGGCGGATGCCATGACCAAGGCGGCCGAGGTGCGGCTGATCGGCCGCGAGTTCGTCGGCGGCGGCTATGTGACCGTGCTGGTGCGCGGCGAGACCGGTGCGGTGAACGCCGCGGTGCGCGCGGGTGCCGACGCCTGCGAGCGGGTGGGCGACGGCTTGGTGGCGGCCCACATCATCGCGCGCCCCCACAAGGAGGTCGAGCCCGTCCTGCCGACCGGCGCCTCGGCCTGAGGCCGCTGGCGGACCGCCCGGCTTGCCCAGACCCGCGGGGAGTGAGCGCCGCGGGGCTGGCGGCGGCCGCCCCACTGAGACCAGATCGGAGTACAGCAAATGGCTAGCGACAACTACGGAATCGCCTTAGGCATGATCGAGACCCGCGGGCTGGTCCCGGCGATCGAGGCGGCGGACGCCATGACCAAGGCGGCCGAGGTGCGGCTGATCAGTCGCGAGTTCGTCGGCGGTGGCTATGTCACCGTGATGGTTCGCGGCGAGACCGGCGCGGTGAATGCGGCGGTGCGCGCGGGTGCCGACGCCTGCGAGCGGGTCGGCGATGGCCTGGTGGCGGCCCACATCATCGCGCGCCCCCACAACGAGGTCGAGGGGATCTTAGGCAAGGCTTCGGGTGTGATCACGCCCGCGCAGTCCTGACCTGAAGGCGCAGGGCTAGGCCGCAAATCACCCGCTAGTCGCAGATGAGAAACGCGAGGATACACCCCAGGCTCCTGGGCTATCTCGGCAGGGCGCTCAGCCTGGAGCTCTCCGCGGTGCAGCAGTACCTCACCCAGGCCGTGCTGACTCAGGCCTGGGGGCTCGCGGAGGCCGCCGAGCGCTTCCGCGCGGAGACGGCCGAGGAGATGGAGCACGCCGAGCGTATCGTGCAGCGCATGCTGATGCTCGGTGTCGCACCCAACGCCTCCCAGCTTCGGCCCGCCGGCGTGGCGCGCGGTCTGGCCGAGCTGCTGCTCCAGGACGCCGCGCTCGAGGACGAGATCGTCACCCTCTACGCCGAGGCGGTGGACTTCTGCCGCCGCATCGGCGACGGCGACAACGCCGCGTTCTTCGACGCCCTGCTGGCCGAAGAGACGGCGCACGCGCAGGAGATCGACGAGTGGCTGGCGCAGCTCGGCGTGCGGGCGATGCCCCAGGTCGCCGAGCGGGCCTACTTCTGATTCCGGGGCGTCGGTGAGCTGGATCGACCGCAAGCGTCCGGCCCGCCTCGAGCGCCGCATCGAATTTCCCGACTACGAGGCAACGCGGGTCTTCCTCGACCAGCTTGCCGAGCTCTCGGAGCAGCAGGGGATCTACCCGGACACCAGCTTCGGGCGGACCTACGTCAATCTGACCCTCTACGCCGAGGGCGAGGGCGAAGACCTTGGCGAGGGCGTGCGCGGGTTCGCGGAGGCGGTCGACCGCCTGCTCGACGCCGCACCCTGATCCCAACAGGACGCTGACATGACCGATCCGGACCAAACCCCCGCCAAACCCCAAGCCCCCGCCGCTGCGAAGCCGACCCCGGCACCGAGTGCGAAACCGGCCGCTGCTGGAGCGCAGACCGCGCCTCGTCCGACGGCCCGGGCTCCCGGCACCCCCAGACGCACCCCGTGCTCGGCCCAGCCCGAGGGTCGGGACCCTTACCAATTCGGCCGCCGAGTCTGGCCCGACTGATCCCTGCGGAGGGTGCATGGTCCGCGCCCCGCGGCGCTCTGACCCTGGTTGCCCGTCTCTGCCTCCCAATCGCTAGAGCGCGTTCTCGAGAACGGCTACCATCTCCCGCGCTAGGTGCCCGAGCCATCTTCGCTCGGCCGCGCAACCCAGGGCTCCCATGGGCCGGGTCGGCCGCCGCTCGGCGACGGCCGGATCGCATCCCAGGGCCCGCGGAGACCCTCGTACATGGCCGACCAGAAAGCCGCAGCACAGTCCCCGCCGGCGGCGAGTGCCGACGTCTTCATCCGGCATGCAACGCTCCGCCAGCTCCAGTTGCTGGAGGCGATCGTGCGCTTCGGGAGCTTCACCCGCGCGGCCGAGGAGCTCTTCCTCACCCAGCCGACGGTCTCGATGCAGATCAAGAAGCTCGCCGACGCTGTGGGCATGCCCCTGTTCCAGCAGGTCGGCCGCGCCGTCGAGCCAACCGACGCGGGGCGGGAGGTCTATGCCGCCTGCCGCACGGTGCTGCGCGCGCTCTCCGACCTGGAGGGGCGGCTCGCCGACCTGCAGGGACTGCGGCGCGGACGCCTGCGTCTCGGCGTGGTGACCACGGCCAAGTACTTTGTCCCCGAGGTCCTCGGCGCCTTCTGCGAGCGCTACCCGGGGGTCGACGTGGCGCTCAAGGTGAGCAACCGCGAGCGCATCCTCGACCGGCTGGCGGATGCCGAGGACGACCTCTATATCATCGGCCAACCGAGCGAGACGGGGAATGTCGACGCTGTCCCCTTTGCACCCAATCCGCTGGTGGTGATCGCGCGTAGCGATCACCCGCTCGCCCGTACCCGGGGTATCCCCTTCAGCCGCATCGCCGAGGAGCAGTTCATCCTGCGTGAGCCAGGCTCGGGGGTGCGTGACACCATCCTCAAGCGCTTTTCGGCGCATGGCCTCACGCCCAGGGTGCGCCTGGAGCTCGGCAGCAATGAGGCGATCAAGCACGCGATCCTTGGTGGCTTGGGGATCTCGGTGATGTCCCTGCATTCGCTCACGCTGGAGGCGGCGAGCGGGCGCCTGGTCCTCCTCGACGTCGAAGGCTTCCCCATCGAGCGCATGTGGTATCTGGCCTACTCGCGCAGCCGCGAGCTCTGTCTGGTCGCGCGCACCTTTCTCAGCTTCGCGGTCGATCACGAGCCCGAGATCCGGGCGGTGCTCGCCGAGACCAACCAGGCCCTGAGACGCGCCGCCGGCTGAGTGCACCGACCATCCCCTTGCCCACCCCCGATCCCATGGACGCTTACCCCTATCCCGTCGCCCGCATCGGCATCATTGGCGGCGGACAGCTCGGCCGCATGATGGTCAAGGCCGCCAAGCGCCTCGGCTGCACCTGCGTGGTCTTGGACCCCACGCCCGGCTCCCCCGCGGGTCAGGTCGCCGGCCACCAGATCGTCGGCGCCTACCACGACCCGGCCCGGCTGCGCGAGCTGGCCGAGTCCTGCGACGTGACCACCTTCGACATCGAGGATATCGACACCGACACCCTGGTCGAGCTGGAGCGCGAGGGGCGCAGCATCCACCCCTCGCCCCGGCTGCTCGCGGACATCCAGGACAAGCTGCGCCAGAAGCGGCTGCTCGCCGCCGCCGGAATCCCCACCGCCGGCTTCGTCGAGGTGGAGGGGGACAAGCGCGCCGCCTTCTCCCGCTTCGGCTACCCGCTGGTGCAGAAGGCGCGCCGCGGCGGCTACGACGGCCGCGGCGTGGCGGTGCTGAAGAGCGAGGCGGACTTCGACGCCTATCTCCCCGTCCCGTCGCTGGTGGAGCGTTTCGTCCCGGCGGAGAAGGAGCTGGCGGTACTGGTCGCGCGCGGGCGCGACGGCGACACGCGCTGCTATCCGGTGGTGGAGATGCGCTTCCGGCCGGGCCAGAATGTCCTCGACCTACTCCTCGCACCGGCGCAGATTCCACCCGAGATCGCGGTCGCGGCGCGCGAGCTTGCGGTGCGCACAGTGCACGCCCTGGGTGGGGTCGGCATCTTCGGTATCGAGCTGTTCCTCACCGCCGATGGCAGCCTACTGGTCAACGAGGTGGCCCCACGCACCCACAACTCCGGCCACTACACCATCGAGGCCTGCATCACCGACCAGTTCGAGCAGCATCTGCGGGCCATCCTCGGACTGCCGCTGGGCGCCACGGATCTGCTCTGTCCGGCCGCCATGATCAACCTGCTCGGCGCCCCTGGACACGGCGGGCGGCCGATCATCCGCGGGATGGCGGCGGCGCTCGCCATTCCCGGCGTCTGTCTGCACATCTACGGCAAGGCGGCGACCACCCCCTTCCGCAAGATGGGCCATGTCACCGTGCTCGACCGCGATCTCGACGCGGCGCGCGAGAAGGCGGAGCGTGTGCTCGCTCTGCTGGAGATCACCGGGGAGGACCATCCATGAGCCAGCCACAGGTCGGGATCATCATGGGCAGCGACTCGGACCTGCCGGTCATGCAGGCGGCGGCCGAGGCGCTCGGCGAGCTCGGCGTGCCCTATGAGATGACCATCGTCTCCGCCCACCGTACCCCGCAGCGCCTCTACGACTACGCGACGGGGGCGGTCGAGCGCGGCCTGCGGGTGATCATCGCCGGGGCCGGCGGTGCGGCGCACCTGCCCGGCATGGCCGCGTCCCTGACGCCGCTGCCGGTGATCGGGGTGCCGGTCAAGACCTCATCGCTCTCCGGGCAGGACTCGCTGCTCTCGATCGTGCAGATGCCCGCCGGTGTACCCGTCGCCACTGTGGCCATCAACGGGGCGCGCAACGCCGGTATCCTCGCGGCACAGATCCTCGGTGCGTCCGATCCGCAGGTGCGCGATCGCGTGATGAGGATGAAGCGCGAGCTGGAGGCGATGGTCCTAGAAAAGGCGGCTCGGATGGAGGCCAGAGTCGCCGGCATAGGTGCCGAAGGACCCTAAGTGACGAAGCCCAATCTGTGACGGAGTGCGCCGACGCACGGCGCGCGCTGGACCTATCCTCCACCCAGTATCCCCGTTGTTAACGGACGGAGCACCCCTTGGATATCGCCGAGCTGCTGGCCTTCAGCGTCAAGAACAACGCCTCGGACCTGCATCTGTCCGCCGGGCTGCCGCCCATGATCCGGGTCGATGGCGACATGCGTCGGATCAACGTCCCGGCGCTCGAGCACCGCACAGTGCACTCGCTTGTCTACGACATCATGAACGACAAGCAGCGCAAGGATTACGAGGAGTTCTTCGAGACCGACTTCTCCTTCGAGATCCCCGGCGTGGCGCGCTTCCGCGTCAACGCCTTCAATCAGAAGCGCGGCGCCGCGGCAGTCTTCCGCACCATTCCGACCAAGGTGCTCACCCTGGAGGAGCTCAAGGCCCCGGCGATCTTCAAGGAGGTCATCGACGTCCCCCGCGGGCTGGTCCTGGTCACCGGGCCAACCGGATCGGGCAAGTCGACCACGCTCGCGGCGATGATCGACCACCTCAACGAGAACAAGTACGAGCACATCCTCACCATCGAGGACCCGATCGAGTTCGTCCACACCAGCAAGAAATGCCTGATCAACCAGCGCGAGGTCCACAAGGACACGCTTGGCTTCAGCGAGGCCCTGCGCTCGGCCCTGCGCGAGGACCCGGATATCATCCTGGTCGGCGAGATGCGTGACCTGGAGACCATCCGCCTCGCGCTCACCGCGGCCGAGACCGGGCATCTGGTGTTCGGGACCCTACACACCACCTCCGCGGCCAAGACCATCGACCGCATCATCGACGTCTTCCCAGCGGCCGAGAAGGACATGGTCCGCGCCATGCTATCGGAGTCGCTGCGCTCGGTCGTGGCGCAGACCCTGCTCAAGAAGATCGGCGGTGGGCGCATTGCGGCCCACGAGATCATGATCGGCACCCCGGCCATCCGGAACCTGATCCGCGAGGCCAAGGTGGCCCAGATGTACTCGGCGATCCAGACCGGTCAGGCCCACGGCATGCAGACCCTGGATCAGAACCTGTCGGATCTGGTCAAGCGCGGCCTCATCACGCGCGCCGACGCGCGCAGCCGCGCCCAGAACAAGGACGCCTTCACGGCCTGAGCGCGGGCGGCGCCCGCGCCCCCACCCGAGACGAGCGAGAGACGCGATGGACTTCAACCAATTCCTCATCCTGATGGCCCAGAAGAAGGCCTCGGACCTGTTCATCACGGCCGGCCGGCCGCCCTCGATCAAGATCGACGGCGTGGTGCGCCCGATCGGCAGCGAGCCGCTCACCCCGCGCCAATCGCGCGAGATCGTCTACAGCGTGATGAACGACAAGCAGCAGAAGGAGTTCGAGGAGACCCGCGAGTGCCAGTTCGCGATCGACGCCAAGTCGGTGGGGCGCTTCCGCGTCAGCGCCTACGTGCAGCGCGACGCCGCGGCCATGGTGCTGCGCCGCATCGAGACCCGCATCCCCACCATGGAGGAGCTCACCCTGCCCCCGGTGATGCGCGATCTGGCCATGACCAAGCGGGGGATGGTGATCTTCGTCGGCGCCACGGGCACCGGTAAGTCGACCTCGCTCGCCGCGCTGGTTGGCTACCGCAACCGCCACAGCACCGGGCACGTCATCACCATTGAGGACCCCATCGAGTTCGTCCACGAGCATGACGGCTGCATCATCAGCCAGCGCGAGGTCGGGGTGGACACCGACTCCTTCGAGGTCGCGCTGAAGAACACCCTACGCCAGGCGCCGGACGTGATCCTGATTGGCGAGATCCGCACCCGCCAGACCATGGAGTACGCCATCGCCTTCGCCGAGACCGGCCACCTGGTCCTCGCCACACTGCACGCCAACAACGCCAACCAGGCCCTCGACCGCATTATCAACTTCTTCCCCGAGGACAGCCGCAACCAGCTCTTCATGGACCTGTCACTGAACCTCAAGGGGATCGTCGCCCAGCAGCTCGCCCCAAAGAAGGACGGCAAGGGCCGCCGTGCGGTCATCGAGGTCCTGATCAACACCCCGCTCGCCTCCGACCTCATCCGCAAGGGCGAGGTCCACAAGCTCAAGGAGCTGATGAAGCGCTCGCGCGAGCACGGTATGGTCACCTTCGACCAGGCACTCTACGAGCTCTACATGGAAGGCGAGATCAGCTTCGAGGACGCGCTGAAATACGCCGACTCCGCCAACGAGGTCCGCCTCATGATCAAGCTGCAGGGCAGCAGCGCCGAGGAGCTCCAGGGCGGCGGCGTGCTCGACCGCATCTCCCTGGTCGAGAAGGACGAGCCGATGAAGATGCGCTGACTGCGGTCGACGCGCGGCCAAGGGTCCCGGCGCGGCTGCCAGGGCTCGGGGTCTTGCGCCGAGCCCCGGCTGAGATTTCGGCCGGGAATGCCGAAAGCTGGGCGCCCAGGGACGGCCAATGCCTGAGCCAGGTGATCCGTTGGCGGGTGGGCCCCTACCGACGACCAAGCGCCAGCCTCGTGCAGCGCCGCGCGGATTGCGCGCCCTGGGACGCGAGGCGCTTGCTCAGACGGCCGTGGGTAGCCACCCCCCAGAGCGTTCTCGGCAAGTCCTCGCGCGTGCACGGCACCAGAGTGGACACCCCCTCCGCGCCTGCCGCTTGACCGCGCATGACCGCGCTCGACACCCCGAACCTGGCCCGCAAGGTCGGCTGACCTCAGCCCTGGTCGGCAATGCGCCGGCTGCGCAACCGGTTGATCCCCGAATACGCCGGATGATCGGGTCAAAAGAAGCCCGGCTTCTCCCTCGGCGGATTCCTCGGTCCTGGGGCACTCAACCCAGCCCGACTCGGTGCGACACCCGGCCCGCCCGGGAAGATCAATGCGCGGCTACCCGGACTGGCTTCCCCAGCCCCCGGCCCCGGCCAGCGGGACAGCGAGAACCGGGGCGTTCGCCACGTGTTTTCGCGGAAACGACCCCATCGGACCGCGAGTAACGGGGAGCCGCCTGATCCAACCAAGACATCGGCTCGTCCGCCAGACTCGACACGGGCTGCGCCGCTGGCAGGACGGGTTAAACGCGGTCCTGACGAGGCACTATTCGTGCTCATTCACGGCCGAGTAGCCGGCGGCCGATAGGCGCCTCCGCGCCCAGGCGAGGGCCGCGGCGACGCGCTCGTTGAGGAGCGCCGGGGCCTCGTCGAGCCGGACCCAGCGGGCCTCGTCGTGCTCGGGGCGGCCGAGCTCGGGGCTGAGTGGCAGGATGACGTCGCCGGTCAGGGATTCCGCGAGGTAATAGCGGGCGACCTTGCCCTGACCGTAGGGCGGGGTCTCGTGCCAGTCCTCGCCCCAGCGTAAGGCGAGATCGGTGAGCCCTGTCTCCTCGGCCACCTCGCGGCGCGCGGCCGCGAGCGGCGCCTCCCCCGGCTCCAGCTCGCCCTTGGGGAAGTCCCAGTACCGGTAAGCACGCAGCAGCAGGCAGCGCGGTCCGTCCGGGAAGGGCCGCACCAGGATTACCCCGGCCGAGCGTTTCTTTACCTCCATCGTCCGCGGTCCCTCCTGCCGAACGTCAACGGCATCCCCGGGCTCCATGGCGGCGGCCAAGTCCGCAACGCGCCGAGCATCTGGTTCCATTTGCGTTCATTGGCGGCTAATCCTATCCGCCTCACAGGATCTGGCTGAGGAACCTGCGGGTACGCTCCTCGCGCGGGGCGGCGAAGAACTCCTCGGGGCTGTTCTCCTCGACGATCTCGCCTCCGTCCATGAAGATAACCCGATCCGCGACGGTGCGGGCGAAGCCCATCTCGTGGGTGACGCAGAGCATGGTCATGCCGTCGCGGGCGAGCTCGATCATCACGTCGAGCACCTCCTTGATCATCTCGGGGTCGAGCGCGGAGGTCGGCTCGTCGAACAGCATGACGCGCGGGCTCATGCACAGGCTGCGCGCGATCGCGACCCGCTGCTGCTGGCCGCCCGAGAGCTGGCCGGGGTATTTGTGTGCCTGCTCGGGGATGCGCACCCGCTCTAGGAGCTCCATGGCGGTGCGCTCGGCCCGCGCACGGGGGACCTTGCGGACCCAGATCGGGGCCAGGCAGCAGTTCTCCAGGACGGTGAGATGCGGAAAGAGGTTGAACTGCTGGAAGACCATGCCGACCTCGCTGCGCACCCGCTCGATGTCGCGCAGGTCCTCGCGCAGCTCGATCCCGTCGACCAGGATGCGCCCGCGCTGGTGCGCCTCTAGGTGGTTGATGCAGCGGATCAGTGTCGATTTACCGGAGCCCGAGGGCCCGCAGATCACGATGCGCTCGCCCTTGCGCACGCGAAGGTCGATGCCCTTGAGGGCGTGGTAGTCGCCGAACCACTTGTGCACCCCTTGCAGCTCAATCATCAGCGGGGCCTCGTCGGTCGTCACTATGGGCATCGGGCGCCTCCACCCCCGAGGCTAGACTCGGACCGCACCGCTCGCCCTGATGGGCCGGCCGCCCTGGCCGGGCCAGACCGGGCCGACATCGACTCTGGGCTGAGTGAAAATCCGCCCGGGTTGGGGTACATTGCCGAATCCTTAAGCCTTAGATCACACCCGGTCTCCACTGTGGGGCCACCGGGATCACGGGGAGATGTGCCATGGCAGAAGACCTGATCGCACCTTCGATCCTATCCGCGAACTTCGCCAAGCTCGGGGAGGAGGTCGACAACGTCCTGGCCGCCGGGGCGGACATTGTCCACTTCGACGTGATGGACAACCACTATGTCCCGAACCTGACCATCGGCCCCCTGGTCTGCGAGGCCCTGCGCAAGCACGGGGTCACCGCCCCCATCGATGTGCACCTGATGGTCAAGCCGGTCGACCGCATCGTGCCCGACTTTGCCGCCGCTGGGGCGACCTACATCACCTTTCACCCCGAGGCGAGCGAGCACATCGATCGCACCCTCCAGCTCATCCGCAGCGAGGGGTGCAAGTCCGGGCTGGTGTTCAATCCGGCCACCCCCCTTTCGTACCTCGACTATGTCCTCGACAAAGTCGACATGATCCTGCTCATGTCGGTCAACCCGGGCTTCGGCGGCCAGAGCTTCATCGGCTCGGCGATGGACAAGCTGCGCCAGGTGCGCAAGCTGATCGACGACTCCGGGCTCGACATCCGCCTGGAGATCGACGGCGGAGTGAAGGCCGACAATATCGCCGAGATCAAGGCCGCGGGGGCGGACACCTTCGTCTCCGGCTCGGGGATCTTCGGTAAGGGCAAGGACGGCGACCCGCACCGCTACGACAGCGTCATCCGTCAAATGCGCGAGGCCCTGGCCTCGGTGCGCGCCTGACCTTTCCGGACCAACGGGGACCGAGCGGCATGATCCGGCCCAAGATGATCCTGATCGACGTCGACGGGACCCTGGTCGACAGCGTCCCCGACCTCGCCTACTGCGTCGATCGCATGATGGAGCAGCTCGGCCGCCCGGTCTGGGGCGAGGCGGCGGTGCGCACCTGGGTCGGCAACGGGGTAGAGCGCCTGGTGCAGCGGGCCCTGACCGGCGAGCTCGATGGCCTGCCGAGCGACGAGGACTACGAGCGGGCCTACCCGATCTTCGTCGCGCTCTACCGCGACAACACCTCCAAGCGCTCGATCCTCTACCCCGGCATCCGCGCCGGGCTGGATTATCTGGCGGGTCAGGGTTATCCACTCGGCTGCGTGACCAACAAGGCGGCGCAGTTCACCGAGCCCTTGCTGCGCGATTTGGGCGTGCGCGACTACTTCGAGATCGTGATCAGCGGCGACAGCCTACCGCGCAAGAAGCCTGACCCCATGCCGCTCCTGCACGCGGCCGAGCACTTCGGCGTGACTCCGGCCGGGTCGCTGATGGTCGGCGACTCGGTAAGCGATGTGAAGGCCGCCCGCGCGGCGGGGTTCGGCGCGATCGTGTGCATGAGCTACGGCTACAACCACGGGCGCGACATCCGCGAGGCCAATCCGGACGCGGTGATCGACTCACTCCCCGAGATCCGCGTCCTGCTGGAGCAGGCGGCCTGAGGCCGTGATCGGGGCGGGCGAGGGCAGGGCGGCCGGTCGGCGATGGCGATGCTAGCGCGTTGGCCGTCGGATCCGACCCCTTTGCCTTGCTGGAGACCCCGATGACCCCCGAGACCTTCGCCTCCCTGGCCGCTCAGGGCTACAATCGCATCCCGATCGTCTGCGAGGTCCTCGCCGACCTTGACACCCCCTTGAGCGTGTACCTCAAGCTCGCCGAGGGTCCGCACTCCTTCCTGCTTGAATCGGTCCACGGCGGGGAGAAGTGGGGCCGCTATTCGATCATCGGGTTGCCCTGCCGGATGCTGCTCAAGGTCAGCGGCCGGCAGGTGAGCCTGGTACGCGACGGCGCGGTGATCGAGACCGCCGAGGTCGAGGACCCACTCGCCTGGATACAGTCTTTCCAGGATCGCTTCCGCGCTGCCGAGCCACCCGACCTGCCGCGCTTCGTCGGCGGCCTCGTGGGCTACTTCGGTTACGACACCGTCCGCTACATCGAGCCCAAGCTGGCGAGCTGCCCGAACCCCGACAGCATCGGCGCGCCCGACATCCTGCTGTTGGTGGCCGACGAGGTGGTCGTCTTCGACAACCTGAGCGGGCGGATGTACATCGTCATCCACCTCGACCCCTCGGCGGGCGACAGCCTGGAGGCCGGCCAGGCGCGTATCGAGTCGCTCATTGCGCGCATGCGTCAAGGCGCCCCGCGGCGGCCCTGCGAGTCGCCCCGTGAGGTCAAGGAGGCCGACTTCGTCTCCGGCTTCACCGAGGCCGGCTTCAAGCAGGCGGTGGAGCGAATCAAGCGCTATATCTTCGACGGGGACTGCATGCAGGTGGTGCTCTCGCAGCGCCTCTCGATCCCCTTCGCCGCCCGGCCGCTCGACCTCTACCGGGCGCTGCGGGGCCTGAATCCCTCGCCCTACATGTATTTCCTCGACCTTGGGGATTTCCACATCGTTGGCTCCTCGCCCGAGATCCTGACCCGCCTGGAGGACGGGTTGGTCACCGTGCGCCCGATCGCCGGGACGCGCCGGCGCGGCGCGACCGAGGCGGAGGACCGGGAGCTGGAGGTCGAGCTCCTCGCCGATCCCAAGGAGCTCGCCGAGCATCTGATGCTGATCGACCTCGGGCGCAACGACGTCGGGCGGGTCGCCCGCATCGGCAGCGTGCGGGTGACCGACCGCATGATCGTCGAGCGCTACTCCCACGTGATGCACATCGTCTCCAATGTGGTCGGTGAGCTGCGCGACGGCATGGACGCGATCGACGTCCTGCGCGCGACCTTCCCGGCCGGGACCGTCTCCGGGGCGCCCAAGATCCGCGCCATGGAGATCATCGACGAGCTGGAGCCGGTCAAGCGCGGGGTCTACTCGGGGGCGGCGGGCTACATCGGCTGGAACGGCAACATGGACACCGCCATCGCCATCCGCACCGCGGTGATCAAGGACGGCGAGCTCCACATCCAGGCCGGCGCCGGGATCGTCGCGGACTCCCAGCCCCAGCTCGAGTGGGAGGAGACGATGAACAAGGGCCGCGCCATCTTCCGCGCGGTGGCCATGGCCGAGGCCGGCATCGACCGCCACGGCTGCGGGGTGGAGGGCTGATCATGCTGCTCATGATCGACAACTATGACTCCTTCACCTTCAACCTGGTGCAGTACTTCGGCGAGCTTGGCGCCGAGGTGCGTGTGGTGCGCAACGACGAGCCCTCGCTCGACGAGGTCGAGCGTCTCGCGCCCAAGTACATCGTCATCTCCCCCGGCCCCTGCACCCCGACCGAGGCGGGGATCTCGGTCCCGGCGATCCAGCGTTTCGCGGGCCGGATCCCGATCCTTGGCGTCTGCTTGGGCCACCAGTCGATCGGCCAGGCCTTCGGCGGGCGGATCGTGCACGCCCGCGCGGTGATGCACGGCAAGACCTCGCCCATCTACCATGCCGATACGGGCGTCTTCAGTGGCCTGCCGAGCCCCTTCCTGGCGACCCGCTACCACTCGTTGGTGATCGAGCAGGAGACCCTGCCCGAGTGCCTGGAGGCCACCGCCTGGACCCGGCACCCGGACGGCACGCACGACGAGATCATGGGGGTGCGGCACCGTACGCTCGCGCTGCAGGGGGTGCAGTTCCACCCCGAGTCGATCCTGACCGAGCACGGCCACCGGCTGCTGCGCAACTTCCTCGACCAACGCTGACCGCGGAGCTCGACCCCATGACCATCACGCCGCAAGAGGCCCTGCAGCGCACCATCGATCATCGCGAGATCTTCTATGACGAGATGCTCTCGCTGATGCGCCAGATCATGGCGGGCGAGGTGACCCCGGTGATGACGGCGGCGATCCTCACCGGGCTGCGCGTGAAGAAGGAGACCATCGGCGAGATCAGCGCCGCCGCGCAGGTGATGCGCGACCTGGTGACACGCGTACCGGTGGCGCCGAGCGCGCACCTGGTCGACATCGTCGGCACCGGGGGGGACGCCTCGCACACCTTCAACATCTCCACCGCCTCGATGTTCGTCGCCGCGGCGGCGGGGGCCAAGGTCGCCAAGCACGGCAACCGCAGCGTCTCGTCCAAGTCCGGCAGCGCCGATGTGCTGGAGTCGCTGGGCGTCAACCTGATGCTCTCGCCCCCGCAGGTGGCCGACTGCATCGAGGCGACCGGGATCGGTTTCATGTTCGCGCCGAGCCATCACAGCGCGATGAAGAACGTCGCCCCGGTGCGGCGCGAGATGGGCGTGCGCACCATCTTCAACATCCTGGGCCCGCTGACCAACCCGGCCGGCGCCCCCAACACGCTGATGGGGGTCTTCCACCCCGACCTGGTCGGCATCCAGGTCCGCGTCATGCAGCGGCTCGGCGCCGAGCACGTCCTGGTGGTCTGGGGCAAGGACGGCCTCGATGAGATCTCGCTCGGTGCGGCGACCCTGGTCGGCGAGCTCAAGGACGGGCAGATCCGCGAGTACGAGATCCATCCCGAGGACTTCGGCCTGCAGATGGTCTCCCACCGCGGGCTCAAGGTCGCTGACGCCGAGGCGTCCAAGGCCATGCTCCTCGACGCCCTGGAGAACCGCCCGGGCACGGCGCGCGAGATCGTGACCCTCAACGCGGGGGCGGCGCTCTATGCCGCCAACCTCGCCGGCTCGATCGGTGAGGGCATCGACCAGGCGCGCCAGGCGATCGCGAGCGGTGCGGCACGGGTCAAGCTCGACGTCTTCGTCGCATTCACCCAGGCCTGCGCCTGAGGCGGCCATGCCCGACACCCCGGACATCTTAAAGAAGATCGTCGCCCGCAAGACCGAGGAGGTCATCGCGCGCCGTGAGCGTCTGCCGCTCGACCGGCTGATCGCCGGGCTCGATCAGGCCGCTCCGGTGCGGGGTTTCGCCGATGCCCTGGCGCGGCGGATCGCCGAGGGGCGGCCGGCGGTGATCGCCGAGATCAAGCGTGCCTCTCCCAGCAAGGGCCTGCTGCGCGCGGACTTCCACCCGACGGAGATCGCGGCGAGCTACGCGCGCGGGGGCGCGGCCTGCCTCTCGGTCCTGACGGATATCGACTTCTTCCAGGGCAGTGATGCCTATCTCCAGGAGGCGCGGGCGGCCTGCTCGCTGCCGGTGATCCGCAAGGACTTCCTGATCGATCCCTACCAGGTCTACGAGGCGCGCGCGATCGGGGCGGACTGCATCCTGCTGATCGCGGCCTGCCTCAGCGACCAGCGCCTTAAGGACTTGAGCGCCTTGGCCGGGGGGCTCGGGATGGACGTGCTGGTGGAGGTCCATGACCGCGCCGAGCTCGACCGGGCCCGGCGTGTCGAGGGGCGGCTCATCGGGGTCAACAATCGGGATCTGCGGACCTTCGAGGTGAGTCTCCAGACCACCCTCGATCTCCTCGATGCCATCCCGGCCGATCGCATCCTGGTGACCGAGAGCGGCATCCTCGCCCCCGAGGACGTCGCCCGCATGCGCGGCGAGGGCGTGCATGCCTTCCTGGTCGGCGAGGCATTGATGCGCGCCGAGGACCCGGGGGCCGAGCTTGCGCGGCTGTTCGGTGCCTGAGTCGGTGTCCGTTGCGAGGCCGTCGATCAGCGGGTGCCAAAGACCACGATGGTCTTGCCCTTGACCCAGATCAGCCCTTGCTCCTCCAGGCTCTTCAGGACCCGGCCCGCCATCTCGCGCGAGCAGCCGACGATGCGGCCGATCTCCTGTCGGGTGATGCGGATCTGCATCCCATCGGGGTGGGTCATGGCATCCGGTTGGGCGCAGAGGTCGAGCAGTGTGCGGGCGATGCGCCCGGTGACGTCCAGGAAGGCGAGGTGTCCGACCTTGCGGCTGGTCTGGCGCAGGCGCTGGCTCAATTGGTGGCCGATGGCGTAGAGGATCGCCTTGGCGTGGTCGCGCAGCTCGGTCTCCAGCAGGTGGTCGAGCCGCTTGTAGGTGATCTCGGCGACCCTGCAGCGGGTGCGCGTGCGGACCATCACGCTGCGCGTGGTCTGCGGCATGAAGAGCCCCATCTCCCCGATGAACTCGCCCTTGTTGATATAGGCAAGGACGATCTCACGCTGCTCCTCGTCGTCCATCAACGCCGCCACCGACCCCTCCACCAGGTAGTAGAGGCTCTCCGCGGGCTCCCCCCGCCGAATGAAGTCGACGTGCTTTTCGTAGCGCTTGGTGTGGCAAAAAGAGAGGAAGGCACTCAGCCAAGCCGGTTCGGTTTTTGGAGCAAACGTCATGGAGTTGCGACCATTGTTTCATCCCCCGTGTGGTGATTCTAGGCAAGCCGCTGAGACTTGTCGAATTGTGCTAGCCTGCCCACCGGATGAGTGCGGTCTTGGCCTTGGTCATGGCAGGCCGCCTCGAGGCTCAACTTGCGGAGGACCGTCGGTATGAAGGCGCGGATCAAGTGGATCGAGGGGGTGGCCATGCTCGGCGAGTCCGGCAGTGGGCATGCGGTGGTCATGGACGGCCCGCCGGAATTCGGCGGTCGCAATCTCGGGGTACGGCCAATGGAGCTCCTGCTCATCGGCATGGGCGGCTGCACGCAATTTGACGTGCTGCTGATCCTGCGTAAGGCGCGCCAGCCGGTGAGGGACTGCGTGGTCGAGCTGACCGCCGAGCGCGCCGCGGAGGACCCCAAGGTCTTCACCCGTATTCACGCCCACTTCATCGTCAGCGGTGATGGGCTCAATCCGGCCCAGGTCGAGCGCGCCATTCGCCTGAGCGCGGAGAAGTATTGCTCGGCCTCGATCATGCTCGGGGCGACCGCCGAGATCACCCACGACTTCGAGATCCGCGATGTCTGAAGCGGCCGCCGCCTTCGACGCGTTGGCGGCGGAGTTCTTTCCGGTCTGGTTCCGCTACCACCCCGAGGCGGCGGCGGTCGCCGGTGTCTCGGGATACGCGGGGCTCCTGACGGCGCAGGCTGATGACGAGATCGCGGCGCTGGAGAGCTGGCTCGAGGCCCTGGTGGTCGCGCTGGAGGAGCTCGATTATCGCGGCCTCGACCCAGGCCGCAGGATCGACCTGCGGCTGATGTTCGGCGCCGCTCGGGCGGAGCACCAGGCGCTGTTGGAGCGGGACTGGCGGCACCGCGACCCACTGCGCTTTCTGCCGATCGAGGGGCTCTACCGTGCGGCGCTCGACGCGTCGGACCCGGAGCGCGAAGGGCTGGTCGCCCTGCTCGCGGGGCTGCCGAGTCATCTCCGCGGGGCGGCCGGCCAGCTTAGGACCCTGGCCGAGCTGGTCTGCCCTCCCCTGGTGGAGGCCGCGGTGGAGCAGACGGACCGGGCGCGCTGCTACTTGCGTGAGCTGGTCGCCAGCCCCTGGCTGCGCCAACAGACGGGCAGCCGGCTGGGCCGAATCGCGGGGCTGGCGGACGCCGCGTGCGCCGCCCTCACCGTCTACGGTGAGCTGCTGCGCAGTGAGATCGCGCCGCGCGCGTCCGGGGCCCCTGGCTGCGGCGAGCGGCATCTGCGGCTCCTGTTACGCCACCGCCAGTTCCTCGATCCTGACCCACCAAGCGCCCATGCCGTCCTGAGCACCGCCGCTGAGCGCACCGCGGCCGAGGTCGACGAGCTGGCCGCCCGGCTGGGGACCACCGCGGCCGGGGTACAGTCCTTTCTCGATGGGTGCCTGGTACCCGCGGCGGCGAGGCTCGAGACCTACCGCGGCGAGGCCGAGCGGCTGCGCACCTTTCTCGTCGAGTCAGCGCTGGTCAGTCCGCCCGCTGCCCCCCTGCAGCTCCGCGAGCGCTGCGCCTGTCCGCGCCCTCCGCGGATGGGCTGCGACTACCTCGCTGGGGACGATTCCGGGAGCCTGTATCTGGATGGGGCAGGCGACGAGCCGCTGGCCGCGCTACGCGCCCGGGTGCGCCGCGGCACCTGGGGCGGCGCACACCTGCTCGCCTTCGCCGGTGCTGAGCGGGCGCGCCGGCTGCCGCGCCGCTTGTGTGCGGGCGCGAGCCTGGAGCGGGCCTGGGGGTTGTACCTCGACGACCGACTCGCCGAGGCGGGCTATCTCGAGCCCGAAGATCGGCTCTGCGCCCTGCTCGCGCGGCAGCACGCCCTGCGGCTCGGCTTGCTCGATCTCGATCTCCATCTCGGGTGCGCGCACGCAGAGGCGGTCGCTCAGGTCGGCCGGGGGGAGCTGTTGGTGCTACTGCGCCGACCGGGTGAGGCCCTGGCCGGCGTGCTCGGCTGGGACGCCCTGACCCGGGCGCGGGCGCTCTGCGCGGCCGCTGGCCTCGACCAAAAGACCTTTCACGACCGCCTGGTCGCCGAGGGGCGCATCCCCGTGCCGCTCGTCCTCGAATTCGTGCTCGGCCGCGAGCGCTGGTGGAACATCGCCGCGCGCTGGTCGGTCGACGGCCGCGCGACGGGTTGAAATCGTCGCCCGCCCGGCGTAGGTTGCCGTCCCCGATTTGCCCTAAGCCAGGACCGTCGATGCCCGAGATCTTGAAGAAGCTAAAGCTGCACGGCTTCAACAACCTGACGAAGACCCTGAGCTTCAACATCTACGACATCTGCTATGCGGAGACGCCGGAGCAGCGTGAGGCCTATATCGCCTACATCGACGAGGCCTACAACGCCGCGCGCCTGACCAAGATCCTGACCAACGTCGCCAACATCATCGGGGCGAATATCCTCAATATCGCCCACCAGGACTACGACCCCCAAGGCGCCTCGGTCACCATGCTGATCTCCGAGGAGTCGGTGGCCGCCGAGCACCTCTCCAACGCCGAGTCGCCCGGGCCGCTGCCGGACGCGGTGGTGGCCCACCTCGACAAGAGCCACATCACGGTCCATACGTATCCGGAGAGCAACCCCCACAGCGGGATCAGTACCTTTCGGGCCGACATCGATGTGTCGACCTGCGGTCGGATCTCACCGCTCAAGGCCCTGAACTACCTGATCCACGCACTGGAGTCCGACATCGTGATCATGGACTACCGGGTGCGCGGCTTCACCCGCGACGTGCGCGGGAACAAGCACTTCATCGACCACAACATCAGCTCGATCCAGAACTACCTGGCGCGGCGCACCAAGACCCGCTATCAGATGGTCGACGTCAACGTCTACCAGGAGAACATCTTTCACACCAAGATGGCGATCAAGGAGTTCCGCCTCGACGACTATCTTTTCTGTGTCGAGGCCAAGGATCTGTCGGAGAAGGAGTACAAGCGGCTTCACAAGCTGCTGCGCCGCGAGATCGCGGAGATCTTCTACGGGCGCAACCTGGCGCGGAATCTGGAGTTCTGAGGTGGCGCCGAGGCGGGGCCGAGCGGCCCGCCGCCCCGGCCTCTAGACCCAGTACACCGAGCGGGTCATCACCTTAGAGGTCAAGCGCATGGCGAGTCGTACCGGGGCCGGTAGTTCGGCGGCCCCGGCGTTGCGGGCCACCTCGGCATGGTGGACCTCGTCGGCCTTCATTTGCTCAAGGATCACGCGGGTGCGCTGATCCTTGAGCGGGACCTCGGCGAGATGCCCGTCGAGGTGGCTCTCGACCTGGCGCTCGGTCTCGACGACGAAGCCCAGGCTCCACTTGTCCCCGGCGAGCCCGGCGAGGGCGCCGATAGCGAATGAGCCGGCGTACCAGAGCGGGTTGAGCAGGCTCTTGCGGTCGCCGAGCTCGTCGAGGCGCCGCTCGCACCAGTCGAGATGGTCGTTCTCCTCCTTGGCCGAGCGCTCCATGCTGCGGGCGACCTCCGGGCGGCGCGCGGTGAGGGCCTGTCCCTGGTACAGGGCCTGGGCGCAGACCTCACCGGTGTGATTGATGCGCATCAGGCGGGCGATGTGCCGGCGCTCGTGCTCGTCGAGCTCCGCCTCGGGCAGACCGCGCCCTGGGTCCGGGCGTTCGGTGGTCAGGGGGCGACCGAATACGGTACGCACCGCCTGATCGAGCTGGATCAGGGCACGGTCGATGGGGCTGTAGTCGCGGTGGGTCATGGGCGTCGATCTGTCCTCGGGTTCGCTGCCCCGATTCTGGGCCGCCCGTGCGGGGCCTTCAAGGGGATCGCAGTGCTCGCGCGGGGCGGAGCTGGCGAGCGAGGAGCTCGACGGGGTGCAGCACCTCGGCGGCGATCCCGGCCTCGCGCACCCCCGCGGCCAGGTGCAGGGCGCAGCCGGTGTTGGTGGTGACCAGAATCTCCACGCCCAGGCGCGCAAGCGCCTGGAGCTTGGGTGCGAGCAGAGACTGGCTGACCTCCGGTTGGCTGAGCAGGTAGGTCCCCGCGGCCCCGCAGCAGAAGGCGTTGTCCGCCAAGGCCACCGGCTCGACCCCGGGGATTCGGCGCAGCAGGTCGTAGGCGGCGTCGGGGTCGCGCAGCAGGTTGCGCTGGGAGCAGGGCTCGTGGACCGCGACCCGCTGGCGCAGCGCCCGCGGTTTGGTCTCGGCCGGCCAGGGCTGGTCGGCCAGGAATCGGCAGACCTCCTGGCATCCGGCCAGGCCCGGGTGCGTGCGCAGCTCCGCGACGCAGGCGCTGGAGAGCCCGACGACCGGGCGCGCGCCAAGCGCGCTGGCGTTGCCCGCGAGCAGCCGGTCGGCCTCGTCCGGGAAACCGTTGTGCCTGTGCATGGCCCCGCAACAACGCTGACCGGGTGGGGTGTGCACCGCCCAGCCGAGGCGCTCAAGCACTTCGCGCGCGGCGGCGATGGCCGACGGCTCGGCGGCTCGGCCCACGCACCCGATGAAGAGATCGATCTCGGGCCGATCGGGTGACTGCGGTCGGCGGCCCGTCCGGGCCGGCGCTTGGAGCTGCACCGCCACCCGGTGCCAGGCGCGCAGCCGCGCAGAGCGCACCAAGCGGCTGCGCGCCAGCAGGCGGGCGGCTCCGCTTCCCCGGTAGGCGCGCGCGCAGAGGCTGGCGGCGCGCACCCCGAGCGGGCTCGCCAGGGCGTCCAGCCAGAGCCGTTGCAGCCGGCGTCTCCAGGGGCCGGCGCTTGCACGGCGCAGGGTGCGGGCGTCGTCCATCAGGCGGCCGAAGGCGACCAGCGAGGGGCAGGCCGTCTCGCAGGCCCGGCACTCCAGGCAGCTCGCGAGGTGGGCACGCAACCGGCGCGAGTCCTCCAGACTGCCCTCCGCCCAGCCCTGGATCAGGGCGATGCGCCCACGCGGGGACTCGCCCTCGTCCGCGCGCAGCCGGTAGGTGGGGCAGTGGGGCAGGCAGAGCCCGCAGCGGACGCACTGGTCCGCGGCGCTCGTGATCTGGGCGATGAGGTCGTTGCGGTCCACCGGAACGGCGTGGGATCGGGGCTTGGCGGTCGGTCGTGTCCGGGAAATTCGTTCGGCAGGGGAACAGCGGGAGTCAGGCCCGGCGCGGTGGTGTTGGGCCCGCGGTACGTGGCCGGGCGGCTCACCCGAGTCGCCGGGCGCGCCTCGCGTCGCCACTCGGTGCGCTGGGGGGCGGCATTGCCCGCGAGCCCCGCAATGTTACCCTGTGCGCGGTCTCCGGTTGCGCGAGAGGTTGCCGCGGTCATGTCCTACTACAGCCATCACGTCTTTTTCTGCACAAACCGCCGCGAGGACGGTAGCCAATGCTGTGCCCAGTGCGGGGCCCAGGAGATGCGCGACTACCTCAAGCAGCGCACCAAGGCCCTCGGCATCGCCGGGATGGGACAGGTGCGGATCAATACGGCGGGCTGTCTCGACCGTTGCGCCGAGGGCCCGGTGCTCGTGGTCTACCCGGAAGGCGTCTGGTACACCTATGTCGATCGGGACGATCTGGAAGAGATCCTCACCGAGCACCTGGTCGGCGGGCGCGTGGTGGAGCGGCTGCGGCTGCCGGCCGAGGGTCCGCAGACAACCCCGGCGGGTTGACAAGAACATCGGAATATAAGAGCATGCGTACATGCTGATCCTCCTGGATCAGTGCGATCCTCCTTTGGTGGTTATTGTCGTTAAGCGCCGCTTCCCGCGGCGCTTTTTTTTCCGGGGCCGACCGCTCGCCGCCCGACCGGATGTTGTCACCTGTGGGGCAATCCTGTATTCTTCGCGGTCTTTCACGAGCCAGACTCAGAACCCAAGGCCCCGGAGCAACGGACAATGACCACTGTGAGTGCCAAGCCCGCCGAGGTCCGCCGCGCGTGGTATGTCGTCGACGCCGACGGCAAGACCCTCGGGCGACTCGCCACCGAGGTGGCCCGCCGGCTGCGCGGCAAGCATAAGGCGCAGTACACGCCGCACGTCGACACCGGCGACTACATCATCGTGGTCAACGCCGAGAAGGTGCGGGTGACCGGGAACAAGCGTCAGGACAAGGTGTACTACCACCACACCGGCTACATCGGCAACATGAAGTCGATCAGCCTGGAGGGACTGCTGCGCAAGGCGCCGGATCGCGTAATCACCACCGCGGTCAAAGGCATGATGCCGCGCAACCCGCTCGGTCGCGCCATGCTGAAGAAGCTCCGGGTCTACGCCGGACCCGAGCACGGCCATCAGGCCCAGCAGCCCCAGCCCCTCGAACTCTGAGCCCAGGAAACCAGTCCATGCCGGAAACCAATTACGCCACCGGGCGCCGCAAGAGCTCTGCCGCGCGCGTCTTTCTGACCACTGGGTCGGGTAACATCACCGTCAACGGCCGTCCCCTGGAGCGCTTCTTCGGGCGCGAGACCGCGCGCATGATCGTGCGCCAGCCGCTCGAGACCGCCAACATGGCGAACCGCGTCGACCTCATGGTCACCGTCAGCGGTGGCGGCACCTCGGGTCAGGCCGGCGCCATCCGCCACGGCATCGCCCGTGCGCTGGTCGAGTACAACGAGGACCTGCGCAGCCCGCTCCGTCAGGCCGGTTTCCTGACCCGCGACGCCCGCGAAGTCGAGCGTAAGAAGGTCGGCCTGCACAAGGCCCGCAAGCGCCCGCAATACTCCAAGCGCTAAGCGCCCGGCCCCTCCCATTGGGGGATCGTCTAGCGGCAGGACAGCGGACTCTGACTCCGTTAACCTAGGTTCGAATCCTAGTCCCCCAGCCAATCGAAAGCCCGCGTCACCGCGGGCTTTTTTGTTGTCGCGCAGGGTGCCCTGACGCCGCCAACTCCGGGTCTCCAAACGAAAAATGGCCCAGCCAAGGGCCGGGCCATTCCGTGCCTGCGTCGGCGATGATCCTTCAGACGGTCCAGCGCTCGCTGGACTCAGTCCTCAAGCAGCCTCCGCTCAGCCCGCGTAGTTGCGCGCGACGAAGTCCCAGTTGATGAGCTTCCAGATCTCTTCGAGGTACTTCGGGCGGGCGTTGCGGTAGTCGACATAGTAGGCGTGCTCCCAGACGTCGACGGTGAGCAGGGCCTTCTTGCCGGAGGTCATGGGGGTGGCGGCGTTGGAGGTGTTCATCAGCTCGATGGAGCCGTCGGCGTTCTTGACCAGCCAGGTCCAGCCGGAGCCGAAGTTGGTGGCGGCGGACTGGGTGAACTGCTTCTTAAACTCGTCGAAAGAGCCGAACTTGGCGCTGATCGCGTCCGCCAGGGCGCCGCTCGGCTCGCCGCCGCCGTTGGGGCTCAGGCAGTTCCAATAAAAGGTGTGGTTCCAGACCTGCGCGGCGTTGTTGAACACCCCGCCCGAGGACTTCATGATGATGTCCTCCAGGCTCATGGTCTCGAACTCGGTGCCCGGGATCAGGTTGTTCAGATTGGTGACGTAAGCCTGATGATGCTTGCCGTAGTGGTACTCGATGGTCTCCTCGGAGATCACCGGGGCGAGGGCGTTCTTCTCGTAGGGGAGAGGGGGGAGCTGGTGTGCCATGGTCGAAAGCCTCCTGGAAAATGGAATGCGGCGCAGAGGAAGTATGCGCTGGGCGGGCCGACCTCAACCGGGCGGCCAAGTTTCCGAGTATTTCGCTCGGTAAAGGCGGGCGGATTCTAAGCAGGCGGGTAGGGTTTTGCAAACCGCGACCGGCCCCGCGGCCGGGGTTGGAATGATGGACCCGGTGGGGCTCAGCATCTTCGCGAGCCGACTCGAGGCGGTGTGCGACGAGATGGGCGCGGTGCTCCGCAATGCCGCCTTCTCGCCCAACATCCGCGACCGTCTGGACTTCTCCTGCGCGGTCTTCGACGCGGCGGGCGGGCTCTGCGCCCAGGCCGCGCACATCCCGGTGCACCTGGGCAGCATGGCCTATGCGATGGCCGGCCTGGTCGCCCGCCTGTCCTGGACCGATGGGGACATGGTGATCTTGAACGATCCCTTCCTCGGCGGTACTCATCTGCCCGACGTCACCCTGATCGCCCCCGTCTTCGCGGGTGGATGGCTCCTGGCCTTCGTGGTCAACCGCGCGCATCACGCCGACATCGGCGCCGAGGCACCGGGCTCCATGCCGGTCTCGCGCTCGATCCACCAGGAGGGGCTGGTGATCGAGCCGGTGCACCTGATCCGTGCCGGGGCGCTCGACGAGGCGCGGCTTCAGTCGATCGTCGCCGCGACCCGCAACCCCGCCGACTCCCGCGGCGATCTCTTCGCGCAGGTGAGCGCCAACCGCGCCGGCACGGCGCGGCTGCGAGAGCTGATCGCCTCATGCGAGACGGACGGTTTCCGCAGCGGACTCTGCGCGCTGAACGATTACGGGGAGCGGCTGGCCCGGGCGGCGCTGGCGGCGATCCCGGCCGGGGTCTATGCGTTCGAGGATCGCATGGACGACGACGGGCAGGGCCGCTGTGACATCCTGATCCGGGTCCGCGTCGAGATCCCCGGCGACGGCACCGCCCGGCTCGACTTCAGCGGAACCGCCCCGCAGGTCGCCGGCAACATCAACTGCCCGCTGGCCGTGGCGGCCGCCGCGGTGCTCTACGTCTTCCGCTGCCTGATGCCGCCGCAGACCCCGGCCTGCGCGGGCGCCTTCCGACCGATCAGCCTGACGGCCCCCGAGGGTTGTCTGCTCAACGCCCGCTACCCGGCGGCGGTGGCCGCGGGCAACGTCGAGACGAGCACGCGGGTGGTCGACGTCGTCCTCGGCGCCCTGGCCCAGGCGATCCCGGAGCGTATCCCGGCCGCGAGTCACGGCAGCATGAACAACCTGGCGATGGGCGGCTCCGCTCCCGAGGCGGCCTGGGACTATTACGAGACGATCGGCGGCGGCATGGGGGCGGGGGCGCTCGGCGGTGGCTGGTCGGGGGTGCAGACGCACATGACCAACACGCTGAACACCCCGGTCGAGGTCCTGGAGGCGCGCTACCCGCTGCGGGTGACCCGCTACACCCTGCGCCGCGGCTCGGGCGGGGGAGGGCGCATCTTTGGGGGCGATGGTCTAGTGCGCGAGCTCGAGTTTCTCGCGCCGGCGACCGTCTCGCTCCTCACCGAGCGGCGGCGGCACCGGCCCTGGGGCAGCGCGGGCGGGCAGCCGGGAGCGGCTGGGTGCAACCTGCTCAACGGCCAGGTGCTACCAAGCAAGGTCGCGCTCGAGGTCGCGGCGGGTGACCGGCTCAGGATCGAGACCCCGGGCGGCGGCGGATGGGGCAAGGTCGGATGACGGGAGGCGACTGATGTGCGGTATCTGCGGTGAGCTGCGTCTCGACGGCGGCCCGGCGGACCTGTCGGCGATCGGGGCGATGATGGAGCGGCTGGAGCGCCGCGGGCCGGACCACGCGGGGAGCTACAGCGATGGGCCGCTCGCCTTCGGCCATCGCCGGCTAGCGATCATCGATCTGACGACTCGCTCCAACCAGCCGATGCTCGATTCGGAGCTCGGTCTCGCCCTGGTCTTCAACGGGACCGTCTACAACTACCCGGAACTGCGTCGCGAGCTGATCGGCCGGGGTTACCGCTTCTTCTCCGAGGGCGATACCGAGGTCATCCTCAAGGCCTGGCACGCCTGGGGCGAGGACTGCGTCGCCCGCTTGCAGGGGATGTTCGCCTTCGCGCTCTGGGACCTGCGCGAGCGCACCCTCTTCCTCGCCCGCGACCGCTTCGGGATCAAGCCGCTTTACTGGACGCGGGACGGCGCCCGCCTGCGCTTCGCCTCCAGCACCCGCGCCCGCGCACTGGCTGCGTATCGACGCCGATGGGCGCGAGACCTGCCGCGCCTACTGGCGCTTGAGCGCCACCCGGCCCGAGCGGGCGCGCAGCGACGGCGAGTGGCTGGAGGCGATCCACCAGCGCCTACGCGAGACCGTGCGCACCCACAGCGAGGTGGCCGATGTCCCGGTAGGCGTACTGCTTTCGGGCGGGCTCGACTCCAGTCTCCTGGTCGCGCTGCTCGCCGAGGCGGGGGTTCGCGACCTTCGCACCTTCTCGGTCGGCTTCGAGGACACACCCGAGGAGGCGGGGAGCGAGTTCGAGTATTCGGATCTGGTGGTGGAGCGCTACGCCACCCGCCACCGCAAGTTCCGGGTGCCCAACGCCGAGGTCCTGCAGCGCCTGCCCGAGGCGGTGGACGCCATGGCCGAGCCCATGTTCGCGCAAGACGCCGTGGCCTTTTATCTGCTCGGCGAGCAGGTCTCGCGTGAGATCAGCGTGGTGCAGTCGGGGCAGGGCGCGGACGAGGTCTTCGGCGGCTATTTTTGGTACCCGCGGATGGCCGCCGAGACCGAAGGGGACTGGCTCGAAAGGTTCCGCAAGCACTACTTCGACCGGGATCACGACGAGTATCAGCGCCTCGCGAGCGACGCCTACGGCGTGTCGGACGAGACCTCCCGTTTCATCGGCGAGCGCTTGACCGAGCCCGGCGCGGACGAGCTCATCGACGCCGTCCTGCGGCTCGACGTGACTACCCTGATCGTCGACGACCCAGTCAAGCGCGTCGACAACATGACCATGGCCTGGGGGTTGGAGGCCCGGGTGCCCTTCCTAGACCACCTGCTGGTCGAGCTGGCGGCGAGCTGCCCGCCCGAGCTCAAGCTCCGCGAGGGCGGCAAGCACCCGCTCAAGGCGATGGCGCGGGGGCTGCTTCCGGACGCGGTGATCGACCGCCCCAAGGGCTACTTCCCGATGCCGGCGCTGAAATACGTCCGCGGGGATTTCCTCGCGCTGATGCGTGACCTGCTCAACTCGCGGGCCTGCCGCGAGCGCGGAATCTATCGGCGCGAGTACGTCGATAGGCTGCTCGCCGCCCCCGACATGCACCACACGCGGATCTTGGGCAACAAGCTCTGGCACCTGGCCCTGCTCGAGCTCTGGCTGCAGCGGCACGTCGACCCCCTCGGTTTGGTCTGAAGGGCGAAGCGGCGATCCCGGGCGGGATACCCCGCTCGGCGGGTTGAAATGACGCCCGCTGTCCCGAACTTTCCACAATCCAGCCCCCCCATTAACGTCCATGAGGTTCAGCAATGGATGTCCTTGAGCGCATCGACCAGCAGGTGAAGAACAATCCCATCGTCATCTACATGAAGGGCACGCCGCAGTTCCCGCAGTGCGGCTTCTCCATGCGCGCCTCGGCCGCATTGCAGGAGTGCGGCGTCCCCTTTGCCTATGTCAACGTCCTGCAGGACCGCGAGATCTTCGAGAGCCTCCCACGCTACGCGGATTGGCCGACCTTCCCCCAGGTCTATATCGACGGCGAGCTGGTCGGTGGCTGCGACATCACCCTCGAGCTCCACGCCAACGGCGAGCTGAAGAAGATGATGGAGGCCGCCGCGCACAAGGCCGAGCAGGTCGAGACCCCGACCTCCTGACCGCCCCAAGCCGCGCGTGAGGCGCGGCTGTCACACCTCCCCGGCGTCTGCTTCCGGCGTGAGCTCGGGGAGAACCTGCGCCTCTGTCCCACGGCTATCCCACGCAGCGGGGGTGCGTCGGCCGCTGCGTATGCCGCTGGCGGCCCCGTCACCGCCATGATGGCGGGGCGGTATCGGCAACTGCGGCTTCTGCCGACACCTCGGGTGGGCTAGGATGAATCCTCTGCCATCCCGCGGTACCCCCAAGTGCGCGCCCTTAGCGTCCGCCTGGTTTCGTTGCTCATCGTCGTTCTGCTCATCGGCGGGCCGCTCCTGGCAGCGGCGCCGGCGGGTTTGCCGTCGGCTTACGTCGGCACTCGGGTGTGCGCCGAGTGCCATCCCGCGGAGACCGAGCGCTGGCTCGGCTCCTATCACGACCGGGCGATGGCAGAGGCGAGCGAGGCGAGCGTCCTCGGCGACTTCGGCGACGTCGACTTCACCGCCCATGGCGTCGCCTCCCGTTTCTACCGTAAGGACGGCGGCTACTGGGTGCGCACCGACGGGCCGGACGGCGTGCTCACCGACTATCCGATCCGCTACACCTTCGGCTGGTGGCCGCTGCAGCAGTACCTGATCGAGCTGCCGGGCGGGCGGCTGCAGGCGCTCGGTATCGGCTGGGACAGCCGGGCCGCGGAGCAAGGCGGCCAGCGCTGGTTCCACCTCTATCCAAAGGAGGCGATGGATCACCGCAACCCGCTGCACTGGACGGGCCGGGAGCAGAACTGGAACTACCAGTGCGCCGAGTGCCACTCGACCAACCTGCAGAAGGGCTACGACCTCGCGACCAACAGCTTCAAGACCACCTGGTCAGAAATCAACGTCGGCTGCGAGGCCTGCCACGGCCCCGGCTCTCGGCACGTCGCCGAGGCCAGGACCACCAGGGAGACGGGGGCACCCGCCTGGGGGCCGGACAAGGGTTTGGCCGTCGACCTCGCCGACCGCGACGGCGGACTCTGGGCCATCGACCCGGCCAGCGGCCAGCCGAAGCGATCCCCGCCGCGGACGGGCCGCGTACAGCTCGAGGTCTGCGCCCGCTGCCACTCGCGGCGCGGTCAGCTCAGCGAGCACTACGTGCACGGGCGCCCGCTCGGCGACACCCATCGCCTGGCGCTACTCGATGCCGCCCTCTACCACCCGGACGGGCAGATCAAGGACGAGGTCTACGTCTACGGCTCCTTCATCCAGAGCCGCATGCGTGCCCAGGGGGTCGTGTGTACCGACTGCCACGACGCCCACGACCTCAAGCCCAGGCTCCCCGGCAACCTGGTGTGCGCCCAGTGCCACCCGGCGGGGCGTTACGACGCCGAGACCCACCATCACCACCCCGCGGGGAGTACGGGCGCGACCTGCGTCGGCTGCCACATGCCCCAGCAGCTCTACATGATCGTCGACGAGCGTGCCGATCACAGCCTGCGCGTCCCGCGCCCGGATCTCAGCCTCAAGACCGGCAGCCCCAACGCGTGCAACGCCTGTCACAAGGAGCGGAGCGTCGAGTGGGCGGCCGACCTGATGCGGCAGTGGTACGGCGAGGCCCTGGAGCGCCGGCCGCACTACGGGGAGGCGATCCATGCCGGCCGCAACGGGGCCGCGGGCGCGGGGCCGGCGCTCCTCGCGCTCGCGGGTGACAGGACTCAGCCGGGGATCGCCCGCGCCACCGCGCTCGAGCTCTTGCGCGGCTACCCGGAGCCGGCTCAGCTCCTCACCGTGCGGCGGCTTCTCCAGGACCCAGACCCCTTGGTGCGCGCCGCGGCGGTGGGCTATCTGGGGGTGACGGATGCGCCGACTCTGTTCGAGCTCGGCATGCCGCTCCTCGCCGACCCGGTGCGCGCGGTGCGCACCGAGGCGGCCGCAACGCTGGCGCCGCTCGCGGCCTACCCGTTGCCCGAGCCCCAGGCCAAGGCGCTCGCGGCGGCGCTCGATGAGTACCGCGCCGCCCAGCACGCGACCGCCGAGCGGCCCGAATCCAACCTCAACCTCGGTCTGATCGAGCAGGCGGTGGGCGACGCGGCGGCGGCCGAGGCGGCCTACCGCACCGCCCTGCGGCTCGAGCCGGGTTTCGCCCCGGCCTATGTCAACCTCGCCGACCTGTACCGCGCGGCGGGCCGCGACGCTGAGGGTGAGGCCCTGCTGCGGGAGGGGCTCGCGGCGCTGCCGGCCGACGCCAGCCTGTACCACGCCCTGGGACTCCTGCAGGTGCGCCAGGGGGACCTGGCGGCGGCGCTTGAGTCGCTGGCGCGGGCGGCCGGCCAGGGTCCGGAGGACCCGAGCCACGCCTACGTCTACGCCCTCGCGCTGCAGCGCGCCGGCGATGTGCAAGGGGCGATCACCGTCCTCAAGGGGGCCCGCGAGCGCCACCCGTACGACCGCGACCTACTCGCGGCGCTGCACACGCTGAGCCGCGACGCCGGAGATGCCGAGGCGGCCCGTGAGTACCAGCGCGTGCTCAATGGGCTCGCGGGTCCTGGCGGATCGGCGCGCTGAGGCCGAGCCGCCCGAGGGGGTCGGCCGCGGCGCACGCTCGGCCATTCACTCTCCGCCGATCTCGCCGGAGCGAGGGCCGGAGCCCTTGCGCGAGGCTGTCCCAAACTGTCAAGCGGCTCAATTAGCGTCGAGTCTATGCTCTGCGACTCGCGCGTAATCGCCCCCCGCGAGGAGCGCGAGGCCCAGGCCGGCCGGGGTTGGACGCGAGCCGATCCGATCTCATCGCCGCCTGCGCAGTGCCCTAGGGCGCCCCGGGAGATCTTCGGTCGAGTCCGAAGGCCGACCGCAAGGCGCTCGATCAGAAGATGCAACGACCGAGTGTGAGGTCTTTCCGCGTCCCCCGCGAGAGGCGGGCTCGCTTGTCACTCGCACCGACCACGACCAACCGACCTGGAGGTTCCAATGACCACACGCAGAGAGCTGCTGACCGCCGCCGTCGCCCTGGCCCCGCTCGCCTTGGCGATAAAGACGACGCAGGCGAGCGAGAAAAAGGCGGCGGAGATGGCCGACTTCCTCTTCGTCCAGAACGCCCGTGGGGTCGCCTACACCGACGGCCGCCTCGTCCTCAAGGGTGTCAGCCCAGTCACGATCATGTTCTCCGACCGGCCGGAGCGCATCGCCGGGCACATGGGCACCGCGCGTTTCGTCCCCTTCTGGAGCGAGGGCAGCGACAGCTTCCTGAAGGACCCTCCGAACGCGACCCTCTCGTTCATCGAGGGCAAGGAGATGGAGGACGTGGTCGTCGTGCTCCAGGACCCCAAGCTCGAGGGCGATGACCTGAGCTACCAGGTGCGCGTTCTGGAGGGGAAGCTGCCCGAGAAGGCCGGACCTGCCTCGCTCTTCATCGACATCATCGGCATGCCGTTGACGCCGCTGTCCTATGCCGGTGTGGCCCGGCGCACCTGGCGCCGTGCGGTCGTTTACTGAGGCGAGGCGGCCATGGCAGGGGCCTTTCACCTGCGGCGGACGAGCGTTCCGGGACTGGTCGTCGCGGTCCTGACCCTCGCACTCAGCGGTTGCGGGGCCGACGGGTTCTCGCGCGATGCCGTGATCGAGAGCTCAGCGTCCGAGTCCTTCCTCGACCGCGTCCAGCGCAACTGCGGCACGCTCACCCTTGGGGAGGAATCGCTGGCCGGGCTGCTCAACCCGAACGAGGACGACGCCTCGTTCGAGGACAGCAGCAACTCGACCACCTTCCTCGATGCCACCAGTAAGCTCTTCCTCGGCCAGTTCTCGCGCCAGGACTACGCGGACTTTGTCAACTCCGCCTTCATGGGCAACAACCAGGCTGCCTTGACCTGCATCTACGGGCAGCTCTAACCCTTGTGCTACCCCTACCCGGGCCAGGGACGGCCGGGAGGGCAGGCTTACGATGAAAGTCGCGCGCAGCGCACTCCATGTCCCCCTCGCCCTCTGGGAGAGGGCCGGGGTGAGGGACATGGCCATGGCGAGCAGCGCCTTTCATGGTCTGGGGTGGCGCTGGTCGCCATGGCCGTTAGCTCGGCGCAGTCGGCGGCTCTTCCTGGGTGCGCAACCGCCCCGGCGTGGTCCCCGACCACCGGCGAAAGGCCCGATTGAAGGCGGTCACGTCGGAGTAGCCGAGCGCGAGCGCGATGTCGCTGGGCGACATGTCGGTGTTGTCGAGGAGCTGCGAGGCGGCCTCGTAGCGCACCTCGGCGAGGAGCGCGGCGAAGCTCGCGCCCTGTTCCTCGAGACGTCGTCCCAGCGTACGCCGGTGCATGGAGAACAGGGAGGCCGTGTGGTCCGCGGTGCACACACCGGTGACCAGCAGCGCCCGCAGGGTGCGCCTCACGTCGGCCCCGAAGTCGCGGTCGCGGCCGGAGAGCTCGGCGACCTGCGCCTTGAGGATCGCCTTGAGCTCGGGGTTGGATGCCGCGATCGGGTGCTGCAGCCAGTGAGATGGAAACACCAGCGCGGTCTGTTCGGCGTTGAAGCGCACCGGGCAGCGGAAGAACGCCTGATAGGGTCGCGTGTCGGTGGGCCGACGGCGAGCCAGCAGGACCTCGGTCGGGGCCCAGTCCGCACCGCACCAGGCACGCATCATGTTGCAGCCGATCGCCATGGCGCCGTCGATGATCTGCTCGTCGCAGGCGACCCCTGGGGCGCAAATTTCGTAGCCGAGCGCGAAGG
>JALOTB010000024.1 GCA_025458165.1 Chromatiaceae bacterium | reverse complement strand
CCAGCCAACCGAAGCCCGCCAGCAGGCCATCCCAGAGGGCACCGACGGCCGCGACGATGATCATCAAAAGTGCCTCCGCCCCCGGCCGGATCGCCGAGCGCAGATGGATCGCCGCGACCAGCCCGGCCACGGCGACCCCGAACCAAGGCAGACCCTTGGCGCCACCGAGCACGCTGGCGAACCAGGCGAGCTGAAACAACAGGAAATTGGCGATGAGCGGCATGGACCCGGGCGGTAGCTGCTGGACTGACCTGCCCCCGAGATGCAGCCCCGCGGGCGCGCTCACAAGGGCCTGGCAGGCCGCGGTCAGCGCTCGACCCGGGGCCGGTCTGATACCATCCCGCGCCAGCCGCCGATCCGGGCGGTTTGGGCAAGATTTCGGGACTGCGTTGTTGGAGGTAAGCGATGAGAAGCCATTGGATGAAGCTTGGCGTGGCCGCGGCGGCGGCCGCGATCCTGCTCGCGGGCTGCGCGACCGACGAGTACGGCCAGCGACGGCCCATGACCGAGACCGAGAAGGGGGTCGGGATCGGCGCGGTCACGGGCGCCGCCATCGGCGCGCTGGTGGCCGACAAGTCCGGCAAAGGGGCAGCGATCGGCGCCGTGGGCGGGGCCATCGTCGGCGGCTTGGTCGGCAATTACATGGAGCAGCAGCGGCGCGACTTTCAGCGCGTGCTCGCCGACGAGATTGCCGCCGGTGTGATCCGGGTCGAGAAGCTCCCGGACGATCGCCTGCTGGTCGGCATGACCAGCGAGACCGCCTTCGAGATCGATTCCGACCGCATCAAGCCGGGCTTCTACAGCACCATGGACAAGATCGCCGGGGTCGTGAACAAGTACGGTAAGACCCAGCTCTCGATCGCCGGTCACACCGATAGCACCGGCTCCGAGGCCCACAACCAGCGCCTGTCGGAGCGCCGGGCCGGCTCGGTGAGGAATTATCTGCTGAGCGCCAACGTCTATCCGGAGCGCCTGTCGGCCTACGGGCTCGGCGAGAGCCAGCCGATTGCCTCCAACGACACGCCCGAGGGCCGGCGACTGAACCGTCGCGTCGACATCACGATCATCCCGGTCGTGGCCGAGGGCTGAGCCGCAACCGATGGCGTCGGTCGCCGCTGCTGCGGCTCAATGCTCGTGGGGCAAGGGGGGCGGCAGCGAGGCCCCGGTCGCGATCAGACGGACGGCGAGTCGGGGGTCCGACTCGCTCGTGGCGTGGACCACTATGCCTTGCCGCGCCAACCGGCGCATGAACCCCTGGCCCGCCCCCTGGGTGACCAGGGCTTCGAGCCCAAGCCCGAACAGGGGATGATCCTCCCCATGGTACTCGTGTAGCGCCATCTCCTTGGGCAGATCGAGCCGGTCGACCTCGAGCGGCACCCCGTCGGCGTTGACCTCGAACACCAGGAACCGGCGGGTCTTGCCGGCGTGACCCGTGATGGTCTTGAAGTTCTGGCTGGTGACGGCGACGCGCATGGGCAGGGGCTCCCGCGGTTGAGCGGATCAGGATCGGACGGGCGTTAGGCGGCAGCGGGCACCGGTCAAACCGGTGCGCTGGCTGACCGGCGCAGGCTCATCGCCCAGTCCTCCATCGCGGCGTTGGCGATCGGCATCGGTGCCTCCAGAAAGGTGACGAGAAAGCCCCGGGGGGTCTCCGCCACCCCGATCGACCGAGGGCGCAGGGCAAGCACCCGCGGCTCGGGCAGGGTGATGCCGAAGGAGAACACCAGGTTGCGCGCCGCCAGGATGTCGTCCCCCACCAGCCCCTCGGGCAGTGAGCGGGTGTGTGCGAGGTGGTCGAAATCGGCGATGAAGCGGGCGCAGCGGTGGGCCTCGATGCGCTCGCGCAGGTGTGCGCAGATGGCGTCCACCGACTGGAGCTCGGTCTCGCTCCGGTCGATCTCAAGCGTATAGATCGGGTATCTCTCAAGCAGCAGCGATTGTTTCACCCCTGTTCTCCGGATGGGGACTGAAGCAGGAGCCGCGACGTCTAGACGGCCGGGATGCAGATCTTGCGGCTGCCGACGGCGCGGGCGGTGCGGTAAAGCAAATAGACGACGATCAGGGTAACAAAGGTCAGCAGTATCCAGCCGACGGCGGCGAAGGCCGCCTGACCGGTCTGTTGATACATCGCCAGGGTTGCGATCGTGATCGCCGCCAGCGGGAACGAGTAGGCCCACCACGACAGGTAGAACTCGATGTGCACGAAGCGCCCGATCTGAGTCGCCAAGAGCAGGGTGAGGAATAGGCTGCTGTAGTAGAGCATGCGGCCGAAGCCATCCAGGCCCCCGGTGAGTGACAGGTAGGCCAGGAACCCCACCGCCGGGGGCGCGATCAGGATGAAGAAGGTCGGCATCAGCTTCTCGGGCAAGGGCTGATGGAAGAAGACCCGGTAGAAGATGATCCCGAGCAGGACCAGCCAGAACAGGATGCCGAAGCTGAAGAAGAACCAGGAGACCTCCGCGAAGCCGAGCGGCACGCCGGCGATGGGCACCAGCACGTTGCCGACTACGGGCAGGAACCAGGCGGGATTGATGTGGTGGATCTCGAACTGCTGGTGGTGCACCCACACCCCCATGACATACAGGGTCAGCAGCAGGTGAAGGTTGGTCCCGATCACCCAGAGCACGCCCGCCACCCCGAGCGAGTAGGGCAGGGATGCGATCGCGAGCAGCAGCAGGCTGATCGACACGGTGGGGAAGAAGTTGAGCTGGATCGGGTGCGCGAGCTCCTGGGCCACCGCTCCCCGGTGGCGCCAGATCTTGTTGAGGTAGAGCGCGAGTAACGCGATGAAGGAAAGCGCGGCGAGGACCAGCACGGCCTCGGACAGGCGCACGGGCATGGCGTAGACGATCTCCGCCCGGTGCCAGGCGATGGCCAGCCCTGCCAGGCCCATGACCATCGCGAAGAAGGAGATCGGGAAGTATTTCAGTCGCGGCTCGGATGTCGGCCCCATCACGGTGGCACGTCCTTTCGGGTGTTTTGGGGTCATGGAGACCCGACATGTGCGCCAGGCTAAGGCACGCCTCCCGCTCGGGCATTGAAATCGGTCAACTCCCGCGGGCTTGCGTGCTCGGCTGTCGGCCCGCGTTCAGGCCTCGGCGATGCGGGTGAGGTTAGGGATATCGAGCAGGAACCGGTTCGGCGCCGTCTCGACCAGCAGGCCCTGGCGCTTGAGCTCGGCGATCGTCCGGCTCGCCGTCTCAGTAGTGATCCCGAGCATGGCCCCCATGTCCTCGCGGCTGAAGAGCTCACACTCGCTCGTGACGCGGTCGGGGGCCAGGCGCAGCAGCAGCCGCGCGACGCGCTGGCGGGCCGAGCCGGTGGAGAGCTCGGTGAGCCAGTCGTCGGCCTGGGACAGGGCGCGCTGCCAGCGGCTCATGAGCTCGTTGTGCAGCGCGGGGTTCTCGCGCCCCAGCGCCCGCACGACCCGCGCCGGGTAGCGGCAGACCTCCGTGACCTGCAGCGCCACCGCGTCGTGCAGATAGGGGCTCTCGATGATCGCCTCCAGGCCGAGGACGTCGCTGGTGCGCGCGAGGCGCACGATGCGCTGGCCGCCGTCCGGCAGATATTGCACCAGCTTCAGGGCGCCACTGCGCACGGTGAACAGGAACTCCCCATCGTCGCCGGTGCGGTAGAGGGGGGTGCCAGGCCTGAGCTGAAACTGATCGATGGGGTCGTGGATGCGCGCGAAGTCCTGCTCGGTCAGGCCGGCAAAGAGCACGGTGGCGCGCAGCGGGCAGTTTAGGCAGTCCGCCTCGCCGGACCAGGCCTCGCGCAGTGTCACGTTCTTCACCATCAGCAGCGGGCGGATCGGATCGGTGAGGGGTGTGGATGCCGCACCCGGGAGTGTACCTGAAACCGCCGCACCACGGACTCCGGCCAACCCCCGATGCGCCGCTGCGTGACGCGCGCTCTCGGGTACAATCAGCCTTTGATGAGATCTGATTGGTAATGCCGTGCAACCCTCAGACGCCGCCAAGGATCCGCCTGCCTCTGCCCCGGCTGCACCGCTCTCCCTGCTTGCCGATTTTTCCGATGCGCTCGTTGTCTGCGATCGCGACGGCAGGATCGCCTACCTCAACGTGCGCGCCGAGCGGCTGCTCGATTGCGATGGCGCGCTCGCGCTGGGCCGCCCGGCCCTGTCGGCCCTCTCGCTCGAGCTGCGCGGCGGCGGTCTGCTCGACGAGCGGATGATCGCGGAGCTGGCCGCCCAGGGACTAGGCCGCGAGGTGGTGGGCAGTGGCATGCTGCTCGGGGTCAAGGGCCAGCGACGGATGGTTGCCTACGAGCTGGTCTCCCTCGGGGAGGCACTGCTCATCCTGTTGCGCGCCGAGGCCGACGGGGTCGAGCGCGGTACCCTCGCCTACCGCGCCAGCCACGACGCCCTCACCGGTCTGCCCAATCGCGCCTATCTGCAGGAGCGGCTGGAGAACCTGCACCGCAGCGCCGAGGCCCAGCACGGGATCTATAGCCTGCTCCTGATCGATCTCGATTACTTCAAGATCGTCAACGACCGCTACGGTCATGCCACTGGGGACCAGGTGCTCGCCCAGGTCGCCCGGCGCGTCGCGCACAAGGTGCGCGAGCTCGACACCGTGGGGCGCTGGGGCGGCGAGGAGTTCCTCTGCCTGCTGCCCCAGGTCGGCCGCGGCCAGGCAGAGGAGGTCGCCGAGCGCATCCGCGCCGGGCTCGAGGCCCAACCGGTGGAAGATCAGGGGCGGCAGATTCGCGTCACTGCGAGCATCGGCGTCGCCGCCTATCCGGATGACGGGCTGCACCCCGATGCCCTGCTGGCCAAGGTGGACGCCGCGCTCTACGAGGCCAAGCGGGCCGGGCGCAATCGCATTCAGAGCATCACCCGGCACGCGGGCAATGTCTTTGCTATCGCCAACCTGATCGAGAAGTCCCTCAAGGACAACCGCGTCGAGCCCGCTTACCAGTCGGTGGTCAACCTGGTCTCGGGCGAGGTGTGTGGGGCTGAGGCCCTCGCCCGCATCCGGCTCGACGACGGCCAGGTCATGGACGCGGCCTATTTCATCCCGGCGGCCGAGCAGCTCCACCTGGTGCATCTGATCGACCATCGCGTGATTCACAGCGCCATCCTGCGCTGCGTACGCTCGGCGCTCGGCGGCGGGCCGGTGCCGGCGATGTTCGTTAACTTCTCCGCGGATTTCCTGCGCCACCCCAAGCTGGTCGCGGATATCCTCCACACGGTGAAGGAGCAGTGCGCCGTCTGCGGGGATTACGTCGGAGCCGTGAAACCGCTCGTCATCGAGGTCACCGAGCGGCAGTTCCTCGACGACATGCGCGGGGCGCGGGAGGCCCTCAAGCCGTTCATCGATCTTGGGCTGCGGCTCGCCATCGACGACTTCGGCGCCGGCTACTCCTCGCTGAATTATCTCGCCGAGCTGCCGGTGTCGTTCATCAAGCTGGAGCGGGCGCTGGTGGGTCGCATCACCGCCGAGCCCCGGGTACGGGCCATCGTCCAAGGGATCCAGGAGCTGGCGGCCGATCTCGGCGTGATCACCGTCGGGGAGGGCGTGGAGCGCCCCGAGACGCTGCAGGCGCTGCAGGAGATCGGGGTCGACTGGGGCCAGGGACACCTCTTCTCCCGACCAGTCCTCGACGACTAGCGCGGCGGCATCAGCCCGCGTCACCTCGGCGGCGCCAGCCGCCCGGGTGCGCCGCACACCAAGGCCATGCCACTCATCAGCCTCCAGTCCGTCACCCTGTCCTACGGCCTGCCGCCGCTCCTCGACGGCGTGAGCCTGGGCATCGAGCAGGGGGAGCGCATCTGCCTGGTCGGGCGCAATGGCACTGGTAAGTCGACGCTACTGCGCCTGGTCGCCGGGGAGATCCAGGCGGACTCGGGCGAGCGGCGGGTCGCCGACGGCGTGCAGATCGCGCGGCTATCGCAGGAGATCCCGGCGGGGATCGCGGGGGGCGTCTTCGATGTCGTCGCCGGGGGCCTGGGCGCCCTCGGCGCGCTGGTGCGCGAGTATCATGATGTCGGCCGGCGGCTCGCGGCGACTGGGAATGGGGTGCTGCTCAAGCGCCTGGCCCAGGTCCAGCAGGCCTTGGAGGCGGGCGGCGGCTGGGCCATCGAGCAGCGCACCGAGCGGGTGATCTCGCGCCTCGGGCTCGACCCGGACGCCGACTTCGCCGCCCTCTCCGGCGGGCTGCAGCGGCGCGTCCTGCTGGCCCGCGCCCTGGTCGCCGAGCCCGACCTCCTGCTGCTCGACGAGCCCACCAACCACCTCGACATCGAGGCCATCGACTGGCTCGAGGGCTTCCTGCCGGAGCTCCCGGGGGCGCTCCTCTTCGTCACCCACGACCGGGTGTTCCTGCGCCGGGTCGCGACCCGTATCCTGGAGCTCGACCGCGGCCGCCTCACCGATTGGCCGGGGGACTACGACAACTACCTGCGCCGGCGCGAGGAACGCCTTCACGCCGAGGCCCTGGAGCGCGCCCGCTTCGACCGCAAGCTCTCCGAGGAGGAGGTGTGGATCCGCCAGGGGATCAAGGCCCGACGCACCCGCAACGAGGGCCGGGTGCGGGCACTCAAGGCGATGCGCGAGCAGCGCCGGGGCCGCCGCGAGCAGTTGGGTCAGGTACGGCTGCGGGTCGGCGAGGGCGAGCGCAGCGGGCGTCTGGTGGTCGAGGCCGAGGGTTTGATCTACGCCTGGGGCGACAAGCCCGTGATCCGCGACCTGAGCACGCTCATCCTGCGCGGCGACAAGGTCGGCATCATCGGCCCCAACGGTGCGGGCAAGAGCACCCTGCTCAAGCTCCTCCTCGGCGAGCTCAAGCCCGACAGCGGGCGCATCCGCTGGGGCACGAATCTCCAGATCGCCTACTTCGACCAGCTCCGCGCCCAGCTCGACGAGGACAAGAGTGTGCAGGACAACGTCGCCGACGGCAGCGACCGCGTCAGCGTCGGCGACTCGAGCCGCCACGTCCTCTCGTACCTCAAGGACTTCCTGTTCACCCCCGAGCGCGCCCGCCAGCCGGTGCGCGCACTCTCGGGGGGCGAGCGCAACCGCCTGCTCCTCGCCCGACTCTTCACCCAGCCCGCCAACCTGCTGGTGATGGACGAGCCGACCAACGACCTGGACGCCGAGACCCTGGAGCTGCTGGAAGAGCTGCTGGTCGACTTCCAGGGCACGGTCCTCCTGGTCAGCCACGACCGCGCCCTGCTCGATGCGGTGGTCACCAGCACCCTGGTCCTGGAGGGCGGCGGGCGGGTCGGCGAGTACGTCGGCGGCTACCAGGACTGGCTGCGCCAGCGCCCGGCCCCAGACGCAGCCCCCGAGCCGAAGGCCGCGCCGCGGGCCGCCGAGACGATGCGCCCCAAACGGGTCTCTGCCAAGCTCGGCTTCAAGGAGACCCGGGAGCTTGAGGCCCTGCCGGCGCGCATCGAGGCCCTGGAGGCCGAGCAGCAGCGGCTGCACGCCGACATGGTCGCGCCGGTCTTCTACCAGCAGCCGGGAGAGGCGATCGCCGCGGCCAAGGCGCGCCTCGACGCCGTCGAGGCCGAGCTCGCGGTCGCCTACGCGCGCTGGGAGGAGCTCGAAGGGCAGCGGCCGGGCTAACGCCGCACCCGTGAGCGGTCGTCTGCGCGGATCACCGCGTGACCCTCGCCGGGCCCTGATAGCCCCAAACGCTGGGCATCAATCAATCGTTTGATTATGTGGTACGCTATCGGCCCGTATGACCGACCTGCCACTGCCCATCCCCCGGAGTGCCGATGCCGATGCCTCGCCGGCACCGAGCGCGCGGGACCGCCTGCTCCGTCAGGCCACTGCGATGTTTGCGGTCAAGGGGTTCACCGCCGCCAGCACGCGTGAGATCTGCGAGGCGGCCGGCGTCAACATCGCCTCGATCCGCTATTACTTCGGCGACAAGGAGGGGCTCTACCGCGAGACCCTGCTCGGGCCGATCACGGAGGTGATCCATGCCTTCGGCCGCTTCGACGACCCCGAGCTCTCGTTCGAGGAGGCGATGCGGATGTTCCTCGCGCCGATCCTGGGGGTGGCGAGCGGGCACAAGGACCCCAGCGTCCAGGTGCAGGTCATGAAGCTGCACCTGCGCGAAATGCTCGAGCCGTCCCCCGCCTTCCGCCAAGTGGTCGAGCAGACCATCCTGCCGGCCTATCAGGCCCTAAGCGGCATGCTGGCCCGGCATTGCGGCCTGCGCCGGCCCGACGACGACATCCACCAGCTCGCCTTCGCCCTGGTGGCGATGGCCAACGACTACTGCCAATCGCGGGAGATGATGAAGCTCCTCGCGCCGGGTGTGCTCGATCGCCCGCGGGCCCTTGAGCAGGTCCTCGATCGCCTAGTGGGCTATGCCCACGCCCTCCTCGACCACGAGGTTGGACGCCGGCAGCGGACTGCCATCGCGACGGCGGCATCCGGCAGGCCCGAGTCCACGCCCCCTAGCTAGCGCCATGTCCACACCACCCACCAGTCCCAAGCGGCGACCGCCGATCGCCGTTGCGCTGGTCGCGGTCGCCCTGGTAGCCGCTGCCACCCTATGGATCCTGGTCGGGCCAGAGCGGCAGACCGCCACCGAGCCCGTGGCCTCGTCGCCGCCGGCCCAGCCCGGTCGCCCGGCGCTCTCGGTCGCACTGACCGCGCCGCAGCTCGCGGATTGGCCGCAGGTCATTGCGGCCTACGGCAACGTCGCGGCCTGGCAGGAGGCGGTGATCGGCGCCGAGCTCAGCGGCTACCGGATGACAGAGGTCTTGGTGAATGTCGGCGACGTCGTTGAGAAGGGCCAGCTCCTCGCCCTCATCGCGAGCGACACCGTTGAGGCCGAGCTCGCGCAGTCGCGGGCCGCGGTCGAGGAGGCCCAGGCCAGGCTCGCCGAGGCCCGGGCGGACGCCGACCGGGCGCGGCGCATCGAGGAGCGGGGGGCGCTGAGCGCCCAGCAGATCAATCAGCTCCTCACCGCCGAGCAGACCGCGATCGCCCGCGTCAGCGCGGCTCAGGCCAAGCTGGAGGCCGATGAGCTGCGCCTGTCGCAGACCCGGGTGCTCGCCCCCGACGACGGGGTGATCTCCGCGCGCACCGCCACCGTCGGCTCGCTGGCGCAGAACGGGGAGGAGCTGTTCCGGCTGATCCGCGGCGGCCGCTTGGAGTGGCGGGCCGAGGTGACCGCCACCGAGCTCTCCCGCGTCAAGGCGGGGATGAAGGCCAGCCTTCACCCACCAGGTGACGCGCCCCAGCCGCCTGTCGAGGGGCAGGTGCGGATGGTCGCGCCGACGCTCGATCCGCTGACCCGCAACGCCATCGTGTACGTCGACCTCCCCGCCGACGGCCCGCTGCGCGCCGGGATGTTCGTCCGTGGCGAGATGCAGGTCGGAGCGGCGCCCGCGCTCACCCTCCCGCAGGGCGCGGTGGTCCTGCGCGACGGATTCGCTTACGTCTATCTCGTCGACACGGACAATCGGGTGAGGGAGCTCAAGGTCGAGGTCGGCCGCCGCCTGGGCGACCGCATCGAGATCGCGCTTGGGGTGACCCCGGAGATGCGGCTGGTCGCCTCGGGCGCGGCCTTTCTCACCGACGGCGACCTGGTCAAGGTCGTCGAGGCCCCACCGCCGGCCGAGGGGCTGGCGGCCTCTCGTTAGCCCGGCGGGCGCCCGTCGACACCCCATGGCGATCAACGTCTCCGCCTGGTCGATCCGCAACCCGATCCCGTCGTTGCTGTTCTTCCTCATGCTGACCCTGGTCGGTGTGATGGGCTTCATGGGCATGAAGATCCAGCAGTTCCCGGACATCGACCTGCCCACCGTCACCGTGACCGCCTCGCTCCCCGGTGCGGCCCCGGCCCAGATGGAGACCGAGGTCGCGCGCAAGATCGAGAGCTCGGTCGCGACCCTGCAAGGGGTCAAGCACATCTACACCAAGGTGCAGGACGGGACCGCCACCGTCACCGTCGAGTTCCGCCTGGAGAAGCCGACACAGGAGGCGCTGGACGACGTGCGCGATGCGGTCTCGCGTATCCGCGCAGACCTGCCGGGCGACCTGCGCGACCCCGTCGTCTCCAAGGTCAACCTCGCGGGCTCGCCGATCCTGACCTACACCATCGCCTCACCGCGGATGGACGACGAGGCCCTCTCCTGGTTCGTCGACAACACCGTCACCAAGGGCCTGCTTGCGGTGCGCGGCGTGGGGGCGGTCGCCCGCGTTGGCGGCGTCGATCGCCAGGTGCTGGTCCAGCTCGATCCGGACCGGCTGCTAGCGCTCAACGCCACTGCCGCCGACATCTCGCGCCAGCTACGCCAGATCCAGCAGGATGCCTCGGGAGGGCGGGCCGACATCGGCGGCGTCGAGCAGTCCGTGCGCACCATCGGCACGGTGCAGACGGCGGCGGAGCTCGCGGCGATGGACATCGTGCTGTCCGACGGCCGTCGCATCCGGCTCGACCAGGTAGCCCGCGTGAGCGACACCGTGGCAGAGCAGCGCAGCGCGGCGCTCTTGAACGGCAAGCCGGTGGTCGGTTTCGAGATCGTGCGCAGCCGCGGCGCTGGGGAGACCGAGGTTGCCGCGGGCGTGCGCGACCGGCTCGAGCGGCTCCGCCTCGAGCACCCGGACATCGAGATCACCGAGGCCTTCAACTTCGTCGACCCGGTGCGGGAGAACTTCGACGGCAGTATGTCCCTCTTGATCGAGGGCGCCTTCCTCGCGGTGCTGGTCGTCTGGCTCTTCCTGCGCGACTGGCGGGCCACCTTCATCGCCGCCACCGCGCTGCCGCTGTCGATCCTCCCGGCCTTCGGGTTCATGTACCTGTTCGGCTTCACCCTGAATGTCGTCACCCTGTTGTCGCTCTCGCTGGTGGTCGGCATCCTGGTGGACGACGCGATCGTCGAGATCGAGAACATCATGCGCCACTTGGCGCTCGGAAAGACGCCTTACCAGGCCGCGATGGAGGCGGCCGACGAGATCGGCCTGGCGGTGATCGCCACCACCTTCACGCTGATCGCGGTGTTCCTGCCCACCGCCTTCATGAGCGGCGTGGCCGGAAAGTTCTTCGTCCAATTTGGCTGGACGGCGGCGATCGCGGTGTTCTTCTCGTTGGTCGTCGCCCGCATGCTGACCCCGATGATGGCGGCCTATCTCCTGCACAAGCCGAGCAAGGACTACTCGCAGCCACGCTGGCTCGGCCTGTACTTGGGCTGGGCCGCCTGGTGCCTGCGGCACCGCATCGCCACGCTGGCCGGCGCCGCAATCTTCTTCTTCGGCTCCTTCGCCCTGGTGCCGTTGCTGCCGACCGGCTTCATCCCGCCCGACGACCTCTCCCAGACCCAGGTGTACCTGACGCTGCCGCCCGGCAGCACCTTTCGGCAGACCTACGAGGCGGCGGAGCAGGCCCGCCGCATCGTCGCGCAGAACCCGCACGTCAAGCTGGTCTACACCGCGATCGGCGGCGGTGCGGCGGGCTCCGATCCATTCGCGCCGCGGGGCGCGGCGGAGGTGCGCAAGGCGACGCTGACGATCAACATGACGCCGCGCGGGGAGCGCCACGGCTTCCTGGGACTCTTCGGGGGCACCCGCAAGCAGGAGATCGAGGCGCAGCTCCGCGAGGCCCTGACTGCCCTGCCCGGGGTACGGGTCAACGTGGGTCTCGCGGGCGCCGCCGGGGGCAAATACGTGCTCGTGCTGGCCGGCGAGGACGGGCGCGTGCTCTCGGGGCACGCGCGCCTGGTGGAGCGGGAGCTGCGCACCATCCCCGGCATCGGCAGCGTGACGACGACGGCGAGCCTGGTGCGGCCGGAGCTCACCGTGCGACCCGATTTCTCGCGGGCCGCCGACCTTGGGGTGACCTCGGCCGCGATCGCCGACACCCTGCGCATCGCCACCGCGGGCGACTACGACCAGGGACTCGCCAAGCTCAACCTGTCACAGCGGCAGGTGCCGATCGTGGTCAAGCTGCCGCCCGAGGCGCGCCAGGACCTCGCCCTGCTCGAGCGCTTGCCGGTACCGGGCCGGCAGGGGCCGGTGATGCTCGGCAATGTCGCCACGCTCGCGATCGACAGCGGTCCGGCGGAGATCGACCGCTACGACCGGCTGCGCAACATCAACTTCGAGATCGAGCTCGACACCGCGCCGCTGGGTGAAGTGGAAAAGGCCGCGCTGGCGCTGCCCAGCCTGCAGAACCTGCCCCCGGGCGTGATCCAGACCACCGTGGGTGACGCCGAGGCGATGAATGAGCTCTTCGCGAGCTTTGGTCTCGCGATGCTGACCGGCGTGCTCTGCATCTACGTGGTGCTGGTGCTGCTGTTTAAGGACTTCGTGCAGCCGGTGACCATCTTGTCGGCGCTGGTACTGTCGATCCCCGGCGCCTTCCTCGCGCTCTTCGTCACCCAGAGCGCGCTGTCGATGCCCTCGATGATCGGGCTCATCATGCTGATGGGCATAGCCACTAAGAACTCGATCCTGCTAGTCGACTACGTGATCCTGGCGCGCCGTGGCGTGGACGGCCATCCGCCGCTCGACCGCTGGGACGCGGTGCTCGATGCCTGCCGCAAGCGGGCGCGGCCGATCGTGATGACCACGCTCGCGATGGGCGCCGGCATGCTGCCGATCGCGCTCGGGATCGGCACCGACCCGAGCTTCCGTGCGCCGATGGCGATCGTGGTGATCGGCGGGCTGATCACCTCGACCTTCCTGTCGCTTCTGGTGATCCCGGTGATCTTCACCTACGTCGACGACCTGATCCAAGGTACCAGGCGTCTCATTGGCCGCCCGCACGTACCGCCCGAGCAGGTCGGGCTGACGTCGCAGGGCGGGGCCGGCCACTGAGGGGCGCCGCTGGCCGGGTGGCGGTCGCATCGGGTAGCATCGCGCGCTCGTTTGCGCCCCACCGAGCCAGGAGCCGCTGGTCGTGAAGCTTACCGTCGAGGAATTCCGCGCCTGGGACAACAAGTGTGTGACGTTGCTTGGCATGTCCGGGGTGGGCAAGACCCACCTCTCGGCCATGCTGCGCCGCCACGACTGGTTCCACTACTCGGGCGACTACCGCATCGGCACCCGTTACCTCGACGAGCACATCCTCGACCTGATCAAGGGCCAGGCGATGCAGGTGCCGTTCCTGCGCGACCTGCTGCGGCGCGACTGGATCTTCATCCGCAATAACATCAAGGTCGACGACCTAGGGCCGGTCCTCAGCTTCGTCGGCAAGCTTGGCAACCCCGAGGTTGGCGGGTTGCCACTCGCGGAGTTCAACCGCCGCCAGGCGCTGTATCGGGAGGCCGAGATCGCGGCCATGATGGATCTGCCGAAGTTCGTGCAGAAGGCCCAGGAGATCTACGGCTACAGCCACCTGGTCAACGACGTCGGCGGGAGCCTATGCGAGTTGGAGGAGCCCAGGGTCATCGACCTGCTGGCGGCGCACAGCCTGATTCTCTATATCCAGGTCCCGGAGCAGGACGAGATCAAGCTGATCCAGCGCGCCCAGGCGGACCCCAAGCCCCTGTACTACCGACCGCAGTTCCTCGATGCCGCGGTGCGGGACTATCTCGACGCGCGGGGGCTGGAGTACGTCGCCGAGATCGACCCCGACGACTTTACCCGCTGGGTCTTTCCGCGGCTGTTCCACGCCCGGGTGCCCCGCTATGAGGCGATCGCCGAGCCTTATGGTTATACCGTCAGCTCGACCGAGGTCGCCCAGGTCCACGACGAGCGCGATTTCCTTTCCCTCCTGGAGGAGGCGATCGCGCGCAAGCCCGATTGACGCGGCGCGAGCCCGCCGCCCGTCCCGTCTAGCCCACCGCCAGGTCGACCGCCATGCCCATCGTCGCCCATACCGAGCTTCCAACCTTCGCTCGCCTGCGCGCCGAGGGTCAGACCATCCTCGACCCCGACCGCGCCCTACACCAGGACATCCGCGAGTTGCACATCGGGCTGCTCAACATCATGCCCGACGCAGCGCTGGCGGCGACCGAGCGGCAGTTCTTCCGGCTGATCAACGAAAGCAACCAGATCGCCCAGTTCTACGTCCACCCCTTCACGCTCGACGGGTTGGAGCGCTCGCAGGCGGCACGCGCCCACATCGCGCGTTACTACGAGCCCTTCGATCGTATCCGCGAGGAGGGGCTGGATGCGCTGATTATCACCGGGGCCAACGTGACCCACCCGGATCTTGCGCAGGAGCCCTTCTGGGGGCCGCTGATCGAGGTCATCGACTGGTCTCTGGCCAACGTGACCTCGACGCTCTGCTCCTGCCTCGCCACCCATGCGGTGCTCCAGTTCCGCTACGGGCAACGGCGTCGTCCGCTGCCAGCCAAACGTTGGGGGGTGTATGTCCACCGCGTGGTCAGTCGCGGGCACCCGTTGGTCAATGACGTCAACACCCGCTTCGACGTCCCGCACTCACGCTTCAACGAGATCAGCCGCGAGCAGTTCGACGCCGCGGGCCTCCACGTCCTCGCCGAGAGCGAGGAGGCAGGCGTGCACCTCGCGGTCAGCGAGGACGGCTTCCGACTGGTCTTCTTCCAGGGCCACCCAGAGTACGACACCGTCTCCCTGCTCAAGGAGTACAAGCGCGAGGTCGGCCGCTTCGTCGCCGGCGACCGACCCGACTATCCGCCGTTCCCGGAGAACTACATCCGGCTGCGCGACCGGGCCGTCCTCGACGAGCACCGCGACCGCATCCTGGCGTCGCTTGCGATCGGTCGGCCCGTTCCCGAGGTCCCGGAGGACCGCATCGCCGCTGGGCTCGACAACACCTGGCACGACACCGCCGAGGGCGTGGTCGGCAACTGGATGGGGAAGATCTATCAGATCACCAACAGTAACCGGCGGCTTCCGTTCATGGATGGGGTCGACCCCGCCGATCCGCTTGACTTGGGCCTCTCGCCGCCGCTGGTGCCACGCCCGTAACACCCGTATCAATGACGCAACAGACAGGCTCGCGCAGACCGCTGCCGGCCGGTCTGTGGTTGTTCGTTGCAGTTTTGTTACATTGGGGGCTCAGTTTTTTTAGGAAGTTGCGAAGAGGTCGGCAGAATCCCTAAACTATTCGACGTAGAGTTGACTTGTGACAAAAAGTCAACACTTTGGCCCGGCAGGGCGGATTTTTTTGGTCAATACTGGGTCTGTAAGACAGATGGTGTGGCAACGCCATCCCGGCATCGCACAGACAGCAGACAAACGAGAGTGGGAAGGTCAGAGATGTTTTACGAGCAGGACAACGTGATTCGCTATAAATGGAACCCGAAGACGGGGAGCGGCTTCCGGCTGCGCTTCGACGCACAGTGTGCGCAGCGGGGCGGGCATGGCTGCTTCCGTGTTGAGGATTGGAGCAACCACTGCGTCGTCGACGAGTGGGGCTGCAGCAGCCTCGACGAGGCATTGGGGGTGCTGCGGCACTTCTTCGAACTCGACGTGTATCAGGAGAGCAACCGGCTGCAGGCTCGCCTCTCCGGGCACGCTTAACCCGATAAGCCGCGTCCAGCGGACACGGGGGTGGGGACGAAAGGGCCGGCAACGGCCCTTTCGCGTCTCTGGCGCCGCCCGACGGGGGCGCTGAATCTGCACCCTTTGCAAACCAGGGCGGCCGGTCGCGTTTGCCCGCACTCCCTTAGGAACATTAGAATGTAGCGAAGTGCTTGTCAGTTGCCGAGGGTGTCCATGCGGGATCCCACCACTTGCTCGGATCGAGACATGGGGCGGGTCGAGGTCAAGGAGACCACCTGCTACATGTGCGCCTGCCGCTGCGGCATCCGGGTGCACCTGCGTGACGGCGAGGTGCGCTATATCGAGGGCAACCCCGATCACCCACTGAACCAAGGGGTAATCTGCGCCAAGGGCTCCTCGGGGATCATGAAGCAGTACTCCCCCGCGCGCCTCACCCAGCCGCTGCGGCGCAAGGCCGGGGCCGAGCGCGGCGAGGCCCAGTTCGAGCCGATCTCCTGGGAGCAGGTCTTCGCATTGCTGGAGGAGCGTCTGGGCCGCATCCGCTCCGAGGACCCCAAGCGTCTCGCGCTGTTCACCGGGCGCGACCAGATGCAGGCGCTGACGGGGCTCTTCGCCAAGCAGTTCGGTACCCCGAACTACGCCGCCCATGGCGGCTTCTGCTCGGTCAACATGGCCGCCGGCCTGATCTACACCATCGGCGGCTCGTTCTGGGAGTTCGGCGGGCCCGACCTCGACCGCGCCAAGCTCTTCGTGATGATCGGCACCGCCGAGGACCATCACTCCAACCCCTTGAAGATCGCCATCTCCAAGCTCAAGCGGCGGGGCGGGCGCTTCGTCTCGATCAACCCCATCCGCACCGGCTATTCGGCGATCGCCGACGAGTGGGTGCCGATCAAGCCGGGGACCGATGGGGCACTGCTTCTCGCCGTCATCCACGAGATCATCAAGCAGGGGCTCTACGACCGCGACTTCCTGGTGCAGTACACCAACTCGGCGGAGCTGGTCGTGGACGACCCGGCGCGGGATAACCACGGGCTCTTCTACCGCTTCGAGATGCACGTGGAGGAGGGCTGCTTCGACCCCGAGAACAAGCTCTGGTGGGACCCCGAGATCGGCGCCGTCGGTACCCATACCCCGGGCGCCGACCCCCGCTTGCTCGGTAGCTACACGTTGGACGACGGCACCCCGGTCAAGCCCGCGTTCCAGCTTCTCAAGGACCGCGTGGATGCCTACACGCCCGAGTGGGCGGCTGGTATCACCGGTATCCCGGCGGACACCATTCGGCGCCTCGCCCACGAGATGGGCGTGACCGCCCGCGACCAGCGGATCGAGCTGCCGATTCAATGGACCGATTGCTGGGACAACGAGCATGCCTCGGTGACCGGCAATCCGGTCGCGTTCCACGCCATGCGCGGGCTCGCGGCCCACTCCAACGGCTTCCACAGCATCCGTGCGCTCGGCATCCTGATGACCCTGCTGGGCACGATCGACCGCCCCGGGGGGTTCCGCCACAAGGCCCCCTTCCCGCGCCCGATCCCGCCCTGCACCAAGCCGCCGAGCGGGCCCGAGGCGGTGCGCCCGAACAGCCCGCTCGACGGTATGCCGCTCGGCTGGCCCGCCAAGCCGGAGGACCTCTTCGTCGACGAGGCGGGTGAGCCGGTGCGGATCGACAAGGCCTTCTCCTGGGAGTACCCGCTCGCCGCCCACGGGCTGATGCACAACGTCATCACCAACGCCTGGCGCGGGGACCCTTACCCCATCGACACCCTGCTCCTGTTCATGGCCAACATGGCCTGGAACTCGAGCATGAACACCAGCGCGGTGCGCGCGATGCTCACCGACAAGGACTCGGAGGGGGAGTACAAGATCCCCTTCCTGGTGGTGTGCGACAGCTTCGCCTCCGAGACGGTGGCCTTCGCTGACCTGGTCCTGCCCGACACCAGCTATCTGGAGCGGCACGACGTGCTCTCCATGCTCGACCGGCCGATCTCGGAGTTCGACGGCCCGGTGGACTCGGTGCGTATCCCGGTGCTGCCGCCCAAAGGGGAGTGCAAGCCCTTCCAGGACGTGCTGATCGAGCTCGGTAGCCGCCTCAAGCTGCCCGCCTTCGTGACCGAGAGTGGGGCGCGCAAGTACCGCGACTACCCGGACTTCATCGTCAACTTCGAGACCTCCCCGGGATCCGGGATCGGCTTCCTCTCCGGCTGGCGCGGCAAGGGCGGCGAGAAGTTCCTCAAGGGCGAGCCCAACCCGCGGCAGTGGGAGATGTACGCCGCCAATGGCTGCGTTTTCCACTACGAGCTGCCGCGCAGCTACCAGTACATGCGCAATTGGAACAAGGGCTACCTGCACTGGGCGCGCGCCCACGGCATGACCCGCTACGCCGAGCCGATCACGCTCAACGTCTACTCCGAGGTCCTGCAGCGCTTCCGCCTCGCCGCCGAGGGCAAGTGGCCCGGCCGACAGCCCCCCGAGCGCCTGCGCAAGCGGGTCGCGACCTACTTCGACCCGCTGCCCTTCTACTACGAGCCGCTGGAGGGCCGGCTGGTCGACACCCAGCGTTATCCCCTGAACGCGCTGACCCAGCGGCCGATGGCGATGTACCACAGTTGGGATTCGCAGAACGCCTGGCTGCGCCAGATCCACAGCCACAACTACCTGTTCGTCAACCCGCGGGTGGGCGCCGCCAACGGCTTCGACGACGGGGACTGGATCTGGGTCGAGTCGCCTCACGGCAAGGTCCGCTGCCTGTGCCGCTTTTCCGAGGCCGTTGAGCCCGGCACGGTGTGGACCTGGAACGCCATCGGCAAGGCCGCCGGGGCCTGGGGCCTGAGCCCACAGGCCGACGAGGCGCGCAAGGGCTTCCTCTTGAACCACCTGATTAGCGAGGAGCTGCCGCCCTGCGAGGCGGGGACGCACATCTCGAACTCTGACCCGGTCACCGGGCAGGCCGCCTGGTTTGACGTGCGGGTGCGGGTCTACAAGGCCGCCCCCGGCGAGCCCGAGATCAGCTCGCCCCAGTTCCCGCCCATGCCGCGCGTTCCCGGCCAGGAGCGCCGCCGGGGCCGCTGGCAGGCCTACTTCGCGGGCCGGTTTCGGCGGAAATGAACCGGAAGGGACCTTGCCGAGAACGAACTTGCTCCTCCGCGGCGCATGGGCGCTGCCTAGCTGAGACCCACATTCACTGGTGATGACAATGTTGACGGCGGACGCAGAGGCGAACCACGAGCTCTTCGTGCAGCGCGTGCGGGAGACCGGATTGGTGTGGGGGCTCCAGTCGGACAATGGTTGGGCGGTGTGCGAGTCGGCCGAGTACGAGGACGCGGTGGTCTATCCCTTTTGGTCTGACGAAGCCTTTGCGCGGCCGCACTGCGTCGACGAGTGGTCCGGCTATCGCGCGGCGAGCATCCCGCTCGATCGGTTCCTCGACGAGTGGCTCCCGGGCATGGACGAGGACGACGCCCTGGTCGGCACCAACTGGGACGCCGAGCTGACCGGTGTGGAGCTGGAGCCCGTCGATCTCGCGGCCCAGCTCGCCGATGAGACCTGATCCGCGGGGTGTTCGCCCATGACCCAGCTCGCCCTCGTCATCGATCTCAACGTCTGCGTCGGCTGCCACGCCTGCGTGACCTCATGCAAGCAGTGGAACACTTCGGGTTGGGCCGGGCCCATGGCGGATTACAACCCCTACGACGCGGACCCTACCGGGACCTTCTTCAATCGCGTGCAGACGTTCGAGGTCGGGACCTTCCCCACCACGGAGACTGTGCACTTTCCCAAGAGCTGCCTGCACTGCGAGGAGCCGCCCTGTGTCCCGGTCTGTCCCACCGGGGCCTCGTACAAGCGACCGCAGGACGGCATCGTGCTGGTCGACTACGACAAGTGCATCGGCTGTAAATACTGCTCTTGGGCCTGCCCCTATGGTGCCCGTGAGCTCGACGACCAGCAGCGGGTGATGAAGAAGTGCACGCTTTGCATCGACCGGATCACTGACCTCAGCCTGCCGGAGCGCGAGCGCAAGCCGGCCTGCGTGCTGGCCTGCCCGACCAGCGCCCGCCTGTTCGGCGACGTGCACGACCCCGATTCGGAGGTCTCGGTCGCGATCCGCGAGCGCGGCGGCTACCAGCTCATGCCGGAGTGGGGCACCAAACCGGCCAACCACTACCTGCCGCGCCAGAAGACACGTATCCACATCGCCCCCGACGAGCTGGTACGCGCCGACAACCCGCTGCGCCGCGAGGATCTCACCACCTACACGGGTGAGGAGACGATCGACGATCTGGCTTGGTGAGTGAGCGTAGGGGATAGCGGGTAGTGATTAGCGATTGATAACGGCTCACTGATAGCTTAACAACGTCCACCGGGAGCTGTCTTCATCGCCATTACCGTTGTCGTAATCGTAATCGCGCACACCGTAGCGCCTCGGTCTCTCGCGCCCGAACTGCATCGCTCCTCCGACAACGACAACGACCGTGTGCGTCGTTTGATCGATTGTCGACTCGTGACTAACGATACGCGGCTATCCGCTGAACCCTACCCGCTAATCGCTATCCGCTAATCGCTATCCGCCAAGGAAACCCGGAGACTACAGATGCATCCCGCCTTTTCGGTCATCTTTCTCACCACGCTACTGGGTGCGGGTCAGGGGTTGTTCCTGGCGCTCTTCACCGGGCAGCTCTATGCCCTGGCGCACCTGTTGCCGGCGCAGAGCGAGCGCTTTTATGCGGGCGGGAGCCTGATTGCCCTGGCGCTGCTGGTCCTGGGGCTGCTGGCGTCGTTCTTTCACCTCGGCCGGCCGGAGCGTGCGTGGCGGGCGGCGAGTCAGTGGCGCACCTCCTGGCTGTCGCGTGAGGTGATCGTGCTGCCCATCACCATGGCGTTGGTCGCGGCCTATGGCCTTGCGCATTGGCTGGGTCTCACGCAGCCGCTGATTGTGGTCGGCGGGATCTTGCCGCTCGATGTCACGTTGATCCTGGGTCTGCTTGGAACCATCGCGGCCTTCGCCCTGTTCGTGTGCACGGCCATGATCTATGCCAGCGTGCGCTTCCTGGAGGAGTGGCACTCGCCGCTTACGGTCGCCAATTTCACCTTCCTCGGGCTCGCCTCGGGCTTCATGCTGGCGGCGGCGTACTCCGCATGGCTCGGGAATGAGCTGGTGGGATTCTTCGGGACCTGGGCGGTTACCGCGACCCTGCTTGGCCTGATCACCCGCGCGGCGTCCCTGGTTCGCAACCGGCGTCTCAAGCACAAGAGCAACTTGCAGTCGGCAATCGGCGTTCGTCACAAGGCCATTGCGCAGAAGGCCCAGGGCGCCACCGGCGGGTCGTTCAACACGCGGGAGTTCTTCCATGGCCGGGGTGCGCGGACCCTCAGCCTGGTGCGGGGGGCATTTCTCGTACTGGTCTTCCCCCTGCCGATCGTACTGATCGCGGTGGCCTATGGGATCGAATCGGCAACCCTGCCGCTTGCCGCGTTCCTGCTGCAGTATCTGGGTCTCCTCGCTGAGCGCTGGTATTTCTTCGCCGAGGCGCGGCACCCCCAGAATCTGTACTACCAGAGCGTCGCCTGATCCGCCTGGATCCTTCACGCCCACAGGGCTGACTGGGTCCCCCGGGTTGCCATCGCGGCACCCGACCCTCAGGCTAGGGTTTCACCACTGCGATCCGAGACGCGGGAGGGCGGTCTTTGGCCGTTGCTCCGCGTCGACAACGAGAGTGAATGTCCTGATGCCGTTACCAGTCCTCTTCGCCCTAGTGGGGCTTCTGTCCCCATCGTTCCACGCCCACCCTGCCGAGCCACTCGCCGAGCCCGGCGTCACCGAGTCGGGCCCCGTGGAGGCGTCACCGCCCCCGGCGCCCTCGGTCCAGGAGCGGCTGCTTGGGATCCTGGCGTCGATCGAGACGGCCGAGGCGGAGCGGGCCGCCCTGCGCACCCGCCCCCCGGCCGATGCCTCGGAGTCCGAGATCGCCGAGGTCCAGGAGGACCTCAAGCGTGTCGAGCGCCGCATCGGCGAGCTGCGCGCCTCCTTCGCCGAGCTGGCGACGGGCGGTGCGACGGTCGATAAGCTGGAGGAGCCGAAGGAGTCGAAGCCGTTCGACTGGCAGGCCGAGCTCGAGGACGTCCTGCGTCCCCTGCTCGAAGAGGTCAAGCGGATGACGGAGCGCCCGCGCACCATCGAGCGGCTGCGCAGCGAGCGGGAGATCTACCAGGAGCGGTTGGAGACCGCCGACCGCGCGCTCGCCAAGATCGGGCAGACCCAGGCCAACACCGACGCCGAGGCGGTCCAGGAGGTCCTCAAGTCCCTCGAGTACGACTGGCAGAGCCGCCGCGCCGACGCCGAGAGCCGGCTCCAGCTCATCGACACCCAACTCGAGCGCCTCCTTGCGCCGGAGGAAGACGGCCGGGGCATCACCGAGGTGGTCCGACAATTCTTCGCCGGCCGAGGTCTCAACATCCTGCTCGCGGTCGGGACCTTCGTCCTCACCTACGCCCTGCTCGCGGGGCTTGGTGGTGTCGTCGGGAGCCGGCTGCAGCGCCGGGAGGCCGCGCGGGCGCGCCGGCTCGCCAAGGCCGGTGGGATCATCTTTCGTGCCGCCTCGGTCGTGCTCGCCCTCTTTGGCGCGATGGTCGCGCTCTGGGTGCGGGGCGATTGGCTGATCCTCGGCCTGCTGATCCTGTTCCTGCTCGGGGCCGCGATCACGCTGCGCAGCTCACTCCCGCGCTACGTCGGCGAGATCCGCATCCTGCTCAACATGGGCGGGGTGAGGGAGGGCGAGCGCGTCGTCTATAACGGCATTCCCTGGCGCATCAAGTCGCTCAATTTCTTCTCCACTCTGCACAATCCGCTGCTGAGGGGAGGGACCATCCGCGTCCCGATCGAGGAGATGGAGAAGCTCCAGTCGCGCCAGTATCTCAAGGACGAGCCCTGGTTCCCCAGCCGCGAGAACGACTTCGTCATCCTCGACGGCGACGTCTTCGGCAAGGTGCTGGTCCAGACCCCCGAGGTGGTGGAGCTTCAGGTGGTGGGTTCGACCAAGACCTACCCGGTCGCCGACTACCTCGCCCAGCGCCCGCGTAACCTCTCGACCGATGGCTTCGCGGTCCCGGTGACCGTCGGTCTCGACTACCGCCATCAGGGGGAGATCCTCTCGACCGTCGTCGATCGGCTGCGGGCGCACCTGGAGGAACGGCTGGAGGATCAGGTCTTCCGCCGGCACCTCAAAGACATGGTGGTAGACTTCAACGAGGCCGCGAGCTCCTCGCTCGACCTCATCGTCGTCGGCGTCTTCCGCGGCGCCGCGGCGGAGCACTACTGGTCGATCCGCCGATTCCTACAGCGCACGGCGGTGGAGGCCTGCAACCGCTATGGGTGGGGCATCCCCTTCGACCAGCTCACGGTGCACCTGCAGGAGTCCGCGCCGCGCGCCCCGTCGCTCGCGCGCGTGTAGCGCGATCCAGCGCGCAGGCTTGGGCGGCCGCGTAGCCCCTAAGCCAGCCGGTGGCGCTGCTTCTGGTCGAGATACACCAGCTCCGAGACGGCCCGTATGGCGTCGCCGCGGCGCTTGATCCAGCTCGCGTAGTCCGTGGTCCGCGAGGGCCGCTCGATGATCCCGATGAAGGTGTAGGGGAAGGTTGCCCCGCCCGGCCCCGGCGCCTGGATGATCCCCATGTCCCCGCAGAGCTGGGCCGTGGACCCGGTCTTGTGGTAGACGCGCACGCTGCTTGGAATGCCGTCCACGCTGTGGGCGATGCGGTCGCGTTTGGGCAAGGACATGATCCGGCGCAGCTCTGCCGCATAGGGCAGGCGGTCGTTCCATAGGGCGTAAAGGAAGCGGCTGTAGTCGCGCGCGGAGGCCAAATTGCGATAGGTGCGCCCCCCTTGCGGGATACGCTCGACGATGCGCGTCTGCACGAAGATCCCGGGCGCCTTGGACTTGAGCACGCGCTCGACCTCACCCGGTCCCTTGCCGCCCGCGTTGCGGCTGACCAGGTCCATGATCCGGTTGGTCGCCGGGTTGTTGCTGTGGCGGATCATGCTCTCCATGGAGCGACGGACATCGGCCGTGTAAGCGACCTTGCCCTTTCCGTCGTCGGCCTGGAAGAAGAAGGCCTGGGCCACGAACGGCTTGATCATGCTCGCCGCCTGGCGTGGCGCGTCCTCGTTGATGGAGACGAGCTTGGTGCGGGTCGTGAAGTCGTAGACGGACCAGGAGGTCTTCTCGTTGGCGCCGATCAATCCCCGGGCGCGCAGTTTCCTCTCCAGATCGGACACCCGCCCCTGCAGCGAGGTGCCGCTGTTGGCGCGGGCAAAGCCGGGCGCTCCGATCAGCAGGCCCGCCGTGCAGGAGACCAAGGCGGCGAGCAGTTGGCGGCGTCCCGGTTGTTCCAGGCCAGTCTCGAAAGGGGGTAGGTCCAGCAAGCGGTACTTCTCGATCATGTTGGATTCGCCTCCCCGCGCACGGCCCAAACCGAGGCGAGGCATGAAGCGCCGTCGTTCGACACGGGTCCCTAGAGCCTAGTCCCATCAGGTCGGTTAAACAAGGGATTGAGACGATCTTCTTGAGCTAAGTCAGAGGGATTCTCGCGATTCCTGCGTCTCTGCCGAGATTTGGTCCCAGAGAGAAACGGTGCCAGTGCCTGGTCCGCAACAACCGCCGCGAGCGTCAGGGGTTGGTCGAGTGGCCGCAGGTAACCCTTCGGTGGGCGCCTGCCCCTGACCACCGAATGTTTCGTCGATGATTTGCGGACCCTCGTCCTGTTCCGGCTGATCGATCCGTTCGGACGATCAGACGGGTCGGACCGAAATGAAGAACGGCCGCATGAGCGGCCGTTCGCTGGGATTGCCGGGGTGCGGAGGCGCGCGTCGCGCGCCCGATCCCTACTGTACGCTGCCGAAGGACTTATCGGCGGCGCCGGCCGGCGGCTGGATCCCGGCGAGGCGGCAGCCCTGAGCAACGGGTCCGCCCGGGAGAATGGCATAGAGGTGCTTGATGCCGCCCTTGGTATGGAAGTGCTCGTCAAGCGCGTCGTGGATGTCACGCACATTGGTGTGGTCGTGGTGCGCGAAGTAGCTCTGCAAGGCGCGGATCGTCTCCCAGTGATCGAAGGTGAGCTCGATCCCGTCGCTTGCGGCTACGGCCTCGGCGCCGGCGGGTGTCCAGTCCTCGGGGGCGTTGGGGAAGGCAGGGTCCCGCTGGACGGCCCCTGGGTTCATGATCTCGTTCATGCTTTCGGCCATGGTTCCTCCTACATCCTGACTCGGCGTCTGGTGAGGGCGGAAGTGTTGCGCCGGCCGCGGGGTGCGTCAAGCCCGCGCCCGTCCCCGCGAGGGGCCGCGGATCACCCGAGCAGGTAGACGACCGCCGCGGAGAGGACACCGACCAGGGCCGCCCCGGCCGCGAGCAGGTACATGGTCGCGCCGCCCGATCGGGCCGATTGCAGCAAGCCGCCGGCGAGCTCGGTCGTGCGTTGGGTGGCGACCTTGGTCGCGGTCTCGGCGGCCTTGGCGACCGCCGCGGCCTCCACCGACGCGGTCAGGCGGTTTACGAAACCCGGATCGGCCGCGATGCGAGTGACTGCGGCATCTACCGACTGCTGCACCGTCTGCGCGATCTGCGCGCGCTCCTCGCCGATCTGCTGGCGGACCGCTTGCGGGATCAGCTCGCTGGCAAGGCGCTGGGCGGTGACCTGGGCCTGCTCGCTCTGCGCCTGGATGAAGCGGCCGCGGAGCTGCTCGACCTGGGACTCTAGCCGGCCAGCGAGGCCTTCCTCGACCCGGCGGGCCGCCTCGGCCGCCAGTTGGGCGGCCTGGGCGTCGAGTCGGGCGTCGACGTATTGGCTCGCCTCCAGCGCCGCCTCGGCGTTGAGGCGTTTAGTGATGCCCTCGACTCGGGCGGCGAGCCCCCCTTCGATCCGTGCCGCAGCCTCGGCGACGAGCGACTCGCGCAGCTCGGCAAGCCGGCTCTCGATCAGCAAGCGCAGGCGCTCCTCGACCAGCCGCTCGGCCTCGCGCCGGGCGATCGCCCCGATCTCCTCGGCGTTGGGGCCAGCCGCCGCCGGCGCTCCCGCGGGCGCAAGAGCGGCGCCACCCTCCAAGCGTTTCAGCAGGTTGCCAAGCTTATCGCCTGCCGTCGACTTGGCTACAATGTCCAGCGCCCCCTTGCGCTGGGCTTGGGCAACGAACTCGGGGTCTTCGTTCGAGGTGCACATGACCACCGGGATCTGCGCCGTGGCGGGGGTGGTTTTGAGGATCTCCAATGCCTCGAACCCGTTCATGCCGGGCATAGTGTGATCCATGAAGACGGCGTCCGGCGGGTCTTCGCGAATCCGCTCCAGCGCGGCCTCGGCCGACTCCGCGGTGTCTACCGCGACGCCAAACTTCTGGAGCTGAAGCCGCAGGGCATAGCGGGCCGACTTGGAGTCGTCCACCAATAGGATCCTCATCGGGTTCATGCGTCGTTCTCCGCCTTTGATCAGAGTCCCTCAGGGGCGGGGTTGCCCTGACATTGCCGCCAGACGCGCGGTTAGTCCTGGCGCGGCGCCCCCATTGCGCGGTCGAGTTTAGAGTAACGCCAGTCGCCAGTTCTATGCGCCAGTCCGCAGTTCGCTTTGAAATCCTCGCAGATGCCGGCGTGGTGGCCGATGCGGTGGCCCGTGCGATCCGCGCCAGTGCCGCGCGCGCACTCGCCGCCCGAGGGTCCTTTCGCATCGTGCTGGCCGGTGGGACCACTCCGCTCAACGCCTATCGGCGTCTCGCAGGCGAGGATCTCGGCTGGGGCGCCTGGGAGGTCTATTTCGGCGACGAGCGCTGCCTGCCGCCCGATCACGCCGAGCGCAACAGCCGCGCGGCCCAGACGGCCCTGCTCGGTCTCGTGCCTATCCCCGCCGGGCAGGTCCATACGATCCCCGGCGAGCTGGGTCCGGATCTGGCCGCCGAGGCCTACGCCCGGACGATCGCGCCCGCCGTGCCGTTCGACCTGGTGCTGCTCGGGATGGGCGAGGACGGCCACACGGCCAGTCTGTTTCCGGGGCGCGCCTTTCGTGACGACGCGCTGGTGATCCCCGTGCGGGAGGCACCCAAGCCGCCCCCCGAGCGGGTCTCGCTCACACCCCGCGCCCTCGGCGACTGCCGCGAGATGCTGATCCTGGTGACTGGGGCGGGCAAGCGCGACGCACTCGCCGCTTGGCGCGGCGGCGAAGCGCTGCCGGTGGCCCTCGCCGCCGAGGCCGGTCGGGCCTGGGTCCTTGTGGATCGCGCTGCGGCTGGGGCTTGAGCCCCGTCGATGTCACGGCGGCGACACCGGCCAGGCCGCAGGCCCATGCCTTAGGGCGGCGCTGATGGATTGACCCTCCTGGCCAAACATGAGCACGGAAGTCGACCAGGCGGTTTGCGGGTTCCTTAGGTTCAGCCGGTTGAGCGACTGAAACTGGCTGTGCGTCCTGCCCTCCACGGCAGGCACCGAATGCTTCAACGGTTCCTACGGCGATGTAAGAGGAGTACCCCGATGACCCAAGCGATCGCCCTTTCCTATGCCCTGCATCAGCTCGCGACCGTCGTCTGGGTCGGCGGTATGTTCTTCGCGCACATGGCCCTGAGGCCGGTGGTCAGCTCGGTGCTCGAGCCGCCGCTACGGCTGCCGCTGATGCTCGGTGTGCTGCGCCGATTCTTCCGCTGGGTATGGCTCTCCATCGCCCTGCTCTGGGGTACCGGCCTGTGGATCTTTCTCGGCGGGATGGGCGGCAAGGCCGGGGGGCATGTGCACCTGATGATGGCGATCGCTCTCGTGATGACAGCGCTCTTCGTCTACCTTTGGTTCGTCCCTTTCCGGCATCTCAAGGCCGCGGTCGCGAGCACAGCCTGGCCGGCCGCCGGGGCGCGCCTCGCCCGGATCCGCCAGATCATCCTGACCAACCTGATCCTCGGTCTGATCACCGCTGTTGCCGGGGCCGCAGGGCGCTTCTTCTGAGCCCTTCGCGCGGGCGGGCCGAGCGCTCAGGGCTGCAATCGGAGCGGGGCGCCTGCTGGCCGGCGCCGGCTTCTCGCCTTGGCCGTTTTCCCCGATACTCGCCTGGCCGCGGTCCTCGCCGCCGCGACCCTACCCACGTGAGACGCGCCCCGACCCCATGATTCAGCTCTTCCGCATTGCGGGCTTTCTGCCCTACGTCGTGATGGTGTTCATGAATGCCTTCGTCGACCTGGGGCATAAGATCATCATCCAGAACACGCTCTTCAAGACCTATGACGGCGATGTCCAGATCGTCCTCACCGCGCTGGTCAATGCGCTGATCCTGCTCCCCTTCGTCCTGCTCTTCACCCCTGCGGGCTTCCTCGCCGATCGCTTCCCTAAGGACAAGGTGATGCGACTCAGCGCCTGGGGCGCGGTGCTGCTTACCCTCGCGATCACCGCCTTCTACTACCTGCAATGGTTCTGGGCCGCCTTCGCCATGACGCCGGCAAGGAGTCGCTCGCGACGGCCAACGGGGTGGTCCAGGCCACCGTCACCACGGCCATCCTCGCCGGGATCTTCTTCTTCTCGGTGCTCTTCGAGGGGCGCCTGGCCGAGCAGCCCTTCGACAGCCCGAGCGCGGTGATGGGGCTCATCGCCCCCATTGGCTGGTTCCTGGTCGCCTTCGCGGTGCTCGAGCTCCTCATGGCCTATCGCCTGGTCGGTAAGCCGGCGGGGGCGGGGGGCATGCACTTCGACTGGGCGCGCTACCGCCGCGGCCGGTATCTCGCGGAGAACCTCGGCGAGGCCTACGGCAACCAGGTGATCTGGCTCTCGATCGTCGGGCTGTCGGTGTTTTGGGCGATCTCGCAGGTGGTGCTGGCGGCCTTCCCGGCCTTCGCCAAGGAGACCCTTGGGGTCACCAACACGGTGGTGATCCAAGGGGCCATGGCCTGTGCCGGTATCGGAATCATCCTGGGCTCGGTGATCGCCGGACGGGTCTCGCGCAGCCACATCGAGACCGGCCTGATCCCCATCGGGGCGCTGGGCATCGCCGCGGCGCTGTTCCTGCTCCCGGGTCTGCCGAGCGCCTGGGCCCACGCGGCCAACTTCTTCGCGCTCGGGGTGCTGGGCGGTTTTTTCCTCGTCCCGCTCAATGCCCTTATCCAGTTCAACGCCGGCGAGCAGGGGCTGGGGCGCACGCTGGCGGCGAGCAACTTCATCCAGAACCTGGTGATGCTCGCCTTCCTCGGGCTCACCGTGGCCTCGGCCCTGTTCGAGACCGGCAGCCGGCTGATCATCTCGGCACTCGGCCTGATCGCCCTGATCGGCGCCGCCTACACCCTCTATCAGTTGCCCCAGTCGCTGGTACGCTTCCTGGTGTCGCGGCTGCTCGCGGTGCGCTACCGGCTGGAGGTGATCGGGCTGAAGAACCTACCACCGCAGGGCGGTGTGCTGCTGCTCGGTAATCACATCAGTTGGCTCGACTGGGCCATCGTCCAGATGGGCAGTCCGCGCCCGGTGCGCTTCGTAATGTATCGCGGGATCTACGAGCGCTGGTATCTGCGCTGGTTCCTCGATTTCTTCGGCGTGGTGCCGATCAGCAGCGGCCACAGCAAGGAATCCCTGGGCAAGGTGGCCGAGCTGCTCGACGACGGGCAAGTGGTCTGCCTATTCCCCGAGGGGACGATCAGCCGCAGCGGCCAGCTCGGCGAGTTCAAGCGCGGATTCGAGCACGCCGCCGCTCGCGCCAGCGGCGGCGTCATCGTGCCTTTTTATCTCCGCGGGCTCTGGGGTAGCTGGTTCTCCTACGCCGGAGCCCGTCTGCGTGAGAGCCGCGGCGGCGGGCGCACTCGCGACCTGATCATGGCCTTTGGCGCCCCGCTGCCGCTCGCCACCGGGGCCGAGCAGGTCAAACAGGCGGTGTTCGAGCTATCGGTCAGCTCCTGGCAGAGCCACGCGCACACCCTGCCGAGCATCCCCGAGACCTGGCTCGCCACGGCTGCTCGCCGCCGCGGTCAGGTCGCGGTTATCGACTCGGCCGGGCCGACGCTCACCAACCGGCGCTTCGTGGCCGCCGTGCTCCTCTTCGCCCGCCGCATCGCCCGCCTCGCGGACGGGGACCGGGTCGGCATCCTGCTGCCCGCGAGCGGGGCGGGGGCGATCGCCAACATGGCGGCCCTGCTCGCGGGCCGCACCGTGGTCAACCTCAACTTCACCGCGAGCGCCGAGTCGCTGCGCGCGGGGATGGCGAGCGCCGGGGTCCGCTCGGTGATCACCTCCAGCCGGTTCCTGAAGAAGCTCGAAGGCCGCGGCCTGGACCCGGCCGCGCTGTTCGACGGGGTCGCACTCCACCCGATGGAGGACATCCGCGCCGGCATCGGCAAGGTCGAGGGGTTGGCGATGCTCGCCGCCGCCGCGGTCCTACCGGCTCGACTGCTGATGCTGCTCTTCGGCCGCCCCGTCGACCCCGAGACGACCGCCGCCATCCTGTTCTCCAGCGGCAGCGAGGGGACCCCCAAGGGCATCGAGCTCACCCACCGCAACATCATGGCCAACGTGCGGCAGGTGGCCGATGTGCTGAACACCGAGTCCGAGGACCTGGTGCTCGCCAACCTGCCCCTGTTCCACGCCTTTGGGCTCACGGTGACGACCTTCATGCCGCTGCTCGAAGGCATCCCCATGGTTTGCCACCCCGACCCCACCGATGCCGCGGGGACGGCGAAGGTGATCGCCCGCCACCGCGCCACCCTGCTTTGCAGCACCTCGACCTTCCTGCGGCTCTACACCCGCAATCAGCGCATCCACCCGCTGATGCTGGAGTCCCTGCGCCTGGTGGTCGCCGGCGCCGAGCGGCTGAGTCCCGACGTGCGCGAGGCCTTCGCGCTCAAGTTCCAGAGGCCGATCTACGAGGGCTACGGGGCGACGGAGACCACCCCGGTGGCGAGCGTCAACCTGCCGGATCGGCTCGATACCGACGACTGGCAGGTGCAGGCGGGTAACCGCCCGGGGACGGTCGGGATGCCCCTGCCGGGCACCAGCTTCCGCATCGTCGATCCCGACACCCTGGAGGCGCTGGCGCCCGGCGAAGACGGGCTGATCCTGATCGGCGGGGTGCAGGTGATGAAGGGCTACCTCAACGACCCGGCCAAGACCGCCGCGGCCATCGTCGAGCTCGACGGGACGCGCTGGTACCGCACTGGTGACAAGGGGCACCAGGACGCCGACGGCTTTCTCACCATCGTCGACCGCTACTCGCGCTTCGCCAAGCTGGGCGGGGAAATGGTGAGTCTCTCCCAGGTCGAGGAGCAGGCGCGGCGCGTGCTCGCCGAGCCGGGCATCGACCTCATCGCTGTGAATCTCGCCGACGCCAAGAAGGGCGAGCGGATCGTGCTCCTGGTGGCCGCCGACATCGACCCCGATGGCCTGCGCAAGGCCCTGATCGACTCGGGGATGAGCCCTCTGACGATTCCGGCGGAGATTCGCCGGGTTGATGTCGTCCCCAAGCTCGGCAGCGGCAAGGCCGACTTCGCCGGGGCGCGCCGGCTGGCGATGGATGCGGCCTGACGCGTGGAGGCGTAAGGCGCGCCGAGCCGAGGCTGCCGATCCCTGCCCGGTCCGCTGGCCTTGCCAAAGCCGCCCCAAAGCGTGAGCGTCGCGCGTGCGAGGGTGCCCGCGAGGTTCACGCCGACCCCTGAGGTCAGCTCGGCCTCGTGGGCTGAACCGTCGATCAGCGGGCCAAGCCAGGGCAGGCGGTGGACCTGGATGCCGCCGCCCACGAGGAGCGAGGCGGCGGCGCAGACGACCGATAGGGCCGTTCTCAGCGATCGGGCGGCGTCGGGGACCGGCCGGCGGAGGGCGGACCAATCAAGGGTAGGGGACACGCCGGCCGGCCGCTGCCCCGTTGCGACCGCCGGTCGACTCCGCCGTTGGCGTTTGCTGAGGGCCCACCGAAGAGCCCTGAGATGGACCTTGTGGAGGACCGGCTGGGCGTCGCCGCCGCATTCGCGCGGCCGGTTGGCACGGCTCGTTGCCGCGGTCACGGCGGCTGTCTGGGGTAGCGGATGCGACCTGCGACGAATACCACCGACTCACGACTCGAACCTCGCGCCGGACAGCTTAGCCCCGGTGCCGATCCCCCGCCATCGACGCCCGCCAACGGGCCTGGGGCGGCCCAGCGGTCCGGGACTGGCCCGGACGTCAGCGGTTTCCACGGCAGAGGTGTCTGGACTCAAGCGTAGCAAATTTCCCGGCGAACGCTAGCCGGGCGGTCGTTGCGTGCTATTCGGGCCAGGATCGCCGAGCGACGCGCGTCGGCATCCGCGGAAGGCCGTCACGAGCGATCTCGGAGTGTTTCCGCATACGCGCGCAGACGGGCCGCGGCATCGGTTGCCGCGTCTTCGAGCCCCTCGGCCAGGGCCTCGAGTGCGGCCGCCTGGGTATAGCCGTGGGAGGGAGACTCCGGCTGGCCCGTCGCCGCAGGACCATCGGCCGACCCCGTTGTCCCACTCGCCTCGGATGGCTCACCGGTTGCTTGCGCCTCGGTGGCGGCCCGATCGAGTCTGACGGCGGCCGCCGGCTGACCGACTCCCGAGGCGCTGGATTTGTCGGCGCACCGGGTCTCCGGTGTCGCGGCGGCGCCTGGGCGGGTCTCGCGTGCGGCGGCCAGCGCATCAGCGCGGCGCCGGAAGTCCTCGGCCAGCGCATGCAGGCGCTCGGCCAACCCGCCCACTTCGCCGACTGGCCGCCCCGAGTCGGACTCTGTGGCCGTGCCCCCCGCCGCCGGCTCGGGCGCCCCCGGTTCGCTCGTCGGTACTCGCCCCGATGGGGTCCCCGCCGGCGCAGCCTCCCCGACCTCCGTGCCATGCGCACGCAGAATCGCGGACCACTCGGCCATCCGCACCTTGGCCCTCGCGATGCGCGCTGGCTCGCCGCTCACGGCATCGGCGATGGTGCCTCCGATGTCACCGAAATAGCGCTTCAGTGCCGCGCCGAGCGCACCGGTGTCCAGGTCAGCCCGCGGGGTGCCGGTGATTGCGGCGAGGAGGTCGAGGCCGGGGGTCGCCGGGGCGTCCGCTGAGGCATTCCCCGGCTGCTCGGGCGCCGGTACCGATGGGAACGAGCGGCGCGGGTTGCCGCCGAGTTGGCGAGATACGCTCGATAACTCGGCCTGCGCCCAGGCGCATGCGACGTCTGCACTAACCTGGTAAGGCGCAACGGTGGAAGGTTGCACCCACCGGTCACGGCCTCCCGATGTTCGCAAGCGTAGCTCGCCGATAGGTAACTCAATGCCTTCCGGGATCAGAAACAGGCGCTTGCGATGCTCGTCCGACCACAATGTAGACGGAGGCATACCGGATTTGTTCATTTGTCAATCATCGCTCCAAAACTTTGTCGTCGCCTTCCTCAGATGACGGTCCCCGCCAATCGAATGACCGTGACGGTGGGGTCGGAAGACTAAGAAATCTTGCCTTTGAAGCCTGTAGAAAGCCCAGACAACGGTCGCAAATCGGTCGCCCCTCAACAACGACCTGCACGCGGCTAACTCTCCTACGCCAGGCCAGCGGGCGGTGATCGAACCATTCCAAAAACTGGGTCTCCGCGTGGGATACATTATCGCTCCCCTTGGGCTGACTGGTATTCCACGACAACACGGTCAATGGAGCCCCTGGGCGCGGTTCCAGAATAAGCCCAGCAGACGGCTGCCATCCCCGACCGCGCGCCTGCTGCGAGACCGCCGGAAGCGGCGTTTCCCGGCCTGTGCCGCCAAGACCGTGAAATATCTGTCGGCGCTCTGTAGCGCTCGGATCGTCACCGAGTCGACGACCACCGGCCGCTAGTTCACTGAAGCGGAAGCTCAGCGACTCGCCCTCGTTGGCTATACCAGCGGGAATGAGGTCTTCTTCTTCATGCATCGTAATGGTCGCGTGCAGAGCGACGGTCACGTTCTTGTCAACGAGCTTGTTGACGAGCTTCTTGGGGCTCGCCTCAGCGAAGATGGGTATGTTGCCGTGGGCATCCGCTGTGCCCAGCTCCAGACTTTTCAGGCCGTTCGGGCGAAGGTCATTCTCGATCTGCCGCAGGATGCCACGCGCCTCCGCTTCGTCAGCACCAGCGGCTAGCCGGCTTCGGACTGCACTGCTCGCCAAAGCCTGGACGCCTTCGAGCTCGTCCTCAGTGTCGTCTTCCCCGCCGCCACCAATCCCTAACGTCCGCAACAACGCCCTTGCCCGCTCGGCCAGGAAGGCGACCACCCGCTCGATTGCGGCGAGGACCATTTGCTGGAAGCCGCGGATGGTGTCGGCGATGCGATCCGGGAGGTTGCCGAGGCCGAGGAAGCCGGCGAGGAAGTCGATCACCGGGGCGATGAGCCGTGCCAGCGCGCCCTCGATGGCGGTGGCCATGCCGCCGACGTTGCCGGCGATCAGGTCTGCCGCGCCGTTGACGACGGTCTCGACCAGACTAAAGATGCGTGCGGCGTTGTTGAAGATCCAGGCCAGGACGCGGTAGATGACCTCAATCGCCTGGATGATCGCGCCGGCCGGGTTGAACAGCCCGATGATCCGCGGCGTGACGGCACGGATCAGCGCGTCGATCAGGAAGTCCACCGCCGCGCTCAGGATCGCATCCAGGATGGTCTGCGGATTCAACTGCTCGCGGATCATCTCGTAAATGCCATCGACCCCGCGCTCCATCAGCAGGGCGATCAGCTCATAGGCCTTCTCCAATAGGGCGACATTCTGCTCGCCGATGTGTCGTGCAAGGATCTGGCGAATCCGCGCCCAGGTGATCCCCATCAATTGCAGGAAGAAGGTGATCAAGCTGCCGAGGGAGAAGTCGGTCGGCAATTGCACGCCGACCGAGCCCAGGCCCGAGAACAGCCAGTCGAAGAAACCGCTGACAATGTGGTTGGCGAAGTTGTCGAAGAAGCGCTGGAAGCCCTGGCCGATGGCCCGCACCAGGTTGTTGGCGAAGTTCATCGGGTCATCGGCGATGTCCTCGATGACCTGACCGATGCGGTTGACCAAGGCCCAGAAGGCCGATGCGGCGATCCCGACGAGCTTGAGCAGCCCCTCGATGATGAACTTGGCCGGGTCCTCGGCGAAGCGCTCGATGGCATTGGCGATCTGCCCGAGCAGCCCCTGGGCTTCCTCGCGCATCGCGTGGATGCGCTCACGCACCTCTTGAACGGCCTGGGCGGCCTGTTGGGAGAGCTGCTGATTGAAGTCGTTGCGGGTGTTGTGGGCCCGTTCGCGCAACCCCTCCAGTTGCGCGCTGAAGTTGGCCTGCTCGCCGGCGGCCCAATCCTGGAGGCTGGTCGGGAGTTGCGCGAAGACCGCTGCGATCTGCCGGTTGGCGTTGTCGATGATCTCTTCGCAGGTCGCGACGACCGTGTTGACCTCCGAGGAGATCTCGCGGACCAGATCGCAGACATCGTTGCCGAAGCGCTCCTCGATGCCGTTGAGCCAGCGGATGGCCCAGTCGGGCATGCCGACGACGCCTTCGACGACGCCAAGGACGGCGCCGCCGACGCCCGAATAGCGCTCGGCCTTCCACCGGTTGAATTCCTCGGACTCCTGCTCGACCCGGGTGGAGAGGACGCGGATGCCGGTCTCCCAGCGTTGCATCGCGGTCTGCGGCAGCGGATCGAGGAGGCTGCTGACCTGGGTCTGCGCCTCGCTGAAGATGCGCTGGGCCTCGGCGCCCGCGTTGGCGCGCATCTGCTCCTCGGTGTCACCCAGGCTCACCATGCCGCTGCCGACCCCGCTCGCAGTCGCCGCGCGCGACGCCTGCAGTGCGTTCAGGGCCTGCTGCTGCAGTGTGCGCATGGCGCCCTGGGCCTGATCGCGGATCGCGGTCTGCTCGGCCATTACCTCGACCGGGTCACGCGCGGCCGCCTCGGCCAGCCCGGTCTGCCCCTCGCGGGCCTGGGTGACGGGGTTGGACGGGTCGGTGATCAGCTCCGCGGGCGCGGTGGCCATGCCGGCGTCTTCGATGCGTTGGCTGCTCGCGGCGACATCGGCATCGAGCGAGAGGTCTGCGGCCGGCACCGCGTCGGGAACGGCCTGGCTTGCCTCGACGGGCCGGGTCTCGACGGCCCCCGGTGGGGTCTCCAAGGGCTGCGCCTGCTGCTCGGGGCTGCCCTCTGGCGTCTCGTTTAACTGGTCGTAGTCGCCCTGGACACGCTCGGCGTCGCCCTCGACGGCACTGTTGAGCTCGGCACCCGCGGCCTGGGTCGCCTCGCCTGGGTCGAACTGGGCCAGTGCGTCTTCGTCTGGCGGGCGGCGGCGTCGGATGGCGCCTTTGATGCGCTCGCAAAGCTCCTCGATCTCGGGGCTGGGCGCGGCGCGCTCGCCGAGGGTCGCGGTGAGCTCACCGGCCGCGCGGGCCGCGGTCTCGGCCTCGGGCTCGTCGACCGCGGCTCGCGCATCGGCCACCGCCGCATCGGCCGGCGGCATCGCCGCATTGGCCTCGGCGGCCGCCGAGGCCTGGCCCTGGGCCTCGGCGATGCGCGCCTGTTCTTCCGCCGAAAGCCCCGCCGGCGGTTCTGGCATCAACAGCGTCGGGCCGGTGCCAGCCCCCCCGGCCGCAGGAGCTGCCAGGCCCGCGCCGGCTGGAGTAACAGCACCGGCAGCCGAAGCCGGCTGGGCAGCGGTCGCACCGCCGCCGGCGCCCGTGCCTCCACCCGTCTGGGCGTTGACACCCGCGGCAGCGCCAGCCGCGCCACCGGCACCACCCGCAGCACCGGCACCACCGGCCCGCGCCGGGGCGCCGCCAGCGGCGCCGTTGTTGGCTGGCTTGCGCTGGACCCGCCCGGTCTGCTGGACGACGTGGGTCGCCTCGTGGGCCATCAGGCCGAGGTCGTTCGGGCTCTCGCCGGCGCCGAGCCAGATGTCCTGGCCATGGGTGAAGGCGCGTGCCTGAATCGCGCGGGTGGCGGCGGCGCCGGCGTCGGCGTGGACCCGAACCGCGCCAAGGTCAGCCCCGAGCGCCGGCTCGACCCGCCCGCGCACCGTTGGGGAGAGGGGCGCACCCGGGCCGGGTTGCGCGAGCGCCCGGTGCAGCGCGCGACCGGCCTGCGGTCCGGGCGCGGTGGCTGCCGGCCCGGGGCCGTTGCCAGCCGGCTTCGCCTGCAGACGATCCCCGGCCGCCGCGCAGGTCGGGCAGGGTGCGCCAGCCTTCCGTTGCACCGGCAAGGGCTCGTCCTCGTCCGGCCGTGCCATCCGCCGGATGGGCAATGACGCCTCGTCCGGCAGCGGCGCCCGCTGGACCGCCGGCGCCGGGGCGGCGGCGCGCTGCACCCGATCGGCGAGCGCATCCGCCGCCTGCTCATAGGGGTCATCGGGCGGGCCGATCGCGATCTTGGTCTGCAGCCCAGGTCCGGCCGGCAGGACCTCCTCGTCCTCGACCGTTGTGGGCTCGGCGGCCGGGGCGCGTTGGACCAGCGCCTGCGTCTTGAAGCGGGCCTGGAGATAGGCCGGTACCGCCAGCACGGCCGGGGCAATCGGGGCGGCCGCCGGGGGCGCAGGGGCCGCGCGCGCCTTGCCCGCCGCCGGCTGGGAGCTGACGCTGATTGCGGCGGCCTGGCTCATTCGGGGGTCCTGCCCGGCGGGGCGTCACTCGCCGTGGCCAGGCGCTCGAGCGCGGCCGGCGGCGCTCGACCGGCCTTGCGGTACTCCAGCCGCAGCGCCATGAGCAGTGCGGCGGTGTCCAGCGGGCCATCGTCGGCCGCGGTGAGCGTGGCCGCGGTGAGTACGATGTTGCGGATCGCCCCGCCCGCGAGCTCGCAGTGGGCGGCCAGCGTCCGGCAGAGCGTCTCTGCCGGGGCGCGGGTGCCGAGGTGGCTGGCCCAGAGGCGCCGGCGCTCCTCGAAGCCCGGCAGTGGCACCTCCAGGATCAGATCCAATCGGCGGTTGAAGGCGGGGTCGATGCGCTCGCGGCTGTTGCTGGTCAGCACCACCAGGCCGGGGTGGTTCTCGATGCGGGTCAGGAGGAAGTTGGTCAGCATGTTGGCGTAGCGCTCGCCGGTCTCCTTGCGCTCCGAGCGTCGCCCGAACAGGGAGTCGGCCTCGTCGAACAGGAGCACCACGTCGTGCGCGGCGGCCTCGTCCAATAGCGCGCCCAGGTTCTTCTCGGACTCGCCGATGTACTTGTTCATCACCGCGGCCAGGTCCACCCGGTACAGGGGCGCGCCGAGCGCGGTGGCGAGATAGCTCGCCGCGAGCGTCTTGCCGGTGCCGCTTTCGCCGACCAACAGCACGCGCACGCCTGGGCTCGCAGTGGCCGTGAGTGTCGCGCCCAGGCCCCGCCAGAGCGCCTCGCGGCGGCGGCAGCGGCGCAGTACCACGTCGAGGTCCGCGGTCAGCCCTGGCGGCAGCACCAGGGCGTCGGCGCCGACCCGCCGCGCGACCGGCTGCGCCAGCAATCGCAGCCGTTCGGCGCCAAGCAGGGCACGGGCATCGGCGACATCCCCAAGCGACACCGTCCGCCCGGCTCGTGCCGCGAGTAGCCGCGCGCGGCCGGCGAGGGCCTCGATCACCGGACCGGCGAGCAGGGCGTGGGCGGCGACGGCGGCCAGCTCGGGGTCGCCGAGGCGCGCCTGCCAGAGGATGCGGCGCTCGGGCTCGGGCAGCGGCGGCAGGTCGAGCTCCACCAGCCCGGCCCCCCCCACCGCGCCGTCCATACCCACCAGGACGACGACGGAGGGTGCCGCCGCGGCTTGTCCCGGTAGCGGCCAGAGCTCGCCGGGGCGCAGCGTCGGGCGCAGCACCGGCAGCCAGCCGGCGTAACGGCAGGCGACGGCGAGGGCGGGCTCCTGCTCCCAAAGGGCGACCGGCACCGCCAGAGCGACGCGCCCCAGGCGCGCGGCGAGCAGCGCGGCGACGGCCGCGCGCCCGCTGCCGGGGGTGCCGCGCAGGACCAGCCCGGCGCACTCGGTCGCCGTGTCTGCATCGCTCCCTCCGAGCAACGCCGCAAGCTTCGGCAGCTCGCGATCGAGCGCCCGCGGTAGCAGCCCCGGGACCGGCCTCAGGATGGGTGCGCAGCCGGGCCAGGGTGTTGCGGTCCCGCTCAACACCGCCCAGAGCGGGGGTGGCACGCCCAGCGTCGCGAGCGGGAGCGGGCCGTCGCCGTCCACCCGCAGCGCTCCGACGCGCAGCAACGGGTGCGCCAGTAGCCCCTGCAGGGAGCGGGCCTCGGGGCCGAACAGGGCAGCGGTCAGGGCTAGGGTCAGGTGAAGGGTCGGACGCGACTGTGCCGCCGGTGCCTGGAGGCGCGCCAGCACCAACCCGAGCAGGTGGGACTCTTCCACCGTGCCGGCCAGGCCGAGGACGAAGAGCTCGGCCGGCGTCAGTTGGTAGTCGGCGAGCAGTGCCCCCAGCCGGCCCTCGGTCAGCGGCCAGGCCGCTGCCAGCGCCTCGATCAGGTCCGGCCAGTCGCCGGGCAGGGCGGCGGCGCCGTGGATCAGGGTCTCTGCGCGCAGGGCGGCGAGGAGCGGGTCGTCGGCGCCGAGGGTGTCGGCCGCAAAGGCGGCGACCCCGTGGTGCACCAGGGCCGCGACCCAGGCGCGGGTTCCGGGCGGCTGGCGGGGCGGGCTCATCGCGGCGGGCCGGGCCAGGGGTCGACGTAGTGCAGGCGGATCAGCCGTCCGAGCCAGGGCACCCAGCCGGGGCTCACGTCGAGCGCGACGCGGCGCACCGCGAGCCGCACCCCGGTGAGCGGGTAGCGGATGTCCAGGTGGCTCGGACCGGCTTCGACCAGCGCCGGGACCGCGAGCAGGCTGGGTCCCCACAGGTCGCGCGCCCCGTCGTCGGACGCGTCCGCCCCGCCGTAAAGTCGGGCGCCGAGGTCGGCGAGGCGGTCGAGCAGGGCATCGGTGTCGGCGTCCTGCGGCCAGGGGGCGCGGCGTTGATCGGCGAGAAAGGCCGCGAGCGCCCCGGCCGGGTCGAGCCCCAGTCGCCGACCGAGCCCGTAGAGCCAGACCCAGCCGTCGGCGTCAGTCCGGCTCGCCCGCGCGGCGAGCAGCGCCTGGGCCTCGGGGCGGGCCAGAAAGTTGATCAGGTAGAACAGGCCGCCCTCGCCGGTGTAAAGCGCGGGGACGGGCGTTGACCGGGCCGCCGACCCGGCCGGACCGGGTGCCGCCGCCGGCGTCGCGGTCGGGTGGGGCGCCGGCGCGGCCCCGCTGTCGCGAACCCGCAGCCGGTCGAGGTCCGAGTGGCGCGGGACCGTCGTGGGTGGGAGCGGCGTCGGTACCAGGGTCGGGGAGGGGCGCTGGTCGGCCCCGGCCGCGGTGGGCGGCACGCCGCTGCCGGTCGCGTCCCCGCCGTCCTGCTCAGGGTCTGGGGTCGCGGGGGGCGGCGCACCCGCGGCCGGGGGGCTGGGAACGCGCTCGGGAGCGGCGGGCGACCCCGGCCCCAGCCCGACCGGCCGGGCCGGCGGGGACAGCGCAGCCGGCGCGGCCGTTGTCGGCGAGGGGTCGGATGTCCACCGCGCGGGCGGGTTGGACAGGGGCCCAGTCGCCGCTGGCGGTGCCAGCGTCCGCTCCGTGCCTGGGACTCGCCCCGGCGGCAGCGCGCCCGCCGGGCGCGGGGCGCCGCGCAGATCCGCCGCAACCGCCGCGAGCCGTCGCGCGGTCGAGGCGACTGCGGTGTCAGCGGTCAGCCAGAGCGGTCGCCATTCGAGTGTCATCAGCAGGACGGCCAGCCGCGTCCGCGCGTCGGTCTCGGGCAGACCGGCGAGCGCCGGGCGCCAGCGCTCGACCAGGGCCAGGGGGACCGCCGGGGTGTCGTCCGGGGCCGTCACGTCCGCCGTGGTCGGCGCGGCGGGGAGGTGCAGCCCGAGCGCATGCGCGACCCGGGCGAGCAGGTCGTCGGCGGCGTCGGCCGTCAGCGCCTGCCAGACGGGCGCGAGCGCCCCGAGCGCCGCAAGCCCGCCGGTGACCGCGGCGAGCCGCGCCGGTTGCCCGGCCAGGAGGTCGCGCAGCGCCGTCGCGGCCGGCAGGGCGAGCAGCGCGGCCCAGGGGCGCCAGTACCAGCGCGACCTGGCCTGGCCGAGGGCCAGGTCGCGCGCCAGATACGCGATCAGCAGGTCGCGATCGCGCGCACAGACCGCGTCGGACTGCGCGGCGGCCGGATCGCCGAGGTCCACCGCAGCGGCGATCTGAGCCGCGACCGCGCGCGCCGCCGCCGCGCCTATGCCGGTCGGCGTCCGGGCTTGTGCTGTGACGGACCGCAGCAGCACCCAGGCCTCGCCGGCGGGTCGCGGCCAGTTCGTCTCGGTCAGTGCCCGACGGACCTGACGGTCCGTCGCCGAAGCGCCGGCGGCGGCCGCGGCACGCACCCGCAGCCGCCGGATCGCGACGGCGTCGGCGGGGAGATCGGGTGCCGGCGGCGGGTGCATGGTTCAGCCCGAGCAGGGGCGACTGGCCACGAACGATGGCCGAACAACCCCGATGCGAGGCGTGATCGTCGGCCGGAGCGGCTTACCCTGATCGCTCCCGAGCCTGTCGGTGGGCGCGCCCATCGCCCCCGCTCCGGCACTCAGCGTCGCCCCGCCTTGGCGGCGAGCGTGGGCGATGCCTCGGCAGACAGTGCCGCGGAGACAACCGTGAAGCGCGTGGTGACCTCCGCGACTGCCGCGTCGACCCGCACGACCTGCGCCAGGATGCCGCCCTGGTCGTGATCCTTGACGGCGATCAGACCGACGACGCGCTGGCTGTCGTCGAGCAGTTGCAGCCGGGTGCCGGCCGGTGGCGAGCCCGGCAGCGCAAGGCGCATCGCCTCCCCGACCGCCAGGCGCCGGGGCGGGACCGCGACCCGACCCTCCAGTACCCGGCCGGGGTCCCCGTGAGCGGCGACGATGACGGCGGCGCGGATCAGGTTGCGCAGCGCCGCACGCCCGGCCCCACTGGCGTCATCGGCGAGCTGCCGGAACCACCAGGCGATCAGCTCGGCGATGGTGCGGACCGCCGTGAAGTCCGCGGCCTCGGCGCGTTCGAGCCCCGGCCAGCGCGCGGGCTCGTCGGTCGGCAGCCGGTCGTCCTCGGCGAGTTGGCCCCAGGCGAAGCGCAGCGACGGCGTGACCCGGCCGAGCCGGTCCATGAGGCAGACCACGCATTGCTCAAGGCGGTCATGAAGCGTCTGCACCTCACGCTGCAGCGGTCCCGTGAGCCCGAGCGCATCCGCCAGCGACAGCACTCGGGCGGTCTCCGCCAGGTAGCGGTTGCGTGCATCGGCGCCGGAGGGGGCGCTGGCGGACCAGTCTTGGAGGAGTGCGGCGTTCGCCGTGAGCACCGGCGCGAGGCGCGCCGCGAGGCCCGCGGCCAGGGCGCCCGCCGGCCCGCCGGCCTGCCGCTGCGTCAGGCGGTAGCGGTGCAGGCCGAGCAGCTCCGGCAGCCGCTCGACGGGCAGCTTGGGTACCAGGGGCGTGAGCGGCCGCCAATCCGCGAACGGCACCTCCAGCACCGTCGCGAAGACCTCGGCGAGGGCCGGTGGGACATCGACCTCGGTATCCCAGTCACAGCCCGGGACCGGGTCGCGCGCGCTGCCGTGCGTGAGCGGCAGCCTGGCGGCGAGCGACGCGCTGACCGGCGTCTCCCGCACCCGCACGTAGTACAGGCCGCGCAGGCGCTTGGTGAGGATCTCCGTGCGTGCCTGGTCGCGCCGGTAGACCGCGTCCCAGTCCTCGCGGGTGAGGGCCTGAGCGATGCCGTAGTCGCTCAGCGACTCCAGCCGCTTGGCGTTGAGCACCGCGAGCTTCCGCCCGGCCGACTCGATCTCCGCGGCCAGGCGGTCGAGCGCGCCTTCGAGGCGGATGCGCTCGCGCAGTCGGCCTTCGAGCCGGTCTTCCAGGCGTTGATAGCGGTCCTCCATCCAGGCGATCTGGCGGGTGAGGATCTGCCCGGCCTCGAAGAGCGCCGCGAACCGGCGTTTGGGGTCCGGTGTGGCGTAGTCGTCGAGCGTCTCGTTACTCAGGCTACGGGCGGCGAGGAAGGTCTGATACTGGTCCCGGACGGTCCGTAATGCCGTTCGTGCGTCGGCAGGCAACTGATCGTCGTCCAGCAGCCGGCCGATCCGCTCGAGGTCGAGGCGACCCAGCGGATAGGCCTTCGGGGTCTGCTCGGCGGCCAGCGCGTTCGGGCTCACCGGGACGCCGAATCCCTCCAGTACCCGGCGGATGCTGGTCGCCTCGACCGGGGCGAACAGCCCATCGAGGCTCTCGATGAGGTCGCGCATGCCGCGGTAGGTCGCCTCGTACTCGCGCACCTCGGCCTGGATGTGATCGAGCACGCCGAACTGGTAGCTGCGTCCTTCGAGCGCCGGTGTGGTCAGGGGACGCTTCGGTACCGCGTCGAGCTTGTTCAGGCGGTCGCGCTTGAGGTTGGCCTCGACGGTGGAGAGTCCCGCCAGCCGCAGTGCGTCTCGGCCGAGGCTCACGGCGGCAGTCCGATTGAGCACCGCCTTGCTGGCGAACGGCTGCGGCTGCCCCAGGTCGCGGATCGACACGCCGGCGAGGAGGCTCGGCGCCGCCAGGCTCGCGCTCAGGCCGACCGCGCTCGGCGCTGCCGGCGGTTGCGGCGCGTCTGCGTCGCTGGCGGGGGCCTCGCCCGCCACCGCCTTGTCGCGCAGCTTGGTGAACGGTAGCCAGCGAGCCATTTGCAGGCCGCTGCCGTCTCCGGCCACGCCGCCCCCGAGGGCGGCCAGCGAGACGGTCTGCGCGTCGAGCTGCTGGCGTTGCAGCAGCAGGTAGTCGCGATGCTTCTCGAGCCGTGCGCGAAGTGCCCGGATGCGATGGTCGAGCCGCTCCAGGTCGAGCTGCGTGGCGCGATAGCGCACCACCAGGCCGTCGTCCTGCGGCGCCGGCACTGCGGGTGGCTCGCCGTTGACGAGCCAGGCGTGATAGAACGCCGGGGCCGGCGGGGTCCCGTCGTCGTACGGGTGCGGTGGGCGGCCCTCGACCAGTGGCAGCTTGCCGCCTTCCGAACGGATCAGCTCGGCGTAGAACTGCCCGGGGCGGACCGGCTGCGGCAGCACCGCGGGAAACGCCAGGGCGCGGACCTCGGCGGGCGTGAGCAGCGCGGCGGCCTGTACGGCGTAGAGCGCGTCGAAGCCGATGCGCCAGTCGCGCCAGGCCTGGTAGGCGCGCAGGTGGGTGCGGTAGAGGTCCTTGACGAGCTCGGCGTCGATGGCCGGGAAGTCGAGCAGGTCCGGCCGGTAGTCCGGCTCGTTGACCGCGAGCAGCAGCCGGATGCGGTCGCCGGTCGGGCGGCGGAGGTCGAGCACCCGCCGCGGCAGCTCGCGCTCGATCAGCTCGGCGACCGCCTCCTCCGGCACCGGCACCATGTCGACCGCCAGGTGTTGCGGCAGCCAACGCAGTCGCGGGCGCGGCTGGTCGGCCGCCTCGAGCAGCGCGAGCGGCAGCGCGCCAGCGGCGGGCAGGAAGTCGAGCCTGAGCCCCGACTCCAGCGCCGCCGCGAGGTCGAACGGCGCAGCGTCCGCCGGCCGCGCCGCCAGCGCGCGCTCGACGGCCGCCCGCCAGGCCGTCTGCACCTGCTCGAAGAGCACGCGTGCCCCAGCGTGCGGGACCGCCAGGTAGCGCCCCGCCGCGGGCTCGCACCAGTCCACCTGAAACCGCTGATCGACCCGCGCCGGGTCCAGCTCGGCGAGCGGGGGGCCGCCGGCGCGCACCGAGACCGCGAGCAGCGCGAGCGGCACCGCGCCGCCGAGCCCGCCGAGGAACGCGCCGTCGACGTGCCGGGCCGCGACCTGGTTCTGCACCTGGGCCGGGGTCATGGCCGCGAGCCCCGCGGGGTCGACCGCGAGCCGCCGCAGGCCCAGCGTGCCGAGCACCTCGCGGCGCAGGTCGCGCAGCGGGTCCGGCTCGGCGCGCTGGCAGGGGTCGACGGCCGCGCCGGCGTCGATGACGCCCAGCCCGCGCTTGAGGACCAGGTAGTACACGCCGACCGCGTCGCTCGCGCGCTGTTCGCGCAGCCAGGCCGTGACGAGGCCCGCCCAGGTCGCCTGGGCGGCGACGAAGAGTCCGACCAACTGCCCGTCCCCGGCCACCGCCAGGCCCGGCTCGACCAGCACGCGCGCGCCGCGGCGCTCCGGTGCGTCGCCTGCGCGGCAGCCGAGCCCGGTCAGGATGCCGGGCCGGCTGGTCGCGGTGAGTGGCGCCAGGCGGGCATCGGCGTAGGCCTGGAGCCGGTCGAGCTCGTCCTCGCCGAGGTGTCGGCCAGGGAAGAGCCGCGGGCGGGCCAGGAACTCGGACATCGCCAAGGGCGCGGTGAGCCGGATCATCGTCATCGGTGTCGCCTCGGGTGCGGGCTGTTTCAGGCCGCGGCGCCGACCTCGCGCCAACGCAGCCGCAGCGTGTCGGGCAGACCGAGCGCCGCGGCAAGCTCGTCGATGAGCGCGTCGGTCGCTGCCGGCGCCGGCGGGGACTGGCCGTCCGCGACGGCCTGCGCGGCGTCCTCGGTCTCGGCTGCGCGGCGCTCGACCAGCCGGTCGCGCAGGCTGGTCAGTGTGCCGGCGCGGGCGGTCGCGAGCAGCGTCGGCCAGAGCACCGGGTCGAAGCGTCGCTCGATCAGGGCCATTAACTCGACCGACGCCAGCACCAGCCCGGCCTCGCCGCCGAAGTCGGCACGCAGCTCCGCGAGCGCTGCGCGTCCGACGTCGTCGGGCGGGGCGCGCAGCTCGGCGAGCCGTGCGAGCCCGAGGCGCCGGAGCAAGAGGGCGTCCTCGTCGAGCACCAGCTCGACCAGGTCGCCCGGCGGGGGGAGGGCCGTGCCCGGCGCCTCCTCCTCGGCCGGCTCGCTCGGGGCGCCGACCGCGATGCGGATCGCGCTGACGCCGGTCTCCGCGACGCGCGTCGGCCGCCGCACGAAGGCCAGCGTATCGCCCGTCACGGCCTCCCAAAGCGCCTGCCAGGCGTCGCGATCGCTGGTCTGCGCGTGCACCGGCGGCAGGGGGTACAGGCGCAAGCTGAGGGGGTCTAGGTGCGGCAGGCGCAATGGCGGCGACTTTGGCACCGCGCCGGGCGTCGCATCCGGGCCGCGCACGAGCGGTGCGGTGAGCTGCCCGAAAGCCAGGTCTGCCAGCGGTACCAGCACGATGACCTCCACCGGCTCGTCGCGGGCGAGGTCGATCGGCGGCAGCCGCAGCGATTCCTGCTGGACGAGGTCGAGGTCGGCGAGGCGGATCGGCGCGATCGAGACTTGATAGTGCGCCGGGAAGAAGCGCTGGCGGCCGGCCACCGGATCGAACGCGGCGCGTGGCACCAGGCCGGCCGGTGGCAGCACCCGGAAGTAGTCGCCCGCCGCGAAGTCGCCGTCGAGCGGCAGGCGGGCGGCGAGCACGTCGCCGAGCAGGGCCTCGTACTGGGTCTTGAGATCGGCCTGGCGCTCGCCGTTGACCGGCAGCGTGCGCGGCGGGTGGCGCAACAGCGTGGGGTCCAGCCAGCGCGCGGCGTCACCGCTGATCGCGAGCACGCCGAGCGCGACCGCGTCCTCGGGCAGGCCGATCCCGTCGAGTGTGCCCTCGTTGGCGAGCCGCATCAGGCCCGCGCGCAGGGCCAGCTCGCCGGCGGCCGGCAGCGGCACCGGCAGTGGCAGCAGGGCCGCCTGCACACCCTCTTCGTCGACGTCGTGCTGCGCGGTGCGCTCGTTGAGGTCGCGCGGGAAGACCTCGGCGACGCCGCTCGGGCGCTCCGCATAGCCCAGGATGAGGGCGAACAGGCCGTGGGGTAGATGGGCGAAACGCCCGTCGTTGAGGCCGGCCAGCTTGGCGCGGTTGTTGAGGTCGACGGTGAGTGGCGCGCGCAGCTCCAGCACCCGTCCGGCGGCGGTGATCGCCAGCCCCGGCTCGATGGTTACGCGTCCGCCGGCCAGACGTGCCCGGAGCCCGCGGACGACGCCGCTGCCGAGCGCGGCGCCGACCTCGCGCAGGCGCTGGTCGAGGTAGAGCTGCTCGCGCGTCAGGTCCGCCGCGGTGAGCAGCCGCCCGTCGAAGTAATGCGTGCGGGTCAGCAGCGGGTTGAAATCCGCCTGATCCGGGAGACCCGGAATCGGCGGCGCGAGGTTGCCGATCGGGGCGAAGCCGGGAATGGTGCTCATCGCGGTCTCCGGGGTGAGGGTTTCGGCACGGGGGTGCGCGTCAGCCAGCGAGGGCGAGCGCCGCCAGTTGCGCCGCGGTCGGCACGAACGGGCGGCTGAGGTTGTCGATCGAGATCCGGCCGGGATTCACGACCAGCTCGGTCGCCGGGTCGGCGGTGCGCAGCGTCAGGCGGGCGAGCGGCACCCGGACCAAGCGCAGCAGGTCGGCCGCGAGCGCCGGTGCGGCCCAGGGGGTGTCGAACAGGTGCAACAGGCGCAGTCTGAGCTCGAGGCGTGCGCGCTCGCCGTCCGCGCCGGCGGGCAGCGCGTCCAGCGCGGCCTGTTCCTCGGCGCTGAGATCGGGCAGCGGACCGGCCGCCGCGCCTTGCAACGGACCGTGCAGCGGCCAGGGCCCGAGCCGTTCGAGCGCGGCGGCCGGGTCGAGCAGGTCGAGCTCGAGCGCCACCGCGTCGGCGATGCGGCTCGGCTGCACCGGGTCGGTGCCAAGGTTGAGCTTGCGTGCGAGCACCGGTTGCAGCCCGACCGGGCAGTCCTGGTGGCGGGCGAAGACGCCGAGGTGCAGCCGGTCGGCCGTGTCGTCGAAGCCGCCGAGCAGCCAGGGCCGATCCTGCGCCCGCAGCCAGGCGCGCAGATCCAAGCAGTGGGTCTCGGTCAGCAGCAGCTCGCGGCCCAGGCCGTCGATGCCGACGCCCGGCGAGACCGTGAGGCGCACCGGCATGTCGGTGTCCGCCGGTTCGTCATCGGCGGGCGCGGTCGGCTCGATCGCGACCCGTAGCCCGGCGACGGTCCCGGCCCCGTGCAGCCAGTATTGCCCGCGGGTGAGGCGGCGGCGGTGATAGGCCTGCTCGTCGCGGGTCGCCTCGATCCCGAGCAGCATCCCGGCCTCGAAGGCGACCCGCCGCAGCGGCTCCGCCAGCGCCGCATCGGCACGCAAGGTTGCGGTATCGGTCGCGGTGGTCATGGGTGGTCTCCCTCGGCGTCAGGCGGCCGGGCCGCGCGCGTTCAGGTCGCGCGGCGACAGCGCGACCGGGTTGGTCAGCACGCCCTCGTGGCCGAGCCAGGTGTCGTCGAGCGTCGCGCGGCGCGGCGGGGGGGTGGTGGTCAAGAAGGTGTCGATCTCGAGCAGCGGCGCAAGTCCGAGCACAAACGGCCGGTCCGTCTCGATGATCCGCGCGTGCAGGTGCGCCGGCAGGTCGGTCGCGAGCACCGCCTCGACCGCCGCGCGGCGGGCGCGCCCGGGGCCGTGCAGCAGCACGCTGACGCGGTGGCTATAGCGGTCGAAGAAGGCGGCGATGATCCGCGCATCGCGGCTGCCGGCGCCGAGCGGGGTATCGGCCGGCCCGGCGGCGACCAGCTCGGGGGCCAGCTCCGGGGCCAGCAGGGCCAAGAGCTCGCGGCTTGCCCCATCGGCGAGGATCAGGCTGTCGCCGACGATGCTGTTGCCGCTCTCGCCGGTGCCGAGCGTCAGCGGGTGATCGCGGTCCTCCAAGTCAAGGACGAGAATGGTCGCGAAGGTGCGCCGCAGGCGGAAATGCTCGACCAGGACCACCTCGCCGCGGGCGACCCCGCCGTCGGTCGCGATGTCGAGCGCGAGCCGCAGGCCCGGCCAGGTGCCGCGCCACTGCTGCAGCAGACAGCCGCTTGCCAGTAACCGCCGGCGGCGCTCGTCCGGCCAGTCCGCGGGCAGCCGGATGCCGAGCGTCGTGGCGAGCACCGGCAGCAGCGCGGTCGGGGCCGTAGCCGGGTCGAGCAGTGCCTCGGAGGCCGCGATGCGGGCCTCGATCGGCGTCAACAGCCCCTCGCAGGCCGCGAGCAGCCGCTCACGCACGTCGGCGCCGTTGGCTGGGCCCTGATTCAGCGCCGGATCGGCGTCGCGCTCGGCCTGCTGCCGGAACAGGGTCGGCAGCCAGGCCTCCTGCCAGGAGAAGCGCGGGGCGTAGACACGCAGCGCGTGGATCGCCGGGGTGTGATGCCCGTCGCCCTCCATGCGGATGCGCAGTTGCAGGTAGCGACCCGTCAGCGTGCGCACGGCCCCACTGCGATGCTGCAAGAGCACCTCGAACAGGCCGCTCTCCCCCGGCTTACTCGGCGCGATCGGGGCGTGGAAAGGCAGCTCCGAGCCGATCGGGCTCCACAAGGGCGCGGGCTGCTCCTCGTAGGGCAACGCGGCACGGGCGGCCGGGCTCGGGTCATTGTAGGCCTTGGCGAAAAGCCTGAGCCGACAGCCGGGTGGTATGCAGCCGTCGATGTAGATGCGGTGCCAGGGGGTGTCCGGGCGCCCGCCGTCGAGTCCCTCGCCGCGCGCACCGAGCCTCAAGGTGACCTGTGCCGCGGTTGGGAACTCCGGGCGGGGGAGGGCCGTGAGCAGCCGCGGGCGCGGCGCGCTACCGGCGCGGGCCGAGGCCTGGTAGTAGAGCCGGTCCTCGACGTTGGTGACCAGCCGCGGCGAACCGATCTCCTGGCGCGGATAGCGCTCCAGCACGAGCCGGGCGCTGCGCACGCCGCTGTCGGGGTGCTGGTGGAGCTCGATGACCGGGCAGTCGCGCCGCTCGAAACGCGCATCGCCGGCCTCGCGCGGGGCCGGCGCGGCGAGGCGACCCTCGGCGAGCACGCCGAGGTCGATCACGTAGGGGACCTCCGGCGCCAACGGCCAGTCGGTCCAGGGTGCCGCCGCGTCGGGATCGCGCGGGCGGGTCAGCACCCGCTGGGTGCCGAGCCCCGCGCCGGCGTCCGGGTCGCCCTCCCAGCCCGGCCAGTCCTCGGCGAGCAGGTAGAGGCGCGTGGCATCGGCGCAGAGCGCGAGCGGGCGCAGATCCGCCGGCAGTGGACGCGACCACCGCAGCGCGAATGGATGCGGGTTGATGGTCTCGGGCTCGAAGCGCAACGGCTGGGGCCGATAGGGCAACGGCAGCGGCCCGCCGGTGCCGTAGCAGAGGGCGGTGGTGGTGACGCACCAGACCGCGCCCTCGGGGGCGACGATCGCGCGCACCGGAGCGGCCGGCAGCTCGGGGTGCAGCACCTGCTGCCAGCGGCGCCCGAGGTGGAACTGGATCAGGCCGTGGTGCCCGGCGCCGTCGCTGTACCCGAGCACCAGGCGGGCGTCGTCCGGGGCGCCGCCGAGGGCGAGGTCGATGAGCCGCATCGCCGGCTCCGGTGCGGCGACCAGGCGAAGCTCCTCGTCGCGCAGCGGCGCGACGCCGCGGGCGGCATCGACGACGACGTGATCGCGGTCCGGACCGGCCGCCCCTCCGGTGCCCGGCTCGACCCGTTCGATCGTCGCGACCTGGCCGAAGGGGTCGCGTACCATCGCGCTGGCCGCGGCCCAGGCCGAGCGTGCGTCCGCGACCGGGACCCGCGGCAGCCGCAGCTGCTGCGCCTGGCGCAGGGTGAAGGCCCCGCGGCGGGGGTCCCAGGTAAACGCCGACGAGCCGTGCGCGAGCTCCGCGGGTCCGCGCAACAGGATGTACGGCGTGCCGTTGACGTCCATCAGCAGAGCTCGGGGATCACCGGCGCCGGTACACTGCGGCCGCCAGCCCCCGCGCCGCCGCCGGACCCGCCGCTACCACCGAGCCCCGGTGCGGCCGGTTGCAGCCCGCCGGGCAGGTCGGGCAGGCCGCTCGTGACCACGCTGACCCCGCGCAGGTCTGGTACATCGAAGTCCTCCAGGTCGAGCACGGCGCCCTCACCGAGCGACTGCCACACGCCCTCGCGCATCGTGAACAGCACCAGCGGGCCGACCTCGCGCACGCCCGGTACCCGCCCGACCTGGGTCTCGAGCTCCGCCCCGCGCACCGGCTCGCCGAACGGCCAGCCGCCGCCGAGGCTGCCGCCGGGGGCGAGCACCCAGAGGTAGTCGACCAGTGCCTGGCGCACCGCCGCCAGCGTCTCCTGCTCGGTGGCCGGGTCGCGCACGCGCACCCGCACCCCGACCGCGAGCGGGATGTACCGCGGGCTCAGCACGAACAGCTCGGTGCCGATCAGCACGCGATCCACCAGCCAGGTGAACAGGTCGTTGAGCAGCCCCTGGGTCGGGCGCGGTGTGCGCGCGAGCTCCGGTTGCCCCGGGGGGATCACGAACACGCTGACCACGCCGGGGATGTCGCGGCGCAGGGTCGCGAGACTGCTGCCCGGCAAGAGCCCCGCGATCACCTCGGCGCGCGCGACCGGGCGCAGCGGGTTGCCGGTGGCGAGCAGGCGAAAGTCCTCCGCCGTGACGGCGCGGTTGCGGTGGGTCAGGAACTCCGGGATGCGCCGCTCCGCGTCGACGACGGACTCGCCATCGCGTCCGCCGCTAAGCGCACGCTCCTGGCGGACGCCGAGCCGGCTGGCGCCGACCACGCTGGTCAGCGATTGGGGCGGCAGATTGCCCCCGCTACCGCCGCCGAACCGATAGCGGGCGATGCGGATGCGCCGGCGCTCCGGTGGGCGGCGCCCGTGCTGGCCGTCCCCGAAGGTCACCTGGCCGGCTTGGGCATCGAGCCGGTAGATCGGCTCGTCGGCGCCCCGCCCGGTCAGCACCTCGACGCGCTGCCAGCGCTCCCAGCCGGCTGGCTGCTCGACGTCGAGCTCGATCTCGGCCGGGTCGATGTCGCGATCAGGCAAGTCGACGACCTGCCCGGGTCGGCCGCTGCCGACGCCGATGATCAAGTCCCGCCGCGTCGCCTGCCCAACCACCTCGACGCCGTTGATGCCGAGGTAGCCGAGCGGCAGGGTGGGCTCTTCCGGGCAATGCAGCCGCAGCCAGCAGACCACGCGCTCGGGCGGCAGCGGGGCCGGCAGCTCGGGCGGGCGCTCGCCGACGCCGGCGAACAGGGGGTCCGGGACGAGGAGCGGCTGCAGCAGTGGTGCGCTCGGTGGCAGCCGCAGGCGGGCCACCCCCGGGCGCCGCGCGCCACCGGAGCTGTCGTGAAGGACCTCCAAGGGAACCGTCAACAGCCCGTCGGCGTCGCCGCCGGCTCCTTCAAGGTCTTCAGTCAGCAACTCCCATACCAGCCGGCGGTCGCGCAACGCCTCGCTGTCGGCGCGCTCGCCGGGGCGATCGTCGAGCGGGGCCAGCGCGAGGTTGAGTGTCTGCCCGGCCAGCGCGGCGCGTAGCTCATCGATGCGGGCGGCCAGCTCACGCGGTGCGAGCAGGGCCAGGTAGTAGAAGCCGTCGAGGCTGGTCGCGAGGCTCAACGGCTCACGCTCGGACGCGAACGCACGCGGCGCGAAGGCCGCCACCTGGTCCGCGGCGCCGAGGCCGTGCTGGTCCTTGAGCGCCTGCTGGGTCAGCCCCATCGCCGCCAGCGTCGCGGCGTCGATTGCCTCCTTGATCAGTGGGACCAGCGCGAGCGGGGTCGGGCGGACCTCGCCGATGGTCGTTACGGTCTGCCCGGCGCCGGTGAGCTGACTGCCCTCGGGCAGCAGCCCCGGCAGACGCGCGCTGCGCGGGCTCGCATCGATACAGACCAGGCCGCGCGCCGGGCGTGCCGCACGCAAGGGTACCTGCAACAGGTTCAGCAGCACCCGCCGCTGGCGCTCTGGGATCAGGTTGGCGCGATACAGGATGGTCTCGGTCAGCCAGGCGAGCAGATCGACCAGCGCGTGCAGCGGATCGCCCGGGGCGATCTGGGTCAGCTCGGGCAGGTGTGCGCGGAGCCGCGCCTCGGCCTCGGCGACCAAGTCGTCGAAGCGGCGGTCATCCAGGCTCGGGACCGGTAGGGGCATCTTGGTCGCTCCGGGAGGGGGTTGGCGTTCAGCGGCCGGCGGCACCCAGCCTCAGGCTCAGGCCGAGGCCCTGCGGGACCGTTGCATGGCGCAGCCGATACTGCACCTCGATATGCACCTCGGCCGGGTCATCCGGGTCGGGCGAGACCTCGACGCCGAGCACGACGACGCGGGTCTCCCATTCCCCGATCGCCTTCTTGACCAGATTGGCGATCAGTGCGCGCGTGGTCTGATTGTTCGGTTGGTGGACGAAATCCAGCAGGCCGGCGCCGAACTGCGGGCGCATCAGCCGCTCGCCGGGGCGTGTCAGCAGGATGCTCAGCATCACCTCGCGCACGCTCTCGTCGTCGCGCGCGGCCGCCAGCCGGCCGTTGGCATCGATCCCATCGAGCGGCCAGCTCTGGATCAACGGCACGACGCTGGTCATCGCATCACCTCTGAACGGTATCCCGCGGCAGGGCGCGCGTGCGGCGCGATCCATGGTCGCGGACAAGGGTTGAATGACACGGTTAGGGGCATCACGGCTACCTCAGCTTCGGAAAGGGGAGACAGATCTTCACCCACGGCAGCCAGAAGAAGACGATGTTTAGAAGCATCACCATGATCATCAGCAGGATCATCGCGACCAGCGTGATGATCGGGAGGCTGAACGAGCAGATCATCTGGACCCCGAGGCCGCCCCCTGGCGGCGCTGACTCGGGCGCGACGCCCGGGGCGGCCCCCTTGTCGAGATTCAGGGCACCGAGCAGCCGAGCGGTATCGGGCGGCACCAGCATCGCCGCGCCCTTCGCGAGCCCGCGTTTGAGGTCGCCGAGGCCGGGCATCTGGATCAGCGTCGGGCGGCTGGCGTCGGGATCGAACGGTGCGGCGACGCGAAACGGCGCGCTGCGCATGGCCGCAGGGGCCCAGGTCAGGCGCTCGCAGCCGGCGTCATCGACGCTGCGTACGAAGGGGATCACCTGGTAGAGGTCGTCCGGCGCCTGGCGGAACTTCGGCAGCGACAGCTCGGAGCCGGTGCGCCGCGCCTGATCGAGTAGCCGCTGGCCGAGGAGTAGTCGCCATTCCTCGGCATCGGCGCAGGCGATACGGAGCGCGAAGCCGGCCAGCTCTCCCGTGCCGTCGGCCGGCCGTCGCGGGAGACGCTCGGCGAGCACCGCGGGCGGCGTGCCGCCGGACGCGTCGATCGCTTGGCGGCGCGCGGCGAGCCATGCCGCGAGCGGGTTGTCGATGCCGGCCGCGAAGCAGTCGGTCAGGTAGTCCAGCAGCGAGAAGCGGGATACCTCGGGCGGTGGCGGGGACGGGGTGCCGGAGGGCAGCGGCGGCAAGGGGGGCGCCTGGACGAAGCGCAACTGCGCCGCGCTCTTGCCGAGGTCGTCATTGAGCGGTTCCGCGCCCGCCGCGCCCGCCTCACCGAGGTGATAACGGTTGACCAGGAGCTCCAGCAGCTCGAAGCAGGCCCGGCTCGGTCGCCCGTCCTGTACCAGAGCGCCATCGGCGGCCTGCCAGGTCAGCTCGGCGCGGCCGCGGTGCCCGAACGGCCAGCTCAGGAGCGCCCGGTCGGCCGCGAGGGCGGCCTCCTCGTCGGCGGCGTCAAACGGGCTGCCGATGGCGAGCGCCTGACCACCGAGGGGCAGGAAACCGTAGAGGATGGTGTGCGGCCGGCCGCTGGCATCGCGGACCAGCACCGGATGCAGCGGGTGGGTCTCTTCACCGGTGTAGGCCAGCGCGGGCCGCGCCGGGGGCCGGCCGCCGGCGCCGCGGCGCGCCGCGACCCGCCGGCTCGGGTCCGGGTCGGGCTCGGGTGCGCCCAGGTCGCTCAGCGCCGCTCGCTGCCAGCCGAGCGGCTCACCGTCCTCGATCATCCAGCGCGCGTCGGCGGCGCCGGCGACCGCGATGGGCAGGGCGCCCGGCGCGCTCGCGGCCAGCCCGGTGTCGACCGGCGTCAGCGCCGGGGTTGCGGTCCGGGCAGGCTCGGTTGGCGCACCAGGGCAGGTCGACGGGGTCGGGCCGAGGCGCGCCCGCCAGTTCGCGAGCACGTCGCCGGCGCGGCGCCCGCCCGGGGTGGGTGCCGGCGCGGTGCCGGCGCGGCGGCGGATCACGAAGCCGGCCGAGCGGATGCGAGCCGGGTCGAGCGCCGGCCGTGGCGGGCGGTCGCAGACCAGCTCGCAGGCAATGAGATAGAAGGCCCGATGGATCGGCAGCCGCAGTACCAGGTCGTCGCCGTGCGGGCTGAATCGGTCGGTCCGCCACCAGTCCTCGGTGGTCGGGTCCGCGAGGCGTCCGGCGCTGAGGTCGCTCAAAAAACGCGGGATGAACTCGCTGTCCAGGTACCGGTGCAGTCGCACGCCCGCGGCGCCCGCGCCCGCGTAGAACGGCGTAGTGAAGGTCACTTCCGGCCTGGCACGGGCAGGATTGGGACGCGGGACCGGGAGCGAGGGCATCGGCGGTTACCAGATGTTCCCGGCGCCCGGGGTGTAGGAAGTCCCGACCACGGCGTTGGCAATAACCGTGTCGGCCTGGACTACGCCGCTGAACTTCGACATGCCGGCGTCGACTTTGACCATGCCGGCGCTGACGTTCACCGCACTTGCTTGGACATCCACGCTGCCGCCGGCCTGGATACTGACCGGGCCACTGGACTCGATGCGGATCTCGGCTGGGGTCAGGGTGACGGTCTGGCCGCCGCGGGTGATCGCGATCTCGCCACCGTCGCCGTCGGTGATGGCGATGCTGTAGCCGGCCGGTGTCCTCAGCGTCAGGCTCGGGCCGTCGCCGTCGTCGAGCTCGACGACCAGCCCGGCGGGCGTGCGCAGCAGATACACGTCATCGACCGGGTCGGCCTCGGTGGGGGCCGAGCCCGCGCCGCTCCACAGGCTGCCGAGCACCAGCGGCAGCTCGGGCGCGATGAAGGCGACGACGACGATCTCCTCGCGCCGCGGCAGGCAACTGACACCGTACCCGCTGCCGGCGGAGGGGGTTGCGACACTGGCCCAGACCTCGACGCCGAGCGAGACCAGCAGCACCTGCACGCGCCCGCGCCCGTCCGGATCGCGGTTCTCGACGACGCGCCCGAGGTGCAGGGCATGGAGCTCTCCGGGGGCGTGCTGGCCGGTCGCGGACATGGCCTCAGACCCCGAGGCCCGCGCGGGCGACGCGCAGATGGCTGCGGTAGCCGTCGGCGGCATCGAAGCGATGCACGCAATGGACCACCCGGTAACGCCCCGCGAGTCGCGCCGTCGTCCCCGACAGGTCCACCTCGCGGCCGGGGGCGAGCGACGGATCGCCGACGCAGCGGATCTCCCCCGCCACGAAGCCGTGCGCGCGCCGGTCCAGCGCACCCTGCGCGAAGCCATCGGCGAGCCCCTGCCGCCAAGGGAAAGGGCGCGGCAGCGGCTCGACGGCCGGCCAGCCGAGCCCAGCGAGCAGGTCGCCGGCGCTCTGGCCGTCGCCGGGGCTGGTCGGCGTGCCGGCGCTGGCGTCCAGCTCCTCATCGGTCGCCGGGTCGAAGCCGCGGACACGCACCTCGCCGGGCTGCTGGGCCAGGTCGGCGATCAGGCGCACGTCGAGCGCGTTGTCGTTGGTGTCGAGCTCGATCGGTGCCGGATCGGGCGCCTCGGGGCGCGCGCGCAGGGTCTCCCCATCCAGGCGCAGCGCAGCGCCGAAGGGCGCGAGCAGCCGCAACAGAAACCCGAGATCACTCTCGTTCAACTGGTGCCAGGTCGCGCTGACCGTCGAGACGTTGGCATCGGCCGCGAGCCCGCCATCGCTCGCGATCGCCGCGATGACCGCGTCGAGGCTCTGGTCCTCGAAGCTGCGGCTGCGCCGCTGGCGGGCCAGCCGGTGCAGGCGATCCTGCGCGAGCAGCACCAGGCGGGGCGCGCCGCCGCCGTAGCGCTCCTCGAGGGCGGTGATCTCGCCACTGAAGACCTCGACCGGCGCGTCCTGGCCGAACGCGACTGTCAGCCGCGTGCCGAGTGCGACGTCGAGAAACCGGTAGCTCGGCCCCGGGTCGTCGTCGGCCGCGCCCCAGAACACCAGGTGTAGCTCGGCGTGGGCCATGCCGTTGAGCGGCCGGTTCACGGTCAGCGCCCGCAGCGCCGAGCCGAGGTCGGCGCGGGTCTCGCCGTCGATCGCAATCCGTGGCCGGGCGCTGACATAGGCGGCGTCCATCGGCTTAGTCCACCCGCAGCCGCGCGCGGCGCTCACGGATGAGGTCGAGGATCGCGGCGAGCGCGACCTCATCCCCTTCGAGCGGGGTCAGGGTCGCGCCGGGGGCCGTGCGCGCGGTGCCGTCGCCCGCGCCGCCCGGCGCGTCCGCCGCCTCGTCGACGAGGGTCAGCTCGAGCTCGTCGATCAGGAGCGGCATCAGTCGAACCCCACGCTGGTGCGGGCGCGGGCGCCGGCCCCGCCGGCGACCGGCGAGCCGGTCCCCGCCGGCGGCGGCCCGATGCTTGACACGGCCCCCGGAGAGAAGGCGCCAGGGATCATGGTGCCAAGCGTTGCCGAGGCCCCGTAGCTGAAGCCCGGCGCGGCGATGTCGGGCTTGGGTGCCGCCGTGGGTCCACCGCCGACGCCTAGGCCGACCTCGGCCTGCATGCCCACCGCGGCGGTCGCGGTCAGGCCGGGAACCGCGAGGCCGCCGGGCGCCGACTGGCGCGGGCTCTCCTGGCCGTTGTACAAGGCCGTGTCGCGCCAGGCCCGCTCGTCCCGACCGGCGCCTTTGTTCGCCGCCGGTGCGCTGTCGGCCGCGGCCCCGCCGAAGGTCGGTGTCTCGCGGGCGGATTTGCGGGCCGCCGATTGGCGGAATTGGTAGCGGTCCTCGTTGAGCTTGATCGCGAGCGTGGCGCGCAGCGGCGTGCCCTCAGGCGAGAAGAAGTCCAGCGTCTCGTCGTAGCTCGCCATCATGCCGACAAACTCGAAGGCGCCCCATTGGAACAGGCAGCGCTTGGGGGCCAATTGCTGGTCGCCGGACTCGACCGGCTTCATGAAGGCCTCGGCGATCGCCTTGGTCTTCAGGCGCACGTCGCTGTCCTCGATGCTGGTGTCGAACAGGAGCTCGACGGTCAGCGTGGAGGTGCTCTTGTCGACGAATTGCGCGGCACTGCCGTTCTCCGAGCCCTCACTCGCCTTCAGCGAATTGGACAAGGCCACCTTCAGTGTCATCGGGTTGAACTGCACGTCGATCGCGTTTGCCGGGTCGCCCCGATCGGCCGGTCCCTCGACCGGAAACAGCTTGGCACGCGTCGGCTCGGTCATGTCAGGCCCCCGGGCGGATCAGTTCGAGGCCCTCATGGACCAACTGCAGCTCCTCGATGGCGACCTGGTTCGCGGTGGCCGACAGGTCCGGTCCCTTGAACTTGACTGGGAGCACATTGCTGAGCCTCCAGGTCAGCACCGGCACCGGTGCGCTGCCGGGCCCGCCCTGCGGATTGCCGAGCATGGTGATCTCGCCGCGCAGCCGATAGCCGTAGTTGGCCCCGCGGGTGGTCACGTCAAACCAGGCCCAGAGGTCATTGATGGTGGTCAGGCCGCGCTTTAGCGTGACCGCGCTGAAGCTGGTCGGTCCGCTGCGCTGCAACGCCCCCCAGTTGCGGCCGCCCTCGGTGATGGTCTTGGGGGTCATCGTCACCTCCAGCCCCGTGACCTCGCTGAACTGCCCACCGCAGAGGACCTCGCCGGTCTCCTCGCGTCGCGCCTCCGGCGTGTCGGCCGCGGTCGCACCGTCGGCCTTGTCAGCCGAATACAGGGTCACCAGGAAGCGGAACGGGATGAACAGATCAGCCATTCAACACCCCCGAGCCGACCCGCTCCTGCAACAGACCCGCCTGCCATTCGCCGTCGCGGTTGACGAAGCTGAGTCGCAGCCGGTCGATCGGGAAGGCCGGTGCCAGCTCGATGTCCCAGGCGATCACCCCCGGGGCGGCGACCCCCTCGCGCAGCCGATAGCCCTCCTCCGGCAGCGCACCGCGCAGCGCCCCGGCGGCGTGCAGGCCGCGGCACAGGTCATCCAGGAGCAGGCGCGGACGCGGGTCGCGGGCGTCGAGGTCGAACACCAACCGCTCGCCGAGCGCACGCAGGCGGCGCAGCAGGAACCCGATGAAGCGCACCACCTCGCCGGCGCGGTAACCGTCGTAGCGGCGGATATCGCCGGCGTCGCCCCAGGCCGGCGCCCAGTCGTCGGCGTGCAGCGCCGGTACCGCGAGGCGCTCGTCCTCGAGCTCCACACGCCCGCGTCGCTGTACCAGGACGCCGACCCCGGGCGATGCCCACAGCGCCTCGACCGTGCGTAGACCGACCGGCGGCCAGGGTGCCGCATCGGTGCTGAGGGCCCGCCCCGCGACCGAGCGCCACGGGCCCTCGGCGCGCGCCACCGCGGCGGTACGCCCGGCGATGACGCCGACCGGGCTCGCGAGCGCGAAGCGTGGGCCGCGCAGATAGGGCCAGAGCAACTGCACGCGCTTGAGCGGTGCGCCGGCGCGTCCCCCGCGCACGGCCGCGAGTCCGGACGTGACGGCGGGATGCAGCGCCGGCTGGCCGGCCGCCGCGGAGTAAGCGAGCGGCAGGGTGTGCAGATATTGGCAATCGGGGCGCCAGGCCGCGAGCGTCGCCGCGATGCGGCCGATGACGGCGAGCGAGCAGGCGGGCTCGTTGGCGTCGGGCTGATCGGCGACGCGCGCCGGCATCTCGCTGTCGCGACGCCGCTCACGGTGGTCATCGTCGAGCGACGTGCCGCAGGGCACGAAGCGGGGCGCCGCATTCTCGACTCGGACCCGAGCGATGTCGGGTAGCCGCGCGGGGATCAGGAGGCGCTCGAGGTCTGGCGCGGCGATCAGGCCGACCTCGGGGATCGGCAGGACGGCGGCCAGTCCGCGCAGGTCGAGCGGGCGCGTCAGGTCGAGCGCGGCTGTCGGCCCGAGCTCGTCACAACGCGTGGTGGCCCCAGGGTCGCGGGCCGGGGCCGCGGCCAGGGCGCTCGCGAGACCCGCCGCGGTTTGCGGCAGGAAGCCGGCGCGCCCCTCGTCACTGGGGACGCGCAGGATCCACAGCCGCTCGCCACCGTTGACGAAGAAGTCGTCGACCGCCTGCGGCAGCCAGGCGCGGGTACCGGCGAGCAGGCTGCGATGGCCGGTCGGCTGACGGTCGTCGCGGGCGTCCGGGAAGATGTCGTCGAGCTCGGCGCTCGCCGCGAGTGGAACCGGGACGTGGGCCAGGGCGCGGATGCGATCGAGCTCGGCGGGCGAGAGACGCGGCTGGGCCAGGGGCTCGAGCTGGTCGACGACCTCGCCGAGCCCGACCTCGCGCATCAGTGCGCGGGCCGCCGGGCGCAGCCGCTCTAGGCGCACGCGCCCGGGTAGGTGCCCGAGCATGGCCGCGACCAGCACCGGCTCGCGCCGCCGCGTTGGACGCGGCGTCAGCGTCACGCGCCCGGCCATCAATTCCCCCTCGATGGCCATCGGGGTCAGGGGCGCGTGCCGGGGTCGAGCGGTGGTATCGGCGTCGTCATCGCGCTCAGGACTGCTCGATGTACTCGACCGCGAGCACCAGCTCCTCCATGGCGACATCGCTGCCGCCCTTGGCGGTCAGTGTCGGGCCGGTCCATTTGATCGGCATCGCGTTGAACAGCTTCCAGGTGACCACGGCGGACTGACTGCTCGCGTTTTCGCTCTTGAGCTTGACCTCGACATTGCGCTTGGCGCTCAGGTCCCCGGCACGGGCAAGCTCGAGCCAGTCGTAGAGGTTCTGGGCCCCGATTACGCCGCGCTTGAGCGTGACGTCGCCGGCCTTGTGGATACCGGGCACCTTGGTGACGTAGTTCACGGGGGAGTTTCCGTTGCGGTACTCGGCGACAGTGACCTCGGCGTTCAGGCCGGAGACCTCCGAGAAGCCCCCGATGACGGCCCCCTCAGAGCCGTCGCCGAGATTGACGAGGTAATTGAATGCCCCGTAGGGCGTCTCTCTGAGCTCGGGCATCTCTTCACCTGCCTACGATTTGTCGTTGTCGGGTTGGATGTCGAAATCGTTGTCGTTGTCGTAGTCGTAATCGGGCTATCGCAGAAGCTCGGTGACGACTACGAAAACGACAACGAAGTCGGAAGCGCTGCGACCCCTGGGTTGAATACGGCTCAACCGTCGGCGGTCTTCTGGCCGATGCGGAAGATCACGAACTCGGCGGGCGTGAGCGGCGCGACGCCGACCAGGCACACCAGGCGGCCGTTGTCGAGATCGTTCTGGGTCATGGTGCTGCGGTCGCAGCGGACGAAATAGGCCGCCTTCGGTGAGCCGCCGAGCAGACGGCCGTTGAACCACTCGTTGTAGAGGAAGTCCTCGACCGCCGAGCGCACGTTGGCCCACAGGCGCTCGCCGTTGGGCTCGAACACCACCCATTGCGTGGACCTGTCGATGGAGCGCTCCAGGTAGAGGAAATAGCGCCGGACGTTGACGTACTTCCATTCCGGGTCGCGCACATCGAGCGTGCGCCCGCCCCAGACCCGATGGCCGCCGCCGGGGAAGCTGCGCAGGCAGTTGACGCCGTTGGGGTTGAGCAGCTCCTGCTGGAAGCGGTTGATGTCCTGCGCCAGGCGTAGCGCGCCGATGATCGGCTCATTGGCCGGGGCCTTGTGCACGCCGCGGGTCACATCGGTGTTGGCATAGATCCCGGCGATAAACCCAGCCGGCGGTACGCTGATGCTGTTGCGCGCGCCGGTCGGGTCGGAGGTGACGATCCAGGGGTAATAGAGCGCGAGGCGGTTGTCCGGGAACTGCCCGGCCCACTCGCGCACCTCCGACAGCGACATGCCTTCGCGCGAGTCGACGATACCGACCCGGTAGCGCATCCGCCGGCAGTGGGCCCACATCGCCTGCACGATCCCTTGATGGTTGTCCGCATCCGCCGCGGCCGCCGGGGTCATGAGGATGCTGACGTCCTCGATGTCCTCCAGCGCGGCGAGACCGGTGCTGCCCTGCGTGATGTCGGTCTCGCCGGCGTAGTCGGCGGCCACCGGTGGGGCGCCATCGCTACCCGCCCGCAGCTCGATCAGATATCGGGGACCATCGACGCGGGTGGGATCGAGCCAGGTGGTCTCGAACAGGCTGTCGAGGGCGGCGAGCACCTGGGCTCGCGTGGTGGCCGCGGCGCCAATGGTGCAACTGACGGGATTGATCAGTTGCGCCTCGCGCCGCGCCGGGACCGCGGGCAGCAGGGCCGCGAGGCTGCGCTCGCCGCTGGCCGTGGTGCTGAGGCTACCGACCGACCAGACGACCTCCCCGGGACCTCCACTCACCGAGCGGGTGCGCACGTCGAGGTCGAAGTCCTCCCGCGGCAGCACGACGGCGGTACCCGGGGGTGCCGCGGCCAGCAGCGACAGGGGCACCGCTATCGGCGCCGCGACCCCGCTGTTGACGCCCCCGGGGCTGACGGTGAAGAGATCGCCAGCCCCGTTCAGCGTGCCGCGCAGCACACGCAGACGGCCCCAGTGCGCGGCGCCGGTGTGCCTCGACAGATCGGTCTCTCGCGACAGACGCAGCTCCGCCGCGACCCCGTCCACGAGCGGTCCACTCGCCGGCGCGCGAGCGCGCACCCGGGTGAAGCTGACCTGTATCGACGGCCCATTGACGACCGCGGCGGCCATCAACGCCCCTTCCTCGCCCGCCGCCGGGGCGAGGTCCGCCGCGGCAACGGTGCCGTCGGCGGCGGCGATCACCGCGCGGTTGCCGACGATGCGGTAGCGGTCGCCCTCGCGGGTGACCAGGGCCTGGATCGACAGCGGGAAGCTCGCGTCGGGCACATCGGCATCGCCGAGCGCCGGATCGCGCACCGCGATGGGCAGCCCGGTCGCGTTCAGAAAGGCCGTCTCGCCGTCGGCGAGGCTCGCCGGGTATTCCGTGGCAAGCAGGTTGGCACTGGCACGCCAGAGCACCTCCAACCAGTAGTTGCCGGCGGTTCCGGGGAAGCGGGCGCGGAAGGCGACATGGTTGCTGGCGTCCGCTCGGCTGGCGAAGGTCGCTGCCCCTGGCGCGTTGACGGCGCCCGCGGCATCGGTGTCGTTGACGTGGCGCGCCACCCGCACGACGAAGAGCTGTTTGCCGCCGTTGTCAAAGAAGGCCCGCGCGGCGATCGCGGTATGGTTGAGCACCGCCGTGCCGCCGAGGGTCAGGTCGGCGGCGTCCCCGTAGACCTGGGTGAAGCGGGCGAAGCTGGTCACCACCTCCGGCTTGCCGCGCAGGGGACCGGTACGGGTGGGGCCGACGATGCCGGCGACGCTGGTGCCGACCCCCTCGATGGACTTGGCGCGAAAGCTGACTTCCTCGACGAATACGCCAGGGGCGAGATACTCGGGCATCACCGGGCCTCCTTAGGCGAGCGTGTGGGGATAAGGTTGGGCGGGAGTCATGGGGCCGGCCTCAGGGCGAGCCGATGGGGTGCGGCGGTCGGTACCCGCTGTACCGCGCCGGGGACCAGGCTCAACGCGAGCGTCGGCCCGAAGGCGTCGGCCGGGAGCGTTGGCGGGGCGGCGGTCGGGTCCGGCGCTGGCGGCAAACTGGCGACCGACATCTCGGCCAGCGCGGTCGGATCGAGCGGGGCGCGATCGAGCGCAGTCAGTGCCGCTCGCACGCTCAGCTCGGCGGCATAGGCCGCGGTGCCGGCCGGCAGCGGCGGCAGACGCCAAAGCGAGAGCCGAAAGTCGCCGAGCGGGCCGGCCTGGGCGCGGAAGCGCCTCAGGTCGCCATCGCCGACGGTCACCGCGACCTCGATCAGCGCCCAGGCCGCCGGCCGCCTGGGATCGAGCAGGAACGGCTCAGGCGTTGGCTCGGCGTCGGGGTCGGGCAGGTGCTGAGCGAGCAGGTCGAAGCGCAGCGAGCCGGTGAGACCGCCCCCGCTGCCGAAGCGCGTGCCCTGTGTGCTCGGGTAGAGCACCAGGTCGTGCCCTTGGGCACTGCCGGCCATGAGCGAGAAGCGGCGCGGCTGGAAGGCCCCGGTCGCGTCGACCACCGTACCCTGAAGCGCGAACGGCGTCGGCCCTGGGCGCTGGCGGTCGGCATCGGTCGCGAGCCCGTGCACGATGTCCTGCGTCGGGCGCCGCCAGAGGGCCGTTTGTCCCGGCTTATGCAGCCAGGCGAGGTCCGCGGGGGGGGCGTCGAAGGCGACTCGCACCGGCCAGTTGAGCAGCCGCATCGCGGTGGCGTCGTTGGGGTCCGCGGCCGAGGTGCCGTCGCGCCAGCGCAATAGGTCGGCCGCATGGAGCACCAGGGTTTCGCCGACGCGCATCGGCCTCATCGGTGCTCCTCCAGGGTCCCGAGCGGGAAGGCCCGGGTGCCGACAGCCGGCCCCTCGCTGTCCTCGGGCGCCAGCCGCAGTCGGACGGTACGGATCTCGTAGGGGACCGCCAGCGTGTAGTCCGCCTCGAACTGATCCCAGAGCCGCATCAGGTCTTCGTTGCTGAGATCCGTGGGCTGGATTGCGAGGGCCTCCTGGCGACCCCAGTGCGGGTCCCCCTCGTCGAGGTCGGCCGCATCGAGCTGGCTGTGGTTGGCGAGCTCGATCATCGCCCAGGCCAGCAGATCCAGCTCATACTGGGCGCTGGTGCCGTTGGCGATGACGAGTAGCTGCAGGTTGACTGGCAGCTCGGCGTGTGTGATCACCCCATTCGGTCCCGGCACCGTGAGGGGTCGGTTGCGCCCGTGGGCATCGACGACCAACCGGTACGGGTAGAGTCCGAGCAGGTTGCCGGACAGCGAGCCTGCCAGGGCGCTGCTACCGAGCAGCTCCACGCGCGGGGGCGGGTTCATCGTCGGCTCGAGCGCGTCGGCGCGCCAGCCGGCCGGCAGCCGGTGCTGGAGGTGCCTCTCGAGCGCCCGCAGTGCCCCCCGCACACCGAGGTAAGAGGCCATGGATCAGTCACCCGCCCCCGTCTGGTGGCGGTCGGCCGCCGCCGCGGCCTCGCCCGAGGGGGCATCGCGTAGCCGGTAGCGCAGGCGCCCGGCGGCGCCACCGGTCGACTCCACCAGGCCTTGCGCGACCAGTCGATCCACGGCCGCCTGCACGCGCCCCGGGGTATCCTCCAGCCGTTGCTTGGCGATCCACCATTCGGCGATTCCCTCGACGGTGTCCGCGGCGCCCGGATGGCGCCGCAGATAGCGCAGCACCTCAGCGGCGAGACGGGCGATCTCAGGGTGGGCGGCATCTTGCCCGGGCCGCGCCGACTCGGCGCCGTCGCCAGAGGCCGATTCGCCCTCCGTCCGCTCTGCCATCGGTGCCCGCCTTCGATCTGGTTGTCACAAGCCGGCTACAGTATTCGTGCCAGCTCCGAAGGCACCCTTATGTCTCTGTTTTCTTGGTAAGTGGTGATCAGTTAGCGGCGCCCCGGGTCATGTCCGACCCGGTCTCTCGGGGGTGCCGATGGGCCGGGCCCAAAGAATCCGGGCAGACTTGGCGTGCGCTTGCGGCGGGTCTCGCCGACTCGCGAGGGTGGGTCAGATCGGACCCAGGCCGGGTCGCAGGCGACCCGTGGGAGCATGGTCCCGAGATCGCCGGGCCGGACGGCATTCCTCCCGTGCGCCGCACACCCTGGCGAAGCGACAGGCCGGGGGTGTCGAGGAGAGACCGGGGGGTTCAGGGGCCAACGGCGCTCGGGGCGGGCGCTCAGCGGCGCACTGCCGGCAAAGATGCGGGCGCGGTCTACCGGCCGGTTACGGGCGCCGAGCCGATCGCGTGCTTCTTCAGGAGCTTGCCAAGGGCGCGGCGCTCCTTGTCAGCACGTCGGGCGGCCTGCGTGACATTGCCGCCGGTGGCTTGCATGAGCGCCGTGAGGTAGCGCCGTTCGAATGCGGCGATCGCCCGCGCCTTGGCCTCGGCGAAACCCACGGCAACGTCGATGTCGTCGATCGGTGTCGCGGCGGCCGGATCGGGCGGCGCCGGGGTCGGGCCGGGACTTAGGAAGAGCGGCCCGCCGTCGCTGAGGAGCACCGCGCGATGAACCAGGTTCTCGAGCTCGCGGACGTTGCCTGGCCAGGCGTAGTCGTCGAGACCGGGCAGGGCGCGGCGGTCGAGCTCGAGCGGCCCGCCGCCGTACTGATGCCGGTAGCGCTCGATGAAGTGGCGGGCGAGTAGCTCGATGTCGCCCTTACGCCTGCGCAGCGGGGGCAGTCTGATCGAAAGGACCTCCAGGCGAAAGAATAGGTCGGGGCGAAATGCCCTCTGCCCGATCAGTGCGCGCAGGTCGAGGTTGCTCGCGGCGAGCACACGCGCATCGGATTGGCAGGTCCGCGCGGCCCCAAGCGGCCGGTACTCGTGGTCCTGGAGGAACCTGAGCAGTGCGGCCTGGGCCTTGGCCGAGAGGGCCTCGACCTCGTCGAGGAACAGCGTGCCGCCGCTGGCCTCGCCGATCGCCCCGTGAGCGGGGCTACGCGCATCGGTATACGCGCCGCGGGCATGGCCGAAGAGCTCGTTCTCTACCAGGTGGTCGGGAAGGGCCCCGCAGTTGAGCGGGACGAACGGCCCGCCGGCGCGTCCGCCGAGATAGTGGATGGCGCGGGCAACCAGCTCCTTGCCGGTGCCGGTTTCGCCCTCGATCAGCACCGAGGCGTCGCAGCGGGCCAGGAGCTGGAGCCGTGACACCGCCTCCAAGAAGGCCGGCGATCGCCCGATCAGGTTCAGGCGCGTCAGTATCCCGGCGAGCGCGGGGTCGAGCGTAGGTCCCGGGGTTGGCGGCAGGGCAGGCCGCACCACCAGCCGCTCGAGCCGGAAGGCGAGCTCGGCAGCCGAGCAGGGCCAGCGCGCGCACTCGCAGCAGCCGTCGATGAGCGCGGCATTCCAGCCGACGGCGGCGTCGTCGAGCAGCGCCAGGACCGGGAGTCCGGCGAGCGCCTCGATCTCATCCCGCACGGCTGCGTGCGACGGGTCGGGGCGACCAAGGATCAGCAGCGCCGCCAGTGGGCGCTGCTCGGCCCGCGGGCCGCGAGCCGCAGCCGTCGCCTTCCCGCGTCGGGCGCGGTACCCGACCCGGTTGAGCAGCGAAACGACCGCCGCGACCGTGGCGGCATCGGCAAAGGCGATCAGCGCCAGCTCTGCCATCGCAGCGCCTCAGTCGCCGCAGCGATGACCAGGGCGGCGCCGCCAGGCGCGATCGTGCGATCGCCGTCGGCTCGTGGGTTCGCCGATCATGCCTGCCTCCTCGCTCGCTGCTGGCTGCCCGCGAGTATCGCCCAACGGATCGCCAACGCAAGCCCGGCGAGCGCCGCGTGCAGGGCAAATCCGTTCTACCGAGTTAGGCCTGTGGGGATCGGGCGGGGTCGCGGCGGGCGCTGAGAGTTGGCGGTCATGCGCAGGTAGTCAAAGACCA
>JALOTB010000168.1 GCA_025458165.1 Chromatiaceae bacterium | reverse complement strand
TCGCCGCGGCCCCCGTAGCTCTCCCTCGTCGATCGCGAGCAGCGCGAGGGCGTAGCCCGCCAGCGCCCCCCAGACGCAGAGATACACCCCGAGGTCGAACAGCAGCACGGTCGAGACCTTGAGCTCGGTCAGCCCGAGCGGGAGCTTGCCCCACCAGTGAGTGAGGAACGCCTCGCCGCCGATCAGCGCCGGTACCCCGGCGAGCGCCCCGAGCCCCACCCCGAGTGCCGCCAGCGCCGCCGGGTCGCGCAGCGGCAGCCGGCGCCGGGCCGCCTCGCTGCCGTGCGCCACCGCCCAGAGCACCGAGGCGACCGCCACCAGCCCGCCGATGAAGCCGCCGCCCGGCTCGTTGTGGCCGCGCAGCAGCACCCACACCGAGGCGGCGAGGATCAGCCAGTAGAGCGGGGTCGCGATGACCTCCAGGATCACCACCCGCCGGTTCATCGATGAACCCCCTCGACTGTGCGGTGCCTGCGCAGCGCCTGCAGCAACGGCAGGGCGGCGAGCAGCGAGAGCATCACCACCGCGATCTCGCCCAAGGTGTCCAGCGCGCGGAAGTCGACCAGGATTACGTTGACCACGTTGCGGCCGTGGGCCTCGGGGACGCTCGCCTCGGCGAAGAAGCGCGAGATGGCGGGGTCGAAGGCCCCGGCGGTCGCCGCCAGCAGGAGCAGGGTTACCACCGTCGCGAAGCCGGCGGCGATGGCGAGCGCTCCGGGCCGCAGCGCGGGCTCGGCGATGCTGGTGGCGCGTCCGAGCCGCCGCAGCTTGAGCAGCACCGAGGCGACGACGATCACGAACACGGTCTCGACCGTGACCTGGGTAAAGGCGACGTCCGGCGCCCCGCTGTAGAGGAAGAGCACCGCGCTCCCGTAGCCGACCAGCCCGGTCGCCAGCAGCAGCACGAAGCGTTCGCGCAGCACAGCGGCGAGCACAGCACCGAGCGCGATCAACAAGGCAGCGCCGACCACTCCCGCACTCGGCGGCTCCCAGGCGGGGAGATGCAGGTCCGGCGAGCCCACCAGGATCAGCACGGCCAGGGCCAGGGTGACGCTCCCGGCGGCGAGCGCGACATAGTCCGGCAGCCACCCGTTCTGGAGCGACCGCGTCACGCGCGCGGCCAGACGCGGGATGGCCTGCAGCGAGCGCTCGTACTGCGAGGCCATGCCGATGCGCCCGATGCGCTGGGCCGCGCCCTCGAACAACCGGTGCAGCGGGTCCCAGAGGAAGAAGATCGTCACGCCGATCGCCAGCGTGACTGCCAGCGACCCAAGCGCCGGGCCGAGCTCGAGCGCCAGGCCGACGATGACCCGCTCGGTCCCCGGCGTCATCGCGACCGAGGCGTTGGCGATCAGCTCGTGGGCGATGAACGGGAAGATCCCGAGGGTGATGCCGGTCAGGGCGAGCGCGAGCGGCGGGATCACCAGCGCCGGACCGCCCTCGTGGGCCTCGCAGGTCTCGCTCACCCCTGGGTGGCGCCAGAAGACGCGGATCGCGGCCACCCCGGCCACCGCGACTGCGATGGCGCCAAACACGACGTTCGCCGCCTTGGCGAAGGCGAAGACGTCGTCCGCGCCCTTCACCTCTAGGATGACGTCCTTGACCACGTAGCCGAAGGAGAGCGGCATGCCCGCCATCGAGGCCCCGGCGAGCAGCGCCGCGGCCGCGGTCCAGGGCATGGCGTGGCGCAGGTTGCCGAGCCGGTCGATCACCCGCGTGCCGGTGCCGTGGTCGATGTTGCCGGCGACGAAGAAGAGCGGGGCCTTATAGAGGGCGTGCGCGAGCAGCAGCGCCCCGACCGCCACCGAGGCCCCGTCGCCGCGCAGGCCGATCAGGGTGACCAGGGTCCCGAGCGTCGCTACCGTCGACCAGGCGAGGATGCGCTTGAGGTCCCGCTCCCGCAGCGCCAGCACCATGCCCCAGGCGGCAGTGATCGATCCGGCGAGCTTGAGCGACCACTCCCACAAGGCCCACTCGCCAAAGCCGGGGTCGAGCCGGGCGAGCAGGTACACCCCGAGCTTGACCATGGTCGCCGAGTGCAGGTAAGCGGACACCGGCGTGGGCGCCGCCATCGCGTTGGGCAGCCAGAAGTGGAACGGGAACTGAGCGCTCTTGGTGAAGGCCCCGATAAGGATCAACACCACGGCGGTGGTGAGCTCCGGGGTCGGCTCGACCGCGGCTACCCGCGCGACGATTTCGGTGACCGACCAGGTTCCCATCGCCTGGGCGAGGACGATGAACCCGGCAAGCAGCGTCAGCCCGCCGATACCGGTCACCAGCAGGGATTGCTGCGCGGACTTGCGGCTGCCCTCCTGGTCGTGGTTGAAGCCAACCAGCAGGAACGAGAGCAGGCTGGTCAGCTCCCAGAAGAGGAAGATCAGGATGAGGTGGTCGGCGGTTACGGCGCCGATCATCGCCAGCATGAAGAGCGTCAGCAGGACGTAGAGGCGCCGCTGATGCGGGTGCCCGGCGAGATAGCCGCCGGCGTAGACGAACACCGCCGTCCCCACCCCGGTGATCATCAGCAGCATCAGCGCCGAGAGCCCGTCGATCTCGAACGCGAGCCGGATCCCGAGCGCCGGCACCCAGTCCCGCTCCCAGTGCAGGGGGAGCTCCAGCGCGACGAGCGTCCACAGCACCAGCGCGAGCCCGGTCGCCGGCAGCAGCACGAACGCGCCGCGCCCGGCGAGGCTCATCGGGGCCTCCTGCCCGCTGGCAGCGACCTGACCCACGGCGTCAGCACCCGCCGCGGCGCGGCGCGCCGGACAGCGTTCCGGGGCTCGTGGGGGTCGGGGTGGACACGATCGGAGGGCTCCGGGCTACAACGGGGACTGGACCGAGCGCCAGTCCTTGGGCGCAACGCTCAGCGGGCTTGACTGGCGGGGGCTTGCCCAGCCGCCCCCCAGTCATGGAAACGCTGGTGTCGAAATTCAACCGCTCGCCGTCAGGTTGCCCGGTTTGCCGGGCTGAGAGACGGGGCTTGTACCCGGGCGATATGATTCCGGCTTGCGCGACCCCCGGCTTAAAACGGCTTAAAAGGGGTCGGATCCTTTTTAGGGCTTAAAAGGGTCGGATCCCTTTTTAGAAATCCAGGTCGATCTGCTCTCGCTGTAAGGTCGCGTCCTCCGCTGGATTCTTCGTCTTGGGCCGCCCGCGCCGGTTGTAGCCCACGCGCGTGCCGAGCGCCTGCTCGATCTGAGCGCGGAAGCGGTCGTTCCCCAGCGGGGTGCCCGTTTGTAGGCAGGCGCGCAGGTCGCGGAGCAAGTGTGTGTTGAGGGCTGCGGGGAAGAGGCCGCGGTAAGCGGCCTGGCGTTCGGGGGCCGCCGCGCCGAGGGCGAGGTAGAGGGGGTGAGGCGAGAGGAGCGTATCATGGGCACCTAAGGCGTTGGCGTGGTAGCTCGACCAAGGATAGTGCTCGGGCCGCTCGACCATCCCGGCGCGCACCGGGTTGAGCTCGATGTACCGGTAGCAGGCGAGCAGATTGTCTTCCTCCTGCACCACGCTGGCCTTAAAGCGCCCCTCCCACAAGGTCCCCGTGCGCCCGTACCGCCGGTTGACGTAAGGCACAAACCGCCGGCCGAGGGCCTGCAGCGTCGCACTCACCGCCTCGGGTTGAGTCGGTGTCATCAGCAGATGGCTGTGGTTGGTCATCAGCACATAGGCGTGGATCGCGCAGCCCTGCTCGCGCGCTGCCGCGCCCAGCCAGTCCATGTAGACTCGGTAGTCGTCCTCGTCGAAGAACACCGCCTGGCGGTTGTTGCCGCGCTGCACCACGTGGACCGGGACCCCTGGCAGGAAGAAGCGGCGTTTGCGTGGCATCGTCAGGCGCCCCGGGGTGGCTCAGCCGGGGTAAGTGTAGATCAAAAAGGGATCTGACCCCTTTTGGAAGATCCATGCGCGAGACCGCGGCGTTTTTTCTCTATCTCCTGGCCTGCCTGGTGCTCGGGGCGCTGCTGACCTATCCGGTGGTGGCGACGGGGCTGGTGGAGGCGGACCCGCACCGGGTGATGGGGCGGCTGGCGCAGGTGTTTATCCTGCTCGGCCTTTGGCTGTTCTTGAAGGCGATGGGAATCGCCAACTGGGCGGCGCTGGGCTTCACCGCTCCCCGTCCGGTGTTCGTCCCGGCGTTGTGGCGGGGATGGCTGGTGGGTGTGGCGATTCTCGCGGTGCTGGCGGGGACGCTCCTGGCGTTGGGGGTTCGCGTGCCTG
>JALOTB010000023.1 GCA_025458165.1 Chromatiaceae bacterium | reverse complement strand
GTAGCCAGGCGCTACGCCCGCCTGCCGGGCGATACTTCCTGTAGTTTCCGACTGTTACGTTACAATCAAGCTGGTCGGACGGGGGAAGATGAGTCCGAGACCGGACTGCCGTCAGGGTCTCGCGGAGACACCTTCAGGCGGCGGCCAGGTCGCTGCATGCACCCGAGTTTGATGTCCGCTTATGGAACGAACCTGCCACGGACGGTCGCGGCCTCGTGACTGCTTTGGGTCGGGTCCTGCCTGTCGGCTGTTGCCCTCCGACGGATGACCATTCGCTCGGAGCCGTCCTCGAAGCAGACCAGCGCGGCGTCCGCTTTCCGGAAACGCTCCCGGCTCGTTGCCGCCGCGGCCGGGGACCGCTATGCGCGTCTATGTGAAGTTTCAAACTATGTGAAGTTAGGTGAGGTTGGTTACCGAGCATCTACGCAGGTGCGGGGTTGCGGCGAAGTACACGGCGTGGGACCTTCACATAGTTTTCCGCTTTGCCGCGATACTACCCGTCAACCGTTGGGTGGCGGTTCGGCAGAGAGGTAGTCATCTAGAGGGGTCAGTCGTCCAGGTTCGCGCCAACCAGCCCCTAAAGACGGCGTTTCTCGTCGCCTCGGCATGCACTATCAGTCGATCCCGCCTGCTGGTGGGCCAACTCGAGGTATTGCAGCGTTGGAAAACTATGTGAAGCTATGATTGCCTCAAGTGCTTGGAGCAGCTGGCGCACGGGCAACATGTTCACATAGTTTGCAACTTCACATAGACGCGCATATGTGAAGCTTCACATATGCGCGTTAACCTGCCGCGGGAGTGACTACGCCCGGCGGCAGGTCATTGCCGGTTGCTGCCGTCGCGAGGACCCAAGGGGTCTCGGCGTAGTCAGGACTCAGAAGCCGCGGAAACAGCGCTGGCGGAATCCGGAGGGTCCAGCGCGGATTACTCTGAGAGAATCCGGCGGAATAACGTGAGCGACAACACGAGGGACTTGCGGCGCCGGTGCCGAACGGGCGTTCCGGGGCCGCGGTATGTCCCTCAATGGTGTTCTGCAATCAGGCCGGCCGTCGAGGCTTCTCCCTCGGCGGCGGCGAGCCTTTGGCCCTCGGCCGGCACCGGCACCGGGCTCGGTTCGGCCAGCAACGCGGCCAGGTCGGGCTCGAGCGCCTTGAGCACCTGGGTCGGCAGGGCGCTGGTGAAGCGGTATTTGGCGGCGTTGACCCCTGGTACATGGGCGGTGACCACGCCGAAGAAGCGGTCGCCGAGGAAGAAGGCGAAGGCGGCGCTGCGGCTTACCTCCTTGGCCTTGCCGGCCTCGGTGCCCGGGCCGTAGCGGTCGGCGAGCTCGTCGCCCGTGCCGGTCTTGCCGCCCACCCTGAGCGGCTTGCCGTCGCGGTCCTTGTAGACCCCGGCGAGCCGCTTGGCCGTACCATTGGCGACGACGTCGGCGAGCACGGGGCGCAAGGCGCCCGCCACCTCGCTTGGCAGCACCCGCACCGGCTCGGCGTGGTCCCGTGCCAGGTGCGTTTCGTAGGGGGTGTCTTCCGCCAGGTGGATGGTCTCGACCCGTACCGTCGGCAGCCGCACCCCATCGTTCAGGATGATCCCGATCAGCTCCGCGAGCGCCGCCGGGCGGTCCGCCGAGCTGCCGATCGAGGTCGCGAGCGAGGGCACGAGCGAGGCGAAGGGGTAGCCCTGACGGCGCCAGGACTGATGCACCTTCCGGAACGCCTCCTCCTCCGCGATGATGCGGATGCGCGTGTCGGCCGTCCCCTTGCGTTTGGACTTGAACAGCCACTGGTAGACCTCCTGACGCACCTCGGCGCTGGCGGCCATGACCTCGCCGCGGCGCGCCTGCGGGTGGTCTTGGAGGTGGGCGACGAGCCAGAGCTCCAACGGGTGCAGCCGGGCGATGTAGCCGCGGTCGTGGAGGTTGAAGCGGTCCGGTCCGTACTTGTCGTAGAGGGCCTGCCGCTCCTTGGGTGAGAGCGTCGAATCCGGCAGGCGGCGCTGGATGAAGGCCCCGAGCGCTTCGACCGGCGCCTGTGGGCGTACCGAGCGGAACACCGTCGCCAAGCGATGGGGCACGGGTCGGGCCCGGCTGCCGAGCAGGGCCAGTGCCTCGTCGGGCCCGGCGAAGCGCTCCAGGTAGTCGCGACGGGCGGGGTGCTCCGGGTTGCCCAGGATCGCCCGCACCGGCTCGGGACCCTCGGCCTGGTAGTACTTGACGAGGTCCCGCATCATCCGGATGAAGACCAGGTTGACCGAGTGGCGGAAGGCCTCGCGCACCGGCATCGGCCCGTTGAATCGATCGTCGAAGTTGGCGAAGCGGTGCGAGCCGCGGCCGGTGAAGAAGGACTCCCCGGGGTTCGCCGAGTAGCTGCGCCCCATCGCCGCGTCGACCATGGCCTGGAGCGAGCGGTCCTTGGCCTTCGCCAGATGCTCGACGGCCCAGTGGCTCAAGGGGTCGCTCGCGTCCGCCAGCACCTCCTTGAGCTCGGCGGCGGACGCGCTCGCATAGCGCGCATGCAGCTCCGCGATGATCTCCAGGTAGGTGGTGAGGGTGCGCAGCTTCGCCGTCGAGCCGAGGTCGAACCGGCCCCCTTCGTTGAGATCGAGCGGGCGCTCCAGGTTGTCCGCCTGCACCCGCAGGCGGTTGGCATCGGGCCCCCGCTCGTAGAGGGTGAAGCTGTAGGCGATGCCCGCCGGGTCCCCGCGCAGCAGCCGGTCACCGAAGAGCCCCGCCTTCTTTGCCTCCTCCGCTTCCATCAGGCGCTTGAGGGTGGCGGTCACCGCCGCCTGGGCGCGGGCGTCGAGCGTCGCCTGGGCACGCAGGTCGAGCCGGTCGAGCTCGTAGAAGCTGCCCACGCCGAGCACCGAGAGGAGATGGGCGCGGATGGCGTTGAGCGCCTTGCGCTCGACGAACGAGGCCGGGGCCGGCTGCGGCGGCTCGGCGCGAAACACCAGCGGCTCGGCGAGCGCCGCGTCGCGCAGCTCGGCGTCGATGATCCCATGGTGGGCGAGGACGCGCAGATGGGCATCGGCGAGGCTGACCAGCTCCGCGCGCCCGCTGATCAGGTAGTAGGAGGGCCGGCGCTGGGCCAGGAGGAGGCTGAGGACCTGCTTGTAGATCTGTCCGCGCCGAGCGGTGTCTGGCCCATCGGCGGGCGACTCGGCCAGCCGCTCGATCGCCTCGTCGAGGTCGGTGGCGAACCAGGCATGGAGTCCATCGCCCAGGCCGATCACCTCACCGAAGCCGGGGCGCGCCGAAAGCGGGGTGGAGTTGACGTAGTCGAGCACGATCCGCCGCCGCGCGGCCGAGGTGTCCGGGCCGTCCTGATAGGCGCGCGCGCTCGCCGAGAGGATCTGACGCAGCTTCTCCTTGGGCGAGCTGGTGCGCCCCTCTGGTGAGTGGCGGTACTTCTCGATCTGGGTCGCCAGCGTCGAGCCGCCGAAGCGCTGCCCGGTCGGCAGAATCGAGCTCGTCACGGCGTTGACGCTCGCGGCCGCGAAGCGGTCCCACTCCACCGCGGGGTTGCGGGTGGGGATGCGGTCGTCGAGCAGCTCCCGGTTTTCGACGAAGAGCAGGGTCGCCACGATCAGGCCGGGGATGCTCGCAAACTCAGGAAACACCCGCTCCGGGTGCCGGGCGCGATAGACCTCGTTGCCGGTGCGGTCGAGGATGGCGAGCCCGGCATGGGACTTCTCGCGGTACACCGGGAAGCCGCCCCAGTCGATGAACGAGACCAGCTCCGGCGACAGGCGCGCCTGCCGGTCGATGACGTAGCCGAAGCGCGTCAGCGAATCGACGAAGGTCGGGATGCGCGCGTAACCGAGGCGCTCGTCGTAGGGCCCGCCGGCCGGGAAGCGGCTCGCCGGGCTTGCCCCCGGCTCCACCGAGACGGCGAAACCGTCCGACAGCCGGGTGAACAGCCGAGCCTGGAGCGATGACGACTGGATCTCCCGCTGCACCGCCCACCCTGCGGCACCCGTGGCCGTTGCCAAGACCAGGACGAGCGCCGTTTGGCGACACCGACGGGTGAGCGACCGGGAGTGGGGCATGGACGTGCACCGAAAGGGATCGAGACGACAGATCCAGGTGCCGTTCGGCGAGACGAGCTTTGGGTCGCCTGATGGGCTCTCCGGGCACCCTCACCCAAACTCTAAGCCGTCGCGCAAAAAACTCAAGTCGCATCTAAGCAACAAGCCTTAATAGGCTGAAAAATAGAACCCGGTTCCCTTTGGCATCGGTCGCCTGATGGACTTGCCACAGGAGCGCATCGGGCAGTCGCGTCCGACGGACCGGGACCGAGTTGGGAGAGGCCCTCGGCAACGCCCAAGGGTGGATCGATTCCCCGGCCCTCGGTGGCTACTTGAGCCGCCGCAGCCGGCGGCCCTTGTAGGCGGCGATCTGCTGGATGATGGGTTGGAAGGGCAGGCTCGCGAGGTCGCCGAAGCGGGCGATGGCGGCCTCGATCAGGCCGTTGACGTCGTCGATCTTGGCGGGTACGGGCTCGTCCGGGGCGAGCGCGGCGTGCAGCCCACGCAGGCCGCCGACCTGGATGCGCATGGCCTTGGCATGCGGGAGGGCGGAGCGGTCGTCGGTGGATTTCAGCGCGAAGCGCGCCTGGCGGCGCAGGGTGTCGAGCAGCTCCAGGCAGCGCGCCTGGGCGGGGTCGCTCCGGCAGTGCACGCCCTCGCGCTCGGCGATGCAGAAGCGGTGCGCCTGGGAGCATTCGCAGTTGTTGGTGAGGATGCTCTTCTCGTACGCGCAGAAGCGCTCGTTGATGGCGCGGTAGGTCTGGCGGAAGGTCTCGTTGTCCATCGCGCTACCTGGGCGGCTGGTGGCCGGAGGGGATCAGCCCTCGGCCCCGCGGGTGAAGCGATCGAGCTGGCGGCGGTCGCGTTTGGTCGGACGCCCGGCGGGACCGGGGAACGCGCCCTGCTCACGGCGCTCGCGCACCAAGGCCTGACGGCGCTCGCGGCTCGCCTCGTCCTCGGCGTAGAGCAGCGCCGCCTCGCTGGCGGGACCGCGCTGGCGCGCTATCCCCAAGACCTCGACGCGCCACTCCAGCGGCCCTTTGTGGATGGTGAGCCGGGCGCCGAGGCGAACGGTCTTTCCGGGCTTGGCGCGCTGGCCGTTGAGCTCGATCTTGCCGCCGTTGATCGCCTCGACGGCGAGCTGGCGGGTCTTGAAGAAGCGCGCCGCCCACAGCCACTTGTCGAGGCGGATGCCCGTGTCGGCGTCGGCGGTCGTCATCGGCCGAGCAGGGGGTCGAGCTCGCCGCGGGCCTCCAGCTCGGCGAGGTCGTCGTAGCCGCCGACGTGGAAGTCGTCGATGAAGATCTGCGGGACGGTCTGGCGGCGGCTGCGCGCCATCATGACCTGCATCTGCTCGTAGTCGCCGTCGATGCGGATCTCCTCATAGTCGACGGCCTTGCGCTGCAGCAGGTGCTTGGCCCGGATGCAGTAAGGGCAGACCATGGTGGTATACATCACGACTTTGGGCATGAGTCGGTCCTGTCCGTTCCGGCACCGATCCGAGGCGGGCCGGCTTGCTGGGTGGTGGTGGGCGACTCGATTAAAATCGGTCCAGCCGGCCGGAATAAAAGCTCGCGGACCCGCGAGTCGCGCTGTTGTATGCCCCACCCGCCGCCCCGTCAAGGCGTCCGCCACTGCCCGAGGTCAACCCAGGAGCCGCCATGTACCGCAACACCCCCACCGCCGTGCACCTCGCCGATTACCGGCCGCCCGAGTTCCTCATCGACCGGGCCGATCTGCACTTCGCGCTGGATGCCGCGGTGACCGCGGTCCGTGCCCGACTGGAGCTGCGACGCAACCCCGCCGCCACCCGCGGTGACGGTGACCTGGTGCTCGACGGCGAGGGCCTGGAGCTCGTGGAGGTCGGGCTCGACGGGCGGGTGCTGGGCCGCGCGGAGTACCACGCGGATGACGCGAGCCTGCGCGTTCGGCGCGTCCCCGATCGCTTCGCGCTGGAGACGGTCGTGCGTATCCACCCCGAGCAGAACACCGCGCTCGAGGGGCTCTACGTGTCCGGAGAGATGCTCTGCACCCAGTGCGAGGCGGAGGGCTTCCGGCGCATCACCTATTTCTTGGACCGCCCCGACGTGATGACCCGCTTCACCGCGACCCTGGTGGCGGACCCGGCGCGCTACCCTGTGCTGCTCTCGAACGGCAATCCGGCCGGCAGCGAGCGGCTCGCCGACGGCCGCCGGCTCGCCCGTTGGGACGACCCCTTCCCCAAGCCGAGCTATCTCTTCGCCCTGGTGGCGGGCGACCTGCGCGCCGTCTCCGACCGCTTCACCACCGTCTCGGGGCGGGAGGTGGCGCTCAACATCTACGTCGAGCCCGAGAACATCGACAAGTGCGACTACGCCATGGCCTCACTCAAACGGGCGATGCGCTGGGACGAGGAGCGCTACGGGCGCGAGTACGACCTCGATGTCTATAACATCGTGGCCGTGAGCCACTTCAACATGGGCGCGATGGAGAACAAGGGCCTCAACGTCTTCAACGCCAAATTCGTCCTGGCGCGCCCGGACACCGCCACCGATCAGGACTTCGCGGGGATCGAAGGGGTCATCGCCCACGAGTATTTCCACAACTGGACGGGCAACCGCATCACCTGCCGCGACTGGTTCCAGTTGAGCCTCAAGGAGGGCTTCACCGTCTTCCGCGACCAGGAGTTCTCCGCCGACATGGGCTCGCGTGGGGTCAAGCGCATCCATGACGTGCGTCAGCTTCGCGGGCGCCAGTTTGCCGAGGACGCGGGACCGCTCGCCCACCCGGTGCGCCCGGCCTCTTACATCGAGGTCAACAACTTCTACACCGCCACGGTCTACGAGAAAGGCGCCGAGGTGGTCCGTATGCAGGCCAACCTGCTCGGCCCCGAGACCTTCCGCAGGGCGACCGACCTCTATTTCGAGCGCCATGACGGCCAGGCGGTGACCACCGATGACTTCGTCGCCTGCATGGAGGACGCGAGCGGGCGCGACCTCGGCCAGTTCCGCCGCTGGTACGCCCAGGCCGGGACACCCGAGCTGACGGCGGAGGGGCACCATCACGCCCCCACGGCCACCTATACCCTGACGCTTGCCCAGCACACGCCGCCGACTCCCGGCCAGCCGCACAAGGAGCCGCTGCACATCCCGGTGGCAATGGGCCTGCTCGGCCCGGATGGGCGCGACCTGCCGCTGCGGCTTGCAGGGGAGGAGGGTGCCGCACCGACCACGCGGGTGCTGGAGATGCGGGGGGCGCGGGAGTCCTTCCGCTTCGTCGACGTCCCGGAGTCTCCGGTGCCCTCCCTGCTGCGCGGCTTTTCGGCACCAGTCAAGCTCCGCTGCGATTACCGCGACGAGGACCTGACGCACCGGATGGCCCACGACAGCGATGGCTTCAACCGCTGGGACGCCGCCCAGACGCTCGCCCAGCGCCTGCTGCTGGCAATGATCCACGACCCGGCCGCCCGGCCACCCGCGAGCTTCCTGCTGGCCTTCCGCCGGGCGCTCCTCGATCGGGACGTCGAGCCGGCCTTGCGGGCGGAGATCCTGACCCTGCCCTCGGAGGGCTACCTGGCGGATCAGATGGAGGTGGTCGACGTCGACGGCATTCACCGCGCCCGTGAGGCCCTGCGCGCGGAGATCGGCGGGGCGCTGTACGCGGACCTGCTCAGGCTCTACCGCGAGAGCGCCGATCCGGGTCCCTACCAGCCGACGCCGGAGGCGAGCGGCCGGCGCGCGCTCAAGAACCTCGGCCTTGCCTACCTGATGCAGACAGGCGATGAGGAGGCCGCCGCACTCTGCCAGGCCCAGCTCGACGGCCAGCACAACATGACCGATGTGATGGCCGCCCTGCGGCTCCTCGTCGACCGGGGCGGCGAGCCGCGCGACCGGGCCCTGGCCGACTTCTACCGGCATTGGTCCGATGACCCGCTGGTGCTCGACAAGTGGTTCAGCATCCAGGCGACCAGCGCCCGCGAGGAGACCCTGAGCGAGGTCCGCCGCCTGCTCGCCCATCCGGCCTACTCCAACCGCAACCCCAACCGGGTGCGGAGCCTGGTCGGCGCCTTCTGCGCCGGAAATCAGGCGCGCTTCCACGCCGCCGACGGGGGCGGCTACCGCTTCCTGCGCGAGCAGGTCCTGGAGCTCGATCCGCTGAACCCGCAAATCGCCTCGCGACTGCTTCAGTCGATGGTGCGCTGGCGCCGCTTCGACCCGGCACGCCAGGCCCTGATGCGCGCGGAGCTGGGGCACATCCTCGCGGTCGAGGCCCTGTCGAAGGACGTCTACGAGGTCGCCTCCAAGGCGCTCGCGGACCTGTGAGCGAGGGGGCCCGTCGAGGGTGCGCCGCGACTGCTAACATCAGGGCCTCTGGCCCACCTTGAGGAGCCCTCCATGTCCGCACCCCTGGCCGGCGGCCCGACCGCGTCCGCCACCTCCCGCGCGGTAGAGACCGCCATCCGCATCGGGCTGCTGGCCCTGCTGGCGGCTTGGTGCTACCAGATCGTCGCGCCGTTCCTGGTCCCCATCGTGTGGGGGGTGATCATCGCGGTAGCGGGTTATCCGGCGTACCTGCGCCTGCGCGACTGGCTCGACGGCCGCGAGATCGCCGCCGCGGTGGTGTTCTCCCTGCTCCTGCTGGTCGCGATCCTAGCCCCTGCGGCGCTGTTAAGCGGTACCCTGGTCGAGGGTGCCCAGGGACTGGTCGAGCAGTTTCAGGAGGGCAGTATCCGCGTCCCCCCACCGCCGCCCGGCGTCGCCGAATGGCCGCTGATCGGCGGCTGGGTAGAAGGCTACTGGAGCCAAGCCGCGGAGAATCTGAAGGCGACCCTGCTCGGCATCGCCCCCCAGCTCAAGGCGGCCGCGCAATGGCTGCTCGGGGCCGCGGCCGGGGCCGGGTTCGGGCTGCTCCAGTTCATCTTCGCGGTCGCCATTGCGGGCGTCCTTTTGGCCCGCGCCGAGGCTGGCAAGGCGGCGGGGGAGGCCATCGCGCTGCGGCTCGCCGGCGAGCGCGGCCGGGAGTTCGCCGCCCTGGCGGAGGCCACCGTGCGTAGCGTCACCCGTGGCATCCTGGGCGTCGCGTTGATCCAGTCGACCCTGGCGGGTCTCGGCTTTCTCGCCGTCGGGGTGCCCGCGGCGGGGCTCTGGGCCCTGATCGCGCTGCTCCTGAGCGTGGTGCAGCTCGGGGTCTTCCCGGTCGTGATCCCGGTGCTGCTCTATGTCTTCTTTACCGCGGACACCCTCACCGCGGTGCTCTTCCTGATCTGGAGCGTCTTCGTTGGCTCCATCGACAACGTCTTGAAGCCCCTTCTACTCGGGCGCGGGGTGGCGGTGCCGATGGCCGTGATCTTTATCGGCGCCATCGGAGGCTTCCTGAGCTCCGGCATCATCGGGCTCTTCGTCGGCCCGGTGGTGCTGGTCCTCGGCTACAAGCTTTTCTTGGCCTGGTTGTATGAGGCCCAGGTCCCAACGCCTGAGGCTACCCTGGCGGCGCAGGAGGGCGTGCCCCCACACGGCTCTACCGGCAGCCCTCCGTCCTGAAGGGGATCGGCGCAGCTTGCAGTCCGGACCGAGTCCACCGCCGCTCGCTGGCTCTGCCTTGATGGTTGTCATTGGTTCGAGCATGGTCAGGCGCTCAGGCCGGGTTAGGGGAGTGCGAAGGAATCAAGCTCAACGTGACGATCGATAGGGACGAAGATGGCGTCTCGATCGCCGAATGCCCAGCGATTCCGGGCGGCGTGAGTCAGGGCGCCACAAAGGACGAGGTACTCGCACCCATCGCTGAGGCCATTAGGCGCTGTCTGGAGATACGCGCCGAGCAGGGGCTACCGCTGACGATCGAGATCCGTCAGGTCGAGGTCGCGGCCTCATGCCGCCCCTGCCCGTCCCCAGCGGGCGCGAGGTTGCGCGGGTGTGCGAGAGGCTGGGGTGGTCCGTGGCGCGACAGCGCGGCAGCCACAGGATCCCCGCGAAGAAAGACGAGGGCGCGACGGTTTCGGTTCCCAATCCCAAAGAGGTCGCGAGAGACACGCTTCGCAGCCTCCTCCGGGCTGCTGGGATCGCCGATGAGGCGTTCATCTCCAAGGCTGAGACAGTCCGAGTCGTCTCGCGAGGGGGCGCCTATCGATCTCCGCCTCCCACGCTGTCTGCTAAGGGCTTTGCGTTATCCGCTTCCCCTTCCGCCCCTCCCGCGAAGGCGTCAGCAGGTCCCAGGCCACCAGCACGATGAGCAGGTTGAGGAAGGTGGCGGTGGCGAGTCCGGTGACGAAGGTCGGGGCCATGGACCCCCAGACGGCAGCATGGCTCGGTAAGCCAACCGCCATGGGTAGCAGGCCGAGGCTGGTGGTCAGCGTGGTGAGCGCCATGGGTCGCAGGTGCGTATGCGTGCCGCCTCCGCCGCCGCACGACAGACGCGGTTGAGTTGGCGGGCGGATAGGGCGCGGCGGTCAGAACATCGTTGATCTGCCCGGAGAAGATTCGCAGCTTGCGCCCCTCGCTGTTGGTGGTGCTGCCGGTCTCAATGGCGATCCAGCCGACGCTTGTCACGTGGCGCACGCGGTGTGCGCCCACTGGGGGATCGAAGAGTCCCTGCACTGGGTCTTGGATGTCACCTTCCGCGAGGACGACCCCCGCATTCGCCGCGACCATGCCCCCGCGAGCTTCAATCCCCTGCGTCGGTACGCCCTCAACCTGATCAAGCGCCAGCCCACCCTCAGGGGCGTCAAGCAGAAACGCTTCAAGGCCGCCCTCGATGACAACTTCCGCGCTCAGGTTTTGTTTGGCGAACCATGATCATTCGGGAGCCCTGGCACGGCCGGGCCGGCCCTGACCAACCCGAACGCGCTGGTATACACTGTAACGTTTCCCCCCACCTGAGACATCACGCGGGGGCCGGAGCGCGTACCCCGTTGTCAAGCATGGAGTCCGGATTGGACGTCGAACCGCGCGTGCTGCCCGCCGCAGAGCCCCCCCACCCACCGCCCCCCAAGCCGAGGCGGCGGCGCCGGCGCTCTTGGTGGGCGCGGATCGGGCTCATCCTCGCCGCCCTCATCGCCGTGCCGCTCAACTTGGCGGTGATCGGGACCGTTGGCGCCGCCGCGTTCGTCGCGGTCGCCCTGGCGGGTCTGCCCGAGATCGACGCGCTGCGTGACGTGCGCCTACAGGAGCCGCTGCGGGTCTACAGCGCGGATGGTGCGCTGATGGCGGAGTTCGGCGTCGAGCGCCGCCGGCCGGTGGCACTCGCCGAGGTCCCCCCGCGGCTCATCGATGCCTTTCTGGCGACCGAGGACAGCCGCTTCTTCGAGCACCACGGGATCGACACCATCGGACTCGCGCGCGCCGCCATCAGTCTCGTCCAGACCGGCGAACGCACCCAGGGCGGCAGCACCATCACCATGCAGGTGGCGCGCAACTTCTTTCTGACCCCGGAGAAGACCTTCCGGCGCAAGCTCGCCGAGCTGCTGCTCGCCGTGCGGATCGAGCGTAGCCTCAGCAAGGACGAGATCCTCGAGCTCTATCTCAACAAGATTTTCTTCGGGCACCGTGCTTACGGCGTCTCGGCCGCGGCCGCCGTCTACTACAACAAGGAGCTGCCCCAGCTCAGTCTGGCGCAGATGGCCATGCTCGCCGGTATCCCCAAGGCCCCCTCCGCCAACAACCCAATCTCCAACCCAAAGCGCGCGCTGGAGCGCCGCAACTACATCCTGCATCGCATGCACGAGCTCGGTCAGATCGATGCCGTTGAGCTCGCCGCCGCCTTGAGCGAGCCCGACCAGGCGCGCCTGAACCGACGGCCGGTCGACCTGGATGCGGGCTACGCCGCCGAGATGGTGCGCATGGAGATGCTCGACCGCTACGGGGAGGCGGCCTACACGGAGGGATTCCGCGTCACCACGACCATCGACAGCCGGCTCCAGCGCAAGGCGCAGGAGGCCCTGCGGGGGGCGCTGCGGGACTACGACCGCCGCCACGGCTACCGCGGTCCAGAGGGCCGCTTTGCGGTGAAGGGTGCGCGCGACGGCACCCTCGACGAGCACCTTGCGGGCGTCCGCGCCCTGCCGGGACTCACGGCGGGTATCGTCGTGCGGGCCGATGCCGGCGAGACTGAGGTTTACATCGGTGGCGGGAGTCGCGTCACCCTTGGGCTCAAGGCGGTCGAGTGGGCCGCACGCTGGATCGATGAGGATCGGCGTGGGCGGGCGCCGCGCAAGGTCAGCGATGCGGTCGCGACCGGGGATCTGGTGCGTCTGTATCGGGACGAGAAGGGCGCCTGGGAGCTGTCCGCCAACCCCAAGGTCGACGGCGCCCTGGTGGCGCTCTCCCCGCTCGACGGGGCGATCTACGCCTTGGTCGGCGGCAATTACTTCTTCGACAGCAAGTTCAACCGCGCAGTCGACGCCCGCCGTCAGCCCGGGTCGAGCTTCAAGCCCATCGTCTATGCCGCGGCCCTGGCGGAGGGCTGGACCCCTGCGAGCCTAGTGCGCGACGAGCGCATCTCGATCCGGATCGACCGCAACAAGCTCTGGGAGCCGAGCAACTTCGACCACAAGACCATGGGGCCGATCCGCATGCGTCAGTCCCTGGTCCTCTCGCGCAACCTGGCATCGATCTATCTCCTCGAGCGGGTCGGACTCGACGACGCCCGCGCCTTCGCCGAGAACTTCGGCTTCGACCTGCGCGGCAAGCCCGTCGGCCTGTCGCTCGCGCTCGGCACCGCCGAGGCCTCACCCGTGCAGATGGCCGGCGCTTATGCCGTGTTCGCGAACGGCGGCTTCCGCGTACGGCCGCATTTCATCACACGGGTGGAGAACGCCGCCGGCGAGCGGGTGTTCGAGAGCGCTGCCCCGCGTGCCTGCGACGACTGCTGGTACCGCTACCCGGAATCGCCGGCAGAGACGCTGCCGGTGGGGGGGCGCCGGGGACCCGAGGCCGAGCGCGTGCTTGACCCGCGCCTCGTCTTCCAGATGAGCTCGTTAATGCAGGACGTGATCCGCGAGGGCACCGGGCGCAAGGCGCTGGAGCTCAAGCGCTCGGACATCGCGGGCAAGACCGGCACCACCAACGAGGTGCGGGACTCTTGGTTCTGCGGCTACCAGAGGGACCTGGTCACCGTCACCTGGATGGGCTTCGACGACTTCTCCCCGCTCGGTCGGGGCGAGACCGGCGGTCAGGCCGCGCTCGGCATGTGGGTGGACTTCATGCGCGAGGCCCTGGCGGGCAAGCCCGAGGCGACGCTTGAGGTCCCCCCGGGAATGGTCGAGGTCCGGGTCGACAAGCGCCGCGGCCGGCCCACCAGCTCGACGGGCAGCAGTACGTTGGTCGAGTGGATCCCCGAGGAGCTGGCGTCCGCGGTCGAGGGGCCGGAGCCGGTGCACTTCGTCGAGGAGCGCGCGAGCGGGGCGGTCGCGCCCCGGGTGATCGACGAGCTGTTCTGACCGTTGCCCGACAGATCGGCATCAGCTAGCGGCCGCGCACCGCCACCGAATCAACCTGTTAGGGGCAGGCTTGCGTTTCGAGTCACCCCGTGGTGCGCCCAGGGCGGCCCTGGGGTTTGCGACTCTCGCCCGACGAGCGCAGCAACCCCTGCAGCGGGGGAGTTGGGGTGTGATGGGCTTCACTGATGCACGGCGCTTGCTGGCCCATCATTACGACACGTTCCGGCCGTTCGCTCGGCGGTCGTGTCGGCTTGCCAGCCCGCCGCTAGTCAGCCGGCGAACCGGGGCCCCGGCCGCTATCGTCAGGACGCGAGTGAGTAATGTTGAGTCAAGAAGTTAGCTACTCTTCAGCCCTCCCGCCGAGCACCCAGGAGGGGGCGGAGCGCCGTTGCCAAAACCGTTTCGAGGTCAAGACCGAGGTCCAACTAGCGCTCGGGCGGGGCACCCGGCAGATCATCGTGCGAAACCAGAATCTGGGCTGGGGCGGGGCGAGCCTGCTGCTTCCGGAGACTGGCCTGGATATCGGGGAGTCGGTTTCGCTGGAGTTTCCCTGGGCACAGGGGCGGTCGTTTTCGGCCTACGCCGACGTAGTTTGGAAAGAGCCCATCGAGGGTCGCCGCTCGCTGGTGGGCGTGCGCTTCTCAAAGCTCCTGCTAGCGCACGAGGAGCGTTTGGCGCGACTGCTGACCCTCCTCGCCGAGCCCGGGCAGACCGACCGCAAGGATCTCGTCCTCGCCGAGCGGGTCGAGATCGAGTTCATCGATCGCGAGGATATGGAGGCGACCCTGGAGGAGGTCCGCACCGGTCGGCTCGAGCTGACCTCGTTTCGCCCCTACGAGCTCGATCAGAGTATTCAGCTCGTCGTCTCGCGGGTGGGGAGCACACTCGGTCTTCATCTACGCGCCCGCGTGGTTCAGCGCCGCCCGCTGTCGCTGGGAGGCGAGGAGGTATCACCCCGCCTGTTCATGATCCGGCTTGTCCTCGAGCACCCCCTGTTCGATCTCGAGCGCTCCGTTGAGCGGATGCTCCGGGTCCTGCGCGGCGACACAGTTCCGCAGCGCATCGCCTCCTGATCGTCGCGTTACTGCGTCAGCGGCGCGGCCGCGGAGACCGGCCCACCGCGGAGCGCCGCGGTCAACGCGGGCAGATCGGGGACGGCGAGCGCCGGGCGCGCCTCGCCGAGCCACACCCGCAGCGACGAATCACCCGGCGGCCACTGGCCCTTGACCCGGTTGTCGGGCCCATCGCCCTCGAACACCAGGTAGCCGTATTTCCCGTAGTGGGGCAGCTTGCGGGCCAGTCCCACAAGGGCGTCGGCTCGACCGGCGACGATCAGCCCGACCGCCCGGCCGTCGAGCGTTCGCGCCAGGGCGAGGCTCCAAGCCTCGCCCCGGAAGTCCTCACCGGCGATGCTCAGCCGTCGCTCGGCGGGATGCAGGCCGGACTCCGGAAGCGCCGACGCGGCAAAGCGGTTCTCCCAGCCGAGCAGCCACACCGGGCGATCTGGCGGGAGGACGTCGAGATCGGCGTCTGAGACGACTTCCCATCCCCGCGCCGTGCCGGCCCAACCCGCGGCGAGCCGGCGATAGCCCTCCATTAAGTCCTCGGGCGCGGCGGAGGGCAGGACGATGACCCCGCCCTCGGCGCCGAAGAGTGCGCTTAGGGTCACCGGCGACTCGCCGGGCTCCAGCCGGCGGAAGAGGTCGAAGCGGGGGTCGAGGTCGAGCCGCAGCGCGGCCGCCGGGAGGTCGAGCGAAAACTCGGTCTCGCGACCGGCGAGGGCCAGGCGGTGCTCGCTGACCGAGCCGTCGGTCAGGTGGACCAACAGCGGGGCGGTCAGCGGGTAGGGCGCCTGCGGCTGGACCTGCTGCACCCGCCCGCTCAGGCGATAGCCGTTCGCGGCCGGGGCCTGGACGACATCGGCAAGCGCGAGCGCCGGTGCGCCGGTGCGCTCGGTCCAGGTGGCGAACCAGCCCGCGAGGTTCCGCCCGCTCACCGCCTCGAAGGCCCGCCGCAGTTCGTCGAAGCCCGCGGTGCGGAAGCGGTTGTCCTGCCAGAAGCGCTGCAGCCCGGCGATGAAGGTCGCGTCCCCCAGGTCGCGGCGGAGCATGTGCAGGATCATGAGGGTCTTGCCGTAGCCGATCGCCTGGGAGGCCGACCCGTGACGGCCGCGGAAGGCGCGCACCGGGAAGTCGTCGCTCTGCAAGACATAGTCGGCGTAGGCCTTGAGGCTGTCGCGGCGGTAGTCGGCCCCTTTGCCGCGCTCCTCGGCGAGGAGGTGGTCGGCGAGATAGGCGGTGAGGCCCTCGCTCCAGTTGCCGCTCGCGTAGTCGACGTAGACCCCGTTGCCCCACCAGTTGTGCAGGATCTCGTGGGGATAGGAGGTCTCGATGATGAAGGGCAGGCGGATCACCCGCGAGCCGAGCAGGGTGAAAGAGGGCATACCGTAGCCGGTCTCCCAGAAGTTCTCGACCAGGGCGAACTTGGCGTACGGGTAGGGGCCGATCAGCGCGCTGTAGAGGCCGAGATAGCGCTCGGTGGCGTCCAAATAGCGCTGGGCGAGCTCGGGGTCGGGGCGGCGCAGGTAGACCTGGGCCTCGCCGTTCGGGGTGGCCGCGGTGAATCGCTCGAAGGGGGCGGCGATCAGATGGATGTCGTCCTGAGGCTGATCCTCGCGCCAGCCGACCCGTGCGCCATCGCCGTCCTCGGAGATCTCGGGGCCGGCACCCTGGGAGACGGCCAGCCAGCCCCGGGGGAGGCGCACCGAGAGCTCGAAGCGCTGCAGGGTCCCGTCGATGCGCGGATACCAGCCGCTGTAGCCGTCGAGCACCACCCCGTCCGGCTCGATGGTGCCGCGGCTCACCTGACGGGCGCGCCCCATGCCCTCGCGGATGTCCTCCAGGTCATGACGGATGCGCCCGCCGTAACTCAGGGTGATGGGGCCGGGCGCCCGCACGTCGAGTCGGAATTGCTCCAGATGCTCGCTGGTGCCGATGCGCTTAAGGCGCGCCTCCCCGCCGGTCACCCGGGGGTCCAGGCCGGCGTGCAGCCAGAGGGTCCAGCGCTTCTGCTCTGCCGGGAGGTCGAGGCGGACATCGGCGGTGAGGGTTCCGCGGTCGGGGTCGACCGTCACCTCCAGCACGTGCCCGATCACCGGCTCCCCCTGCGCCCCCGTGCCGGCGAGCAGGATCACGATGGGAAGCAGACGCAGCAGACTCGGCATAGGGTCCTCCGGTTGGTGTCCCGCGTTTGGTCGCGCCCAGCGCGAATGGTTCATAATGCCGAGCGTTGCCACCCCTCGCTAGCGAGACGCCCGTGCCTAGAGCCCACCCCTCGTTGCGCGCCGCTACTGCCCTGGTCTTGGTCGCGGCGGCCGTCTTGTCCTTCGCCCACACGGAGGCCCCGTCCGGAGAGGCCGGCAGCGAGCCGCTCGCCGACACCCACACCGCGGTGGTTGACCTCGCCGCGCTCAAGGACATCCCCGGGCTGGTCGATCGGCTGGCCGGCAAGCGCGTGGTCTTTGTCGGCGAGACCCACGACCGCTACGAGGATCACCTCAACCAGCTCGCGATCATCGAGGGACTCCACACCCGAGGCCAAGACCTGGCGATTGGGATGGAGTTCTTCCAGCAGCCCTTCCAGGCGGTGCTCGACGACTATGTCGCCGGGCGCATCTCGGAGATGGAGATGCTGCGCCGCACCGAGTACTTCGAGCGCTGGCGCTTCGACTACCGGCTCTACGGCCCCATCCTGCGCTTCGCCCGTGAGCGAGGTATCCCGCTGATCGCGCTCAACATCGAGCGCGAGATCACGGAGAAGGTGGGCGAGGGCGGGATCGGCGCCTTGAGCGCAGAGGAGCGGGCGCGTGTCCCCGCCGAGATCGACCGCGAGGACCCCGAGTACCGCAAGCGCCTGCTCGCGGTGTTCGAGCACCATCCGAAATCGGAGGCCGGCGACTTCGAGCACTTCCTCGACGTCCAGCTCCTGTGGGACGAGGTCATGGCCGAGCGCGCCGCGCGCTATCTCGCCGAGCAGCCCGACAAGACCCTGGTCGTTCTCGCCGGCACGGGTCACCTGGAATACGGGCAGGGCATCCCCAAGCGGCTGTTGCGCCGTGCACCGGTCGAGGCGGCCGTGGTGCTGAGCGGGGCGACGCGGGAGCTGGAGCCCGGGGTCGCCGACTTCCTGCTCTATCCCCAGCGGGTCGAGCTGCCGCCGGCGGGCCTGCTCGGCGTGATGCTCGATACCGAGTCGCCGGGCGAAGGCGTCGGCGTCAAGGGCTTCGCCCCCGGCAGCGGCGCCAAGGAGGCGGGCGTCGAGGAGGGCGACCGTATCGTGATGGTCGGCTCCGAGCCGGTGACCAGCTACTCCGACGTGCGCATCGCCCTGATCGGCGGCCGACCGGGCGAGAAGGTGCCCGTGGAGGTGGTGCGCAAGCGGCTGCTCGGGACGGACCGGCTGACCTTCGAGGTCGAGCTGCGCTGACGCGTGCCTTGGTAGGATCTCGCACCTTGCGCCCAATCGGCCCCGAATCCACGGTCGATCCGGCCCCGGCGGGCGCGGTCCTCAGACGCCGGCCGCCGCTCGGGGTGCGCGGGACCTTTCGGATCATCCGCTATTTCTCGATCGCCAGCCTGGTCTGCATCCTCGCCGCGACCCTGGCCCTTGCCGTCCACTTTCGGCAGGTCGCGATCCGCGAGATCGTGCAGCTCGGTGAGTCGGCCAATCTCGCGCTGGCTGAGGCCGCCCTCAACGCGGTGCAACCGCAGCTCCTGGAGTTTCTGGACCTCGCCGCGCGCGCCGAGCCGGCCGAGCTGCCAGGGATGGCGCTGCCCGAGCCCCTTGCGCGCGAGATCGCCGGCCTGACTGGGGTCCGCTCGGTCGCCAAGATCAAGCTTTACGACCGAAACGGGGTGGTCGTCTACTCCACCCGCCGCGCGTCGATCGGCCGGGATCAGCGCGACAACCCCGGCTTTGCCGCCGCCATGACCGGGCAGGTGACGAGCAAGCTGGTCTATCGGGACGCCTTCAACCCCTTCGATAGGCAGACCGAGGACGACAACCTGATCCAGACCTATCTGCCGGTCATCCCTGAGTCCGGCTCGGTCCCGCGTGGTGTGTTCGAGCTTTATACCGACGTCAACGATCTGGTCGCCGAGACCGAGCGCGCCCAGGCACAGATCATCGGCGGCGGGGTGCTGATCATGGCCCTGCTTTACCTCGCCCTGCTGATGGTGGTGCGCTATGCGGCACGCACCATCAGCCGGCAGCAGAGCGAGATCCGCGACTACGCCCTCGCCTTGGAGCGCATCTCCGGGCGGATACTGAACAGCCAGGAGGAGGAGAAGCGGCGCATTGCCTTCGATCTGCACGAGGGCGTGGCGCAGACCCTGGTAGCGGTGAAGCTGCATGTGGAGCATGCCGCGGCAGAGGTCGCGGGGGGCAACGGGGGCGACGGGGTCCAGCTTCACCGGATGGGCCAGGCGGTCAAGGACGCCATCGCCGAGGTGCGCACCCTAGCGCTCAACCTGCGCCCGTCGAGCCTCGACATGCTGGGCCTCACCGCGACCATCACCTGGTTCTGCCGCGAGCTGGCACGGCTGCATCCGGGCGTCGAGATCTCCCATACGCTGGAGGTCGCCGAGGGCGATGTCCCCGAGGGGCTGAAGGTGATCGTCTACCGGGTGCTGGAGGATGCCTGCCGGGCATTGGTCCGGCGTCCGCAGGTCAGGACCATCCGTCTCGTCCTGACGACCGGCGAGGAGACGCTCACGCTCGTAGTCGGTCACGACGACGCCGCGCCGCCCAACGCCGATGACCCGTCACTGGCTGCGGCCCACGAGCGCATCCTGCTCTCGGGCGGGGGCTTCGAGGAGGACCGTGACGGTGCCGGCTGGGCGACGCTGCGCGCGACCTGGTTGCGCTGACGCCTGGGGGGCGCGCGAGTCGGGTCGTCGAGGTGGCCGGCAAGAACGGCTCGCCGGACTCTGGGCTGAAGGCAACCCGCAGAGGCGGGGTCGGCCCTGGCGGTGGTGGGCCACTCGCTCGCTGCGACCGATGGTCCCGTCCCGAGGATTGGCGCCTGACCCCATGGTCCACACGGCGATGGCCTGATGAGCCGGCGCGACCCGCCGAGACCTCGGCCGCGGCGGCTGGAGGAGGCGCTCCTCGAGGTCGCGCGGCGCGAGCTGGAGGCTGGCGAGCCGCGGCCGGAGGTCTGGGAGACCGCCCTGCGCCTCGCCCGCGGGGACGATCGGCGCGCGGTCTCGGCCTACCTGCGGCTGCGGGTGCGCGCGCTGCTCGCCGCCCACGAGGCGCGTGCTCGAAACGGCGAGACGACCTAGGCGGACGTCGCCATGGCGCGTTTTGTGCTCGCCATCACCGTTATCCGGGCGTGGATCTGACAGGATTTCGGTGCCCGTCCGGCGAGTTGGAGTCCGAGAGGAGCCTGCGGTGGAGATCCTGCCTTTCCTGAACCTGATGGCGAAGAAGAACGCCTCGGACTTGTATCTGGTGTCCGGGTCGCGGGCCATGATGAAGGTCGACCGGCGCTCGATCCCCATCGGCGACAAGCCCCTCCCGGGGCACCTGGTGCAGCAGGCGGCCTACTCGCTGATGAACGAGGAGCAGATCCGCGAGTTCGAAGACACCTGGGAGTGCAACCTGGCGATGTCGGTGGAGGGCGTCGGGCGCTTCCGCGTCAATGCCTTCCGCCAGCGCGGCTCGGTCGGCCTGGTGTTTCGCTATATCCGCACCGAGATCCCAAGCATCGATGAGCTGCACCTGCCGCCGATCTTGAAGGATCTGATCAATGAGCCACGCGGCCTGATCCTGGTGGTCGGCTCGACGGGCTCGGGCAAGTCGACCACGCTGGCGGCGATGGTTGATCACCGCAACAGCCAACGGGAGGGTCATATCCTCACCATCGAGGACCCGATTGAGTTCCTCCACCGTCACAACCGCTCGGTCGTCAGCCAGCGCGAGGTGGGGCTCGACACGCGAACCTACGCGGCGGCGCTGAGGAACGCCCTGCGCGAGGCCCCGGACCTGATCGTGATCGGCGAGATCCGCGACATGGGCGTCATGCAGCACGCGATCTCCTACGCCGAGACCGGCCACCTGTGTCTGTCGACCCTGCACGCGAACAATGCCAACCAGGCCCTGGACCGGGTCATCAACTTCTTCCCCGAGTCGGCCCACCGCCAGCTCCTGATGGACCTCTCCCTCAACCTCAAGGCAGTGGTCTCCCAGCGCCTGATCCGGACCGTCGACGGCAGGCTGACGGTGGCGGTGGAGGTCTTCCTGGTCTCCAAGTACATCGCCGAGCTGATCCGCAAGGGCGATCTGCACGAGCTGCGCGCCGCCATGCAGGAGAGCCAGCAGCCCGGCATGCAGACCTTCGACCAGGCCCTGTTCGACCTCTTCCGCCAAGGGCGGATCACGCTCGAGACCGCGCTCGAGAACGCCGAGTCCGCCAACGACCTGTCGCTGCGCATCCGCCTGGAGGAGGCGGGGAGCGCGGTGCTCGAGGAGCGGGCCGCCTGAGCCGCGCCGCCACCCCCTTCCGCCCCTAGGACGAGCCGCCCTATTCGCCTCGCGTCTCGAAGACGCCAGGGAAGGCAACTCCGAGCTCCCCAAAGGACGCTGGGGTGCCGCCTCAGGCCCCGGTGATCACCGCGGAGCCTCTCGCGCGCTCAGCGAGGGGGCCGTGTATCCTGCGACGTCCTTACCCCTGGATCTTCAGGAGTCCGCCCTTGCCGTCCTGCGCCAAGCCCGCGCCGCGCCGCGCGCTCGCCGCGATCCCGGTACCGCCGGCCGTGACGATCATTCGCCGCTACGACCGCCAGGCGAACAATGGCCGATAACGTTGGGGGCGAGCGTATCCGAGTGCGTGGTCTGGTCCAGGGCGTCGGCTTTCGCCCGACCGTCTGGCGTCTCGCACGCGAGTGCGGTCTGCTCGGCGACGTGCGCAACGACGGCGAGGGCGTGCTGATCCGGGCCTGGGCGCCTGCCCGGGCGATCGAGGCGTTCTGCCAGCGTCTCCGGGCGCAGTGCCCGCCCCTCGCGCGCATCGACGCCATCGAGCGCGGGCCGCTCGCTGGGCGCCCGCCGCCGGGCGAGTTCCGCATCGTCGCGAGCGAGTCGAGCACGGTGCGCACCGGCGTGGTGGCCGACGCCGCCACCTGTGTGGCCTGCGCGGCCGAGATCCGCGCCCCGGCCAATCGCCGCTACCGCTACCCCTTCACCAACTGCACCCACTGCGGGCCACGTCTCTCCATCGTGCGGGCCATCCCCTACGACCGCGCCAACACGAGCATGGACGCCTTCCCCATGTGCCCGCAGTGTCAGCGGGAGTACGGCGACCCCACCGACCGCCGCTTCCATGCCCAGCCCAATGCCTGTCCGGTCTGTGGTCCGCGGGTCTGGCTGGCGGATGTGGCGGGGACGCCGATCGACCCGGTAGCGCTCGGGGCCGACGACGCCGTCGCCGCGGCCGCCCGCCTGCTCGCCGAGGGTCGCATCCTTGCGATCAAGGGGGTTGGCGGCTTCCACCTCGCCTGCGACGCCTGTGACCGGGTCGCGGTGGACCGCCTGCGCCAGCGCAAGCGCCGCTTCGCCAAACCGTTCGCCCTGATGGCCCGGGACCTGGAGACGATCGGCCGCTATGTCCGACTGAGCGACCGCGAGGCGGCGCTGCTGCAGGCGCCGGCCGCACCCATCGTCCTGCTCGAGCGGGTGGCGTCCGAGCCGGGGGTTACCGAGATCGCCCCCGCCGTCGCACCCGGACAGACCCTGCTGGGCTTCATGCTGCCCTACAGCCCGTTGCACCACCTGCTGCTCGCGCCTTGGGACCGACCGCTGGTGATGACCAGCGGCAACCTCAGCGAGGAGCCCCAGTGCATCGACAACGCGCACGCTGTGGCCGAGCTCGGTGGGATCGCGGATCTCCTGCTGCTGCATGACCGCGGCATCGTCAACCGGGTCGACGACTCGGTGGTACGGGTGATGGACGGCTCGCCGCGCCTGCTGCGTCGGGCGCGCGGCTACGCCCCGGAGCCTCTGCCCCTGCCGCCCGGGTTCGATGAGGTGCCGCCGGTGCTCGCGCTCGGCGGCGAGCTCAAGAGCACCATCTGCCTGCTCGGGGCCGGGTGCGCCGTGCTGTCCCAGCACCTCGGCGACCTGGAGGAGGCGCGCACCGCACGGGAGTTCGCGCGAACCATCGATCTGTACCGCGCGCTCTTCCAGCACCGGCCTAGCGTACTCGCCGTGGACGCGCACCCGGATTACCGTTCCTCCCAGCTCGGGCGGGACTGGGCGGCGCGCGATGGGATGACGCTGGTCGAGGTCCAGCACCACCACGCCCACATCGCGAGCGTGCTGGGTGAGAATGGCTGGCCGCGCGACGGTGGCCCGGTGCTCGGCATGGCGCTCGACGGACTCGGCTGGGGCGCGGACGGCACCCTGTGGGGTGGCGAGCTCCTGGTCGCCGACTACCACACCTGTACCCGGGTCGGCCACCTCCGCCCGGTGCCCATGCCGGGCGGCGTCCAGGCGATCCTGGAGCCCTGGCGCAACACCTATGCCCAGCTCGCCACCCTGTTGGGCTGGGGGGCCTACTGGGAACGCTACGCCGGTCTCGATCTCAGCGCGTTTCTCGCGGGCAAGCCGCTTGGTGTGCTGGCCACCATGATTGATCGGGGTATCAACGCACCGCCCAGCACGTCCTGCGGGCGGCTTTTCGACGCCGTTGCCGCGGCGGTCGGCCTCTGCCGGGAGCGGCTGTCTTACGAGGGGCAGGCGGCGATCGAGCTGGAGGCGCTCGCCGCCGGTAGGACGATCGCGCCGGACGAGGGCTATCCCTTCGCGGTGACCGAGTCGGCCGGCTGCCTGGTGCTCGACCCGACGCCGATGTGGGTCCGTCTGCTCGATGACCTGGCCCAGGGGGTGACACCTGGCACCATCGCCGCTCGCTTCCACGCCGGTCTTGCGCGGGCGCTGGTCGCGCTGGCCGAGCGACTGGCCGGTTGCCGCGGCCTTGGTACCGTCGCCGTCTCCGGTGGGGTGCTTCAAAACCGTACTTTGTTCGAGGCAATCGCCGGGGGACTTCGCCAGCGGGGGCTCGGCGTGCTCGCCCAGCGCCTGGTGCCTGCCAACGACGGCGGCCTGGCGCTCGGGCAGGCGCTGATTGCCGCAACATCTTATTATCATGCGGTTACACGCGATCGGTAAGATCAAGTCTGAGGAGCCCGGGTCGCCTAAGCCTGGCCCCGCCGGCGTGCGGGTCGGGAATATTAGGGTTTACCCTAAATGCAAAATCGCTTATATTCGCGGCCCCATCGGCTCGCGAGTCCGTTCGCCTTTCTCGCGGCCCGGTCCTAAACCAACCGAGAGGAACGGCGATCATGCCCAACTTCAGCTCATCCGCGGGGGTCCTAGCGCTCCTACTCCTCCTCTTCCTCCCCCTGGCTGCCGTCGCCAAGGTGGGACCTGGCCACACCGAGAACGGCATCGCATCCTTCTACCACGATCGTTTTCACGGCCGAAAAACGGCGAACGGCGAACGCTTCGACCAGAGCGCCTACACCGCCGCACACAAGACCCTGCCGCTCGGTACCACGGTGCGGGTCACCCGGGTCGACAACGGCAAGAGTATCCTCGTGCGAATCAACGACCGCGGCCCGTTCAAAAAGGGCCGCGTTATCGACCTCTCGCGTCGCGCCGCTCGTGACCTCGGGATGATCGAGAAGGGCCTCGTCAAGGTGAAGGTCGAGGTCGTCCGGCTGCCCGTGCGCAAGATCTAGGGCCGGTTTCTTCCGCGCCCGGCGGGATTGTCGGCCCGCCACTGCGCTGATTCGCACACGACGGTCCACTGCTCCCTGGGAGGACGCACCGCATCGATGTGTCCTCCCAAGGGGCAGGGCCGGGCACCCCGCCTCAATCTGTCACACTTTTGTGACAGATTGCACAGTCGAGCCTGGCCGCCCCCGGTACGCTCCTCAGCCTGTGGGGTCGTCTGGGCGGGCTACCCCGCCGAGCGCGAGCCCTGCCGGTCCCACGCCGGTTCGTCTCGTGCCCGGTCGGGGGACCGCCCGGACGGCCGTTATGGGAGGGGCTCCCGCTTATGTCGAGCAAGAGCGAGCGTTATCTCGGCGACGACGCCATTTCACTCAGCCGCGACATCAAGGGCGTTCTGGACCGCGTCTACAGTGGCAAGCACGCGGCCCCCAGCCCCCCGCCCAAGCCCAAACGGATCGTGCGTCGGGTGGGCGCGGGGCAGAAGGAGTCGCAGGAGCTTGCGCAGCACCTCGACGCCCTGCGCAGCATGCGCGAGCAGTCGCAGGAATCGACCGTCCTGCGCGAGCAGCTCCAGGAGCTGCGCGACCAGCTTGCGGCTGCGCGCCTGCTGCGAGGCCAGTTGGAGGATGCCCGCCTGGAGCTGACGCGGCACCTGCCGCCGCGCTGAGCTTGTCCCTCTACGAGGGCGTGCGAGAATAGCGGCGACTCGTCGCGTCCTCGCCCCCATGCTCGGTATCCTCGATCGCTACATCCTCGCCGAGGTCGCCAAGGTCTTCCTGGCGATCGCCGGCGTGCTCATCCTGATCGTCGCCAGCCTCCTCTTTCTGCGCACCCTGGAGGAGGTGAGCCTGGGGGCGCTCGGCAGCCAGGTGGTGCTGCGCTATCTGGGGCTGCAGCTCCTGCGCGACGCCCCGAGTCTCCTTCCTCCCGCCTTCTTCATCGCGGCGCTGGTCGCGCTCGGGCGCATGGCGCGCGACAGCGAGCTGATCGCCATCGCCGCCTGCGGCCTTGGTCCCGGGCGCATCTATCGGTCCTTGCTCTACTTCGCACTGCCGGCCGCGGCGCTCACCGCCTGGCTCTCGCTCGCCCTGCAGCCCTGGGCCACGGGCGAGATCCAGCGGGTGCGGGCGCAGCAGAAGGAGCAGACGACGCAGATCGCCGGTATCCAGCGCGGGCGCTTCTACGTGCAGGACGCCGGGCGCCTCACCCTGTACGTGGAGGACATCGTCGACGGGCGGCGGCTGCACAACGTCTTCATCCACGATCAACGCGAGGGGGCGACGCGGGTGGTGCTGAGCAAGGAGGGCTACCACAGTTTCGACGAGGCCACCGGTGACCACATCCTCACGCTGCGGGACGGGCGCCGCTACGACGGCATCCCTGGCCGGGGCGACTACGAGGTCGGGGAGTTCGAGCGCTACAGCCTGCGGATCGAGCCGCGCCGGCTTGAGGATGTACCCAACCGCAAGCGTTCCGCACAGCCAACTCCCGTGCTCCTGGGCTCGGAGGACCCCGCCGATCTCGCCGAGCTGTACCATCGTGTCGCCGGTCCGCTTTCCGTGATCGTCCTCGCTCTGATCGCCATCCCTCTGAGCGCCAGCTCCCCGCGGCAGCGGGCCTCTGGGCGGATGCTCTTGGCCTTCCTGACCTATTTCGGCTTTCTCAATCTGCAGCGACTGGCCGAGACGTGGCTGGAGACTGGGGTCACCCCAGTGTGGATGGGCAGCCTGTGGTACCAGCTCCTGCTCCTGGTGCTGGTCTACGTCGCCTTGCTACCTGAGAGCTACTGGGTTCGCCGGCTGCGGCGTCGGCCCGCGTAACGATCCTGTTGATACGCGCCGCCAGAAAGTCGCAAAAAATCAGGCGCGTATCACCACGATCGTTGCCTCACCCCATCCCTCCCCCGCACGCGAGAGAGGGAGAATTAGAGCGCGCTGCGTGCGTTTCTGACGTTAACCCGGCACGACCCCGTGGTACCCGGGACGACGACAGCGCAGTTGTCATGCCCGGCTTCGCTCGCCGCGGTCCTGTGGCGGAGGGCGAGGGGGGGCAGGGAGTGCATGCGGGGCATTCCCAGGGTAAACCTCGGGGACGGGTGCCAGCGCTTGCGGAGGAACTTTGTAACGATATAACATCCGGATCGAAATGTTCCGTATCAGCCCAGCTTCAGCGACGCTTGGCGTGGCCGGCCGAGGCCTCGGTGGACCGGCGGCGGTCCTCCTGCTCGTCGCCCTGCTGGTCCTGGTGCAGGTCGTGGTCGCCGCCCACCAGGTCGAGCACCTGGCGGTCCCGGAGAGCGAACACGACTGTCCGCTCTGCCTGACCGGCCAGTCGCTCGACCAGGCCGGCGCGCCTGCCCTGGGTGTGCCCGCCTTGCTAGTAGCGGGCCCCGTCGCCCTGCCGCCGGCCGTAGCCTTAGCCCATCCCCGCCCCAGCGCACCCTATCAGGGGCGCGCACCGCCACCCTCCCTCGTCGCCGTCTGAGCCCCGCGCGCCGCCGCGCCGGCGGTGTGCCGTTCTCGTCGTTCGAGGGGAAGCAACATGCACAAGCTCCTACTCGGGGCCGCCTGCGCCGCGGTCCTGGCCGTCTCTCCCTGCGCGTCTGCCGCGGATAGCGCCGAGATAGCCGAAATCAAACAGATGATCGAGGGCCTCAAAGGGGACTACGAGGCCCGTATCCGCGCGCTCGAGGCGCGCGTCGGCGACGCCGAGCGGCGTGCCGCTGCGGCCGAGGCACGGGCCGAGCGGTTGGCAACCACGGCTGGCACCCGGACTGAGGCCGCGGCCCAGCCGATGACGACGCCACCCGTGGTGCACGCCGCGCCGCCGCTGGCGGCCGTTAACACGGTGAGCTCTGGTACCGCCTTCAACCCGCAGATCTCCTTGATCCTGGACGGCAATCACTACCAGGACGGGGTCGATGGCAGGGGCGAGGCAATCGTCGGCGAGGCCTTCCAGCCGTCCGCCCGCGGGGGTGGCCATGATCACGAGCAAGACGACGGGCATGGCCACGGGGAACTGTCCAACGGCTTCAACTTCCGCTCTGCCGAGATCGCCTTCTCGGCGACGGTCGACCCTTACTTCGACGCCTTCGCCTACCTCGCGGTGGACGGCGAGGGGAACCTCGACCTGGAGGAGGCTTACTTCACGACCCGCAGCCTGCCCCAGGGGTTGCGCGTCAAGGGCGGCAAGTTCCTCAGCGACTTCGGCTACATCAACCGCCAGCACCCGCACCAGTGGGACTTTGCCGACCAAAACCTAGCCTATCTCAACCTGCTCGGCGACCACGGGCTGCAGGACACTGGCCTACAGCTCACCTGGCTGCCGGAGCTGCCCGCCTACACCCTGGTGGGAGTCGAGGTCCTGCAGGGTGATCAAGAGCGCTTCGGGCTCACGCTCGAGGGGGATGAGCAGGCACTGTACGGGCTCGACTCCAACGAGGACGGGCCTCGGCTGTTCACCGCCTTCGCCAAGCTCGCGCCGGACCTGGGCACGGACCACGCCCTGCAGCTCGGCGTCTCCTACGCCTACGCCCGCCAGCACCAGGGGCTCCAGGACCAGACCGATCTCGGCGACGCACACGAGAATCCGCGTGGGCCGGAGGACGACCACGATCACGACCCCGTGGTGTCTACCGACGGTCTCGACGGCGACGCGGACCTCTGGGGCGTCGATCTCGTCTACAAGTACGACGGCCGCGGCGACTACGGTCATCGCGACTTGCGCTTCCAGGCCGAGTACCTGCGCTCGATCAAGGACCTCAAAATCAAGAGCAGCGCCCACCCCGAGGCCATCGGCTCCAGCCGCAAGTTCACCACCGATGGGCTCTATGCCCAGGCGATCTACGGGTTCGCACCCAAGTGGACTGCGGGGGTGCGCTACGACGTGCTCGGGCTGATCAACGAGGTGAGCGGGGGCTGGAGCGAGGACTTCGGCTCCTCCGACCGCTGGAGCCTCAACGTCACCTGGAATCTCACCGAGTTCTCCCGGCTGCGCGCCCAGTACAACCGCAGCAACATCCTGGTCACGGAGAACGAGCGCGAGCGCTTCGACGCCTTCTGGCTCCAGTTCATCATGAGCCTTGGCGCCCACGGCGCACACAGCTTCTGAGAAGGGTTGACAATGTACAGGTTCTTTTCCCTCGTCGTACTGTTCGCGCTTACCGCCCCGGGCTCTGGGACCGTCGCGGCCCTGGAGCTGGTCGCGACCAGCCCGAGCCTCGGGGCTTTGGCGCGGGAGCTTGCGCCGGCGGCCAACGTGACCGTCCTGGCCCCGCCCGATCGGGACATGCACGGCCTGCAAGTGCGCCCGAGCATGATCCAGGCGGTGCGCCGCGCCGATCTGGTGCTCGCTGTCGGCGCCGACCTGGAGGTCGGTTGGCTCCAGGCGGTGCTCGCGAGCGCGGCCAACCCCGGGGTCCTGCCGGGACGCACCGGCTACTTCGAGGCCGCCGCCCAGGTGGATCTGCTCGACCGCGAGCGTCCCGCGGACCGGGCGCTGGGCGATGTCCACCCGGCCGGCAATCCGCATTTGAACCTCGATCCGGTGCGTATGGCCCAGGTCGCCTGGGCGCTCGCCGAGCGTCTGGTAGGCATTGACCCTTCGGGGGCGGATGAGTATCAGCGCCGGGCCGCCGATTTCGCGGCCAAGGTCGATGCCCGCCTGCCCGAGTGGCGGCGGCAGACCGCCGGCGCTCCGGGCGTCCTGCTGTTCCACCGCGACGCGATCTACCTCCTGGAGCGTTTCGGGGTCCCCTTGCTCGGCGAGATCGAGCCAGTGCCCGGGGTCCCGCCAACTGCGGTGCACCTCAAGCGCCTCACCGAGTCCTTGGCCGGCGGGTTGGGGGTCATCGTCTATCCGGCCTATCTCGGCTCGCAGGCGCCCGAGCGTTTGGGGCAGGCCCTGGGTTGGCCGATCGTGCGCCTGCCGCTGGAGCCCCCGCTGGGTGCCGATGGCACGGCGTATCTCGACCATGTCGGGCGTTGGGTCGACGCCATCGCCTCGGCCCGCCGGTGAGCGCCCCGCTGCTCGCGGTCGAGGGGCTGACCGCCGGCTACGGCGAGCCGGTGGTCGGCCCGCTCTCGTTCTCGGTCGCGCCGGGCGAGGTGGTGGGGATCTGGGGACCCAACGGCTGCGGCAAGTCGACTCTGCTCCATGCCCTGGCCGGCGGGGTGCGGGTCTTCGCCGGTCGGGCAGCCGTGTCGCCTGGGCTGACCATCGGCTATCTGGAGCAGCGCCCGCATCGCCCCCAGGAGATGCCGCTCACCGGGCGTGAGCTGCTGGCCTTTGCCGGTGTCCGCCGACCCCCGCCGGAGCGACTCGCGGGCTGGCTCGATCGGCGCATCGACCGACTGAGCGGCGGCCAGTATCAACTCTTAAGTGTTTGGGCCGTGCTTGGCGGCGAGTCCAGACTGGTGCTGATCGACGAGCCCACCAACAACCTGGACCCCCAGGCCGAGGGGCTGCTGATCGAGATGCTCGCCGCGCAGGACGCCCGCCGGGCCGTGCTCGTGGTGAGCCACGAGCACGACTTTCTCGACCGGGCCTGCCAGCGGGTGCTCGACCTCGGCGCGTCCGGAAAGAACGTCCGGGCAAGGAAGGCCCGTGGAGCCGATAGCGCCGCGCCGCATCGCGATGGGGGCGACGGCCGCGGGCCTGGCGATGGCCCGCCCCTGGATGTCTGGGTTGGGCGGCCGGGTTGATGGGGCTCGGCCTCTTCCTCGACCCCCTGTTTCGCGTGCCGCTGGTCGCCGGGCTGCTCATCGCGCTGGTCCTGCCGCCGATTGGGGTGATGCTGCGGGTACGGGACGAGTGGCTGGCGGCCCTCGGGCTCGCCCATCTGGCGGCGGCGAGTGCGCTGGCGGGACTCGCCGTGGGCATCCCGGCCGTTCTCGGGGGGCCGCTCGGGGCACTGATCGGTGCGGTCGCCAAGGGATATGGCCGGCTGCGGGGCAACACCGCCTACGGCTTCATGATCCTGGTGGGCTGGACCGCGGCCCTGCTGATCGCGGCCAACACGCCACTGGGTGCCGCTACCGGCCAAGCGCTGATTGACGGCCAGCTCTACCTTGCTGCTCCCGCGCAGCTCGCGGCGGTGGTCCTGCTTGCGGGGGCCGCCGTCTTGGCGCTCCCGTGGCTGATCCCGCGCTTGATCCGGGCACGCTTTTTTCCTCGTCACGAGTCCGCCAACCGGTTGCCGGCCCGGCGTTGGCACCTGGGCTTCGATCTGCTCGTCGCGCTCGCAATGGCCGTCGCTACCGGGACCGTCGGACTCATGGCTGCCGTCGCGCTGGTCTTGGTGCCCGCCTGGGCGGCATTTCGAGTCGCTGCGGGGTGGCGTTCCGCGCTCGCCATCAGCACCGGCCTCGGCGTGCTTGGCTATCTGCTCGCCTTCGCCCTCGCGCTGGCTCTGGACCAACCGTTCGGGCCTGTACTGGTGGCCGTGCTCTTGGCGGTCGGGGTGCCCGTCGGTCTTCGTCGCCGTGCCGCCTGAGTGCGGGGCCGCCCGGTTGCCGGTCCTATCACCGTTCCTCTCGGGTCTTGGCTTTAGGCCGCCTCGGCGGTCGGGCGCCGGGCTGCCGACAGCTCCACGCCGATCAACGGGAGAGCGACTAATTTTCCGCTCCGGCGCTGCGCCTCGACGCGTGCGACGTGGACGGCGGTGGTGATCGAGAGTGCCTGGAGCACGTCGGACGGGCTGACCCGCCGCTCCAGGCAACAGGCGTCGATTTCGCGGAGGAACTGGCTTACCAGGTGGGAGACGTCCTCCGCGGACTCGGTGTGAGGATCGAGAGGGAGGTCGATTTCGAGCGTCTCGCGGCCGCTGGTCGGGGGAAGGTCGTGCATGGGGTCTTGGTCTCCTGAAACTCGGTCGGGGGCGTGCGAGAGATACTTTCCCGAGCTATGACCGTGCCTCGCGGCTGTTCTGCCGTGCCAAAGGTTCGGAAAGTTCCGATTCTTTCCGGTAGAAAATTCGAAAATCTCAGTATCGTTCCGTCGTCCACCGGCGCATCAGAGGGGCCTCGGCCATCCGCGCGCGGGACCGTCTGCGCCTCCTTGCTCGGCGCGCTCGGCGCCCGAGGCTGGCACGGACAAGGGGCTGAGCAGGTCGATGATCCCCTGCGGCTGCGAAGACTCGGTCCGCCGTGGACTCGATTCCGGCGCACTGGCCCCGGGGGCCTGGTAGCCGGCGAGCGGGAGATATCGGCCTGGCGCAAGTTGGGACCCGAGCGGCGACTCGTAGAGGGTCGAGCGATACTCCGGCGTGGCCGCGGTGACCGATGGCCCGGCCTGGACCAGGGGGAGCGCGGCGAGGGCCAGCGTGGCAATCCGTAACCGACCATCCCGCCAGCGTGACGGTGGGGTTTCCCTCCGGCCCCGCGCCTCGTTAACATTCGACCTGTTCACAATCTCGACAAGCCCGCCGCAGATGGTCGCCGCAGCGGGCGAGTGATGCGTCGATCGTGACTGAGTCATGGCTTCACGGCTAATGTGTCCAGGTCATACTCTGGACACTAGGTGAGGAATGGCCCTTTGTCAAGACCAAGATTTGTGCAAATACTTTTCAATCGAGTCATTTAGTCGAAAAGGAGCGCGAGCTTGTCCCAGCAGGAGTCCGATCCCAACGGCCAGACCTACCGCATCGGCGCTGTCTCGCGCCTGACCGGTATTCCCCCCGATACACTGCGGGTTTGGGAGCGCCGCTACCATGTGGTCGAGCCCATCCGCACGGCCTCCAGAACGCGGCTCTACGCGCCGGAAGACGTGGGGCGCCTGAGCTTGATCAAGCAGCTCGTGGACCGCGGCGACGCGATTAGCAGCGTGGCGGGTCTGAGTCTGGAGCAGCTCCAGGATCGGGTGCGCGCGAGCGCCTTGCCGGCGCAGGAGCGGATGCCGGACCGTCCCTGCCGAGTCGTCGTGCTCGGGTCGGCGCTGGCCGAGCGGATGCGTCAAGAGGCGGGGGAACTGCAAGGTATCGAGCTCGTCGGGACGTTCGCCGATCGTGATCGGTTCGTCGCCGAGGCGCCCGCCCTGAGGGCGGACGTGGCAATCCTCGACTATCCCACTATCCACGCCGATCAGGTGCGTGAGATCGCGCGTCTCACGGTCGATGCCGGCGCCTCGCGCGCCCTGGTGATCTACCGATTTGCCGCAGCGCCGGCCATCGAGCGGCTCGGCGCCCGCCGCGTCGCCGCCCGGCGCGGCCCGGTGGACGCCCAAGAGCTGCGGCGCTGGTGCCTGCACGCAGCGGCCGAGGCGCCGGCTCCGTCGGATGTGGAGATCGGCGTCGATCTCAGTCAGCCGATTCCGCGTCGCCGCTTCTCCGAGGCCGCGCTCGCACGGATCGCGACGGTGTCGACCACGGTGCGCTGCGAGTGCCCGCACCATCTCGTCGACCTGATCGCGGGCCTTTCGGCCTTCGAGGCATATAGTGAGGAGTGTGAGATCCGTAACCAGGAGGACGCCGCTCTGCACGCGTTCCTCCATCGAGCGACGGCACAGGCGCGCGCCCTTATGGAGGTCGCGCTGGCCCGGGTGATCGAGGTCGAAGGCCTGGGTGCGGACGGATCGCTGTCTGCGGACTAGCCGCCGACGTCGGCCGGCGCGCACTCCGCCTCCGATCGCGGTCACAATGAGCGGGCATGCAGCTCCACCGGCTCGTCCATAGCCTTGGTCAGGACCTCCTGCTCCGCTACGGCGAGCGGGTGCACAAGCTCGCCATCAACGCGGGTTTCACCTGCCCCAACCGTGACGGGACTCGCGGTCGCGGCGGTTGCACCTTCTGCAACAACGCCTCCTTCAGCCCCAATGCGCGTCGCCCGCCGCCGGTGGCGGAGCAGATCGCCGCCGGCCGTTCTGTGATCGCCCGGCGCACCGGCGCGCGGCGCTTCATCGCCTACTTTCAGGCCTACACCAACACCTACGGTGAGCTCGGTCGGCTACGGGCGCTCTACGACGCCGCTCTGGCGGAGCCCGACGTGGTCGGGATCTCGATTGGGACACGCCCCGACTGCGTGCCGCCCGAGGTTCTCGAGCTGCTCGCCGACTACCGGGCGCAGGGGCATGAGGTCTGGCTCGAGCTCGGGCTCCAGTCGGCCGACGACGCGACGCTCGCGCGGGTCAACCGGGGGCATGGGTTCGCCGAGTATGCCGCCGCGGTGCGTGCGGCGCGCGGGCGTGGGCTGCCGGTGTGCGCCCACCTCATCCTCGGCCTGCCGGGCGAGGGCGCGGCGGCGGCGCGGTGGACGCTGCGGCAGGTGCTCGCGGTCGGCGTGGACGGACTCAAGCTGCACCCGCTGCATCTGGTCCGCGGGACGGCGCTCGCCAATGACTGGCGGCGCGGGAGCTATCGCCCGCTGGCATTCGACGAGTATGTGGAGACCGCCGCCGATCTGATCGAGCGCACCCCGGCGGAGGTCGTGTTCCATCGGCTGACCGGTACGGCGTCGGCCGAGATCCTGCTCGCCCCGGACTGGTGCAGCGGGAAGTGGGCGGTGCTCAACGCCATCGCCCGCACCCTGCTGGCGCGCGGCTCGCGGCAGGGGGCATTGGCCGAGGTCCAGGGACCGACGGCTGCGCCGCCGGGGCCGTGGCGGGAGACGGCCTAACGGCCGGGGTCAGGCTGGGCGCAGGTAGTAGGCGCGGCGCGCCGAGCGCAGCAGGCCCTCGAACTCCCGGATGTCGGATTCGATGAGGGCCAGGGTGTCGGCCCGGCCGGCCTGCTCGGCGAGGAGCGCCTCGCGGCGTGTACGCAGGTCGGCGAGCTCACGCTCACGTAGCCGCGCCTGGAGACTGACCACCCGGTTGTTGCACGGCTCGCGCAGCCGCTCAAGGGCGCGCGTCGCGCGAGCGGCGCGGCGCTCGAGCGCGCGGGCGCTGCGGCCGAGCTCGGCGATCCGCTCGCTGAGGTCGGTCTGGAGCTGAAACAGGTTCTGAACCCCGGCGTCGTACCACTCACGGATATCGGCCGCACACACCTGCCTCAGCGTCTGCTTGGCGCCGACCGACGCGGGGACGGCGCGCAGGTGCCGGTAGACCAGCTTCCACAACGGCTGGCGTGCCCCAAAGAGCTGCGCCATCAACTCCAGCAGTTGGCCGAGGGCGGCGCGGTAGTCAAGCCCAGGACGCGCGGTGCTCATCGCCTCGATCAAGGCGGCATAGGCTGGGGCGGCAAAGGCGTAGGACAGGTCCTCACGTTGCTCGCACCCGGGGGCGAAGAGGGCTGTCAGCCGCGCGAGGAGCCGGGCGTAGTCCGGCGCTGCCGCGACCACCCGGTCCCCGCGGATGGGAATTGTGCGCTCGCGGAGCTCACGATGGAGCCGCTCGGCCGCGGCCGAGTCGGCTGGGGCCGCGAGCGCCCCGGCGAGGAGCGCGAAGGTGGCGTCCAGATACGGACGCCGCTGGGCCAGGTCGAGGCGGACGCGCGGCCGCCCAACGGCCGAGAAAGGGACGGGCGGCGAGTCGATCTGGCCGGTCGGTTCGTCGCTGGTTCTCATCGCGTGATCTCGGTTCGCTCAGGGGTGCCGCCGGGTGCCGGTGGCGACGGGCGGACTAATCTTGGTATTTAATCATAAGAACATAAGCAAACGCTAATTTCTGTGATGGGCCTCACGGGGCCCACTCCAGCGTATGCGGGGCACTCTGTGAGTGGACGGCCGCGCGATGCACGGTCGGGTGGCGACACCCTTAATCTGGATCAAGGACCGCACGGGTTGATCGTCTAGGCTCGGGCTGTTTGTTAGGTTACGCCCGCCTGGGCGCCCCGCAAGCGTCGACCAGCATGACCAGGGACGACACGACCGATCGCCGATCCAATGCCGACCGCGACTCGCCTGCGGCGCCCCGGGCGCTCGGGCGTGGCTCCGCGGCGCAGCCGCGCGCGCGCATCCGCGGGGTTCTAGACGCCTATCTGCGTAAGATGGGCGGAACGACCCGCGGCAGTCCGCCGCGGGTGTCGTGGTCGGAGGTGATCTGGTCCTGGCTCGGGGCCTTCCTCGGCATCGGTGCGGCCGCCCTGATCAGCCATTGGCTCCTCGCGGGCACCGACACCATCCTGATGATCGGATCGCTCGGGGCGTCGGCGGTGCTGGTCTACGGGGCGCCGCGCAGCCCGCTGGCGCAACCGCGCAACCTGGTGGGCGGCCACGTCCTCTCCGCAATCATCGGGGTGGTCTGCTACCAGCTCCTGAGCCCGATCCCAGGCCTCGCCGAGGCCACGGCGGTAGCGACCGCAATCGCGGTGATGCATCTGACGCGCACCCTGCACCCCCCGGGCGGGGCCACGGCGCTGATCGCCGTGATCGGCTCCGACGAGCTCCACGCCATGGGGTTCCTGTACGTGCTGGCCCCCGCGGGGCTGGGGCCGCTCGTCTTGCTGGCCGTCGCGCTGCTCGTCAACAACGCCGCCTCGGGCCGGCGCTATCCCGAATTCTGGCTGTGAGACGAAGGAGGCGAGACCGATGACCGCCCCTGCCCAGTCGACCCCGCCGCTCGGTCCCGAGCTGACCGACGACGACGTCCTCGACGCCATGACGCGCATACCCGGCTATCTGGATATCACCACCGATGACTTCCGCGACGTCTACCGACTCGCCTACGGCCACGCCATCGAGCGGTTGGTGGGGGGTGTCCGGGCGGCGGACCTGATGCGCCGGGATGACACCGCCGTCGGCCCACAGATGACCCTGTACCGCGCCGCCGAGCTGATGGTCGAGCGTGAGCTCAAGAGCCTCCCGGTGGTCGATGGGGAGCGGCGCGTGATCGGGATGCTCTCGGAGAGCGACGTGCTCGGCCTGCTCGGGGCGGCCAACTTCCTGGAGCTCATCATCGAGAGCGACCGCGAGCACGCCGAGCACCGGCGCCGGTTGACGCAGACCGATGTCGGCGACGTGATGACCAGCCCGGTGGTCATGGTCGCCGAGGACGCCGAGTTCGCATCTATCCTTGGCGCCTTCCGCCGCCACGATGGGCGGCGGATGCCCGTGGTCGACCTCGCCGGGCGGCTGGTTGGGATGCTAGCGCGCAAAGACTTCATCGCCGCCTGCCCGCTGCAGGTCCCCTCTTGAGTACGCCCTCGCGGTCGGTCGTCGGGCCGGCGCAGGGCCCGTCCTGAGACGGGTTAGCGGAAGGGCGTCATGATCGACTCGGGCCGGGTGAACTTGTTGATGTCCAACGCCATCCGCCCCATGTTCGCATCCATTCGGGCGATGGACTGATTCATCAGGTACATCGATTGATTCATCGTCGCCATGGATTGGTTCATGGTGTCGATCGAGCCGGTCATGGTCCCGATATTGACGCTCAACGCGCCCATGTCCCCCGCCATCTTCGACATGTCGCCGGTCATCCGCTCCATGCCGACGCGGACCTTGGCGAAGTCCACCGACATCCCCGCCTGGCCTTCCACCATGCTTCTCGCCATGACCTGCATCTCGCCGGTCATCTGGCGCATGTCATTGGCCATACTGGTGACGTCTCGGCCCATCTGCATTACGGACTTGGTCATGGCCGTCATGTCGCGGCCCATGTTCAACATGAACAGCCCCATGCCGACAAAGGCAGCGGCGGCGATCAGTCCGGCAATCCCAAGTGCGGTAAGCTTGGCAATCCAGCCGGCGAGTCCAGTGCGCTTTGCGTTCTCTTCCGTCATGACTGTCGTTCTCGTCGATCAGGTTAAGGAAACCCTGTTCAACTCGGTGTTTCCCGCGGCACAGGGATGTGCCGCCGTTGTCAAGCGCCCCAGGGCCTGAAAACGAGGCGGTCTGAGGGTAGCACCTCTCGGACCGCGAGCTGATTTTGGCCAGGATGGCCAATGATCAGATTCTCCTTACGGCCACCTTGATGCATTCACGGTGCCCGTGCGGGGTGGGGACGCCGAGCCGTTTTCAAACTCCCAATCGCTTGAAAATGAAGCGAAGCGGAGATGGCACCTTGCGCTTTGAATCCCGGCGGGGCCGGGCCGATCCGTGGGCGGAAAAACAACGCGATCAGCCCATGCCTCCCAAGCGGCTGATCGCGCGAAGCGCCCGGCGGCAGCGATGTCCGCGGCAGTCGGACAAGGCTACCGTCGAACGGGGTCGGGCGTCCTTGCGTGCTTATCGGCTATTCCGCGTACTGGTTGCGCGCCTACTCCGCTTCCTCGGTCGGCGGGGCCGCATAGAAGGCGGCGACGGCCGCGATCTCCTCGCCGCTCAACTGGCTAGCGATGAAGCGCATACGGCCGAACCGATCGTTGGCCCGGTCGCCGTCGCGGAAGGCGTTCATCGTCTCGTTGAAGTGCGCCCCCTTCTGACCGGCGAGGGCGGGGACCTCAAAGCCCAGCCCCTGACCGTTCTTGCCATGGCAGGTGTTGCAGCCGATGAGGAGGCGTCCTTCGTCTCCCTCGGTGACCATCGTCGGCGGCTCAACGCCGCCTGCGGGCGCCTCGGGGGGCTGGGCCGCATAGTGCGCGGAGAGGTCCGCCATCTCTTGCAGGCTCAGGTTGCGGACGGCCTTCTTCATGTCGCGGCTCTCGCGCACCTCGCTGCGGTAGTCGACGAGCTGTTTGAAGAGGTAGGCGGGGACCTGTCCGGCGATGTTGGTCGATTCGTCATCCTCGGCAATTCCGGTGTCGCCGTGGCACTTCTGGCATTTTTCCTTCTGGGCGATCTCGGCGCCGCGCGCGGCATCGCCCGAGGCGATCAGGTCGAGGGTGCCGCGGCTCCACGCGAACGGGGCCATCTCGGCGGGTATGGCCTGTGCGGACGCGAGGGCGGCGAGCAGCCCCAAGGTTAGGGTGAGCGTGGTTTTCATTGGCTCTTCCTCCTGAATGGGTAGTCCGCGTTAGTGTCGGGCGTCCGCGGGGGCCGCCATGGCGGTCTTGAGCGCGGCGACCGGGTAGGTCTCCTCGACGCTGACCATCTCCACCGACGGGACCTTGACCGCGCCCTTACCGAGCAGCTTGTCCGCGATGTATTGGTCGAATGAACGGTAGTGGAGCTTGGCGACGATCTTCACCTCTTCGGCGTCGTCCGGGACATTGAAGTAGTACTTCGCGTACTTCCAGCCCTTGGGCGGGATGGTATTGACGTCGACGAACCGGGCGATCTCCCAGGGGAAGTGGGTGTCCTGACCGTTGGCGTCGACTGCGTGGGCGTTGAAGATCATGGTGTCTTTGGGTAGATCGTTGTTCGGACCCAGACTCCCGGAGCGCCGGAGCTCCCGGCCCTTGTTGTCGGTGACGACCACCTCCAGCCAAATCTGACGCAGCTCGGTGAGGCTGGTGGGCAAGTGATGGCCGGCGCGCTCGTTGGTGACCCGCACCTTGACCTGATGCAGCGGTCCGCCTTGGTCCTGGTTAGTGACGGCGAGCTTCAGAGAGGCGACGTTCTGCAGGCGCTTGACCGCCTCCTCGTAGTTGCCCTCGCGCCCGAGATCCTCGTATTTGTCCGGGTCGACCCGGCCCATCACCGCGGTGATGACCGCGTTGCCGCCGACGAAGCCGTGCTTGTGCACCACCTTGCGCCAGGGACCGCCGAGGCCGGCGAAGCCCTCGAGCGAGGGCTCGTCGAGCTCTTCGGGGCGCTTCAAGGTGTCGGCGACCTTCATCGCGATCTCGACCGGGACCATGTGGCAGTCCTGACACTGGATCCCGTTCTGGGCATAGATCGAGTACTTCCACTCGTCGTAGGTGCGCTCGATCGGGAAGTTGTTGCCGGGGTGGAAGATGTTGTGGCAGTTGCCGCAGAAGTCCGATTTGGCGTGGTGATCCGAATAGCCGGTTTCGTGGAAAGGCGATTCGGCATCGCTCAGGCTCGCCAGCTTGGTGTTGCCGGGATCGAGGATGTAGGAGGAGTTGCCGTGCTCCAGGACCGCGGTCTTCTTGAGGTTGGTGCCCGAGATGGTGTGGCAGACGTCACAGGAGACGCCGGTCTCGGCGACCTCAGGTGCACTGAAGTTGCCGTGCAGCGGCTCGTCGGGGTGGAACTTCACGGTCTCGGTCGAGATGCCGATCGGGGTGTGGCAGCCGCCGCAGTGGTTGCGCATGCTGGGGTCGGCCTTCTCGGCGAGCGCCCACAGGGCCTGGAACACCGGGTCCTTGAAGGCGTTGGAGTGCATCGACCCGTTCCACCCCTCGTACTGCTCGGTGTGGCACTGGCCGCAGATCCGCGGGTCTTTCCAGTCTTCCGGGCTCAGGTCGCGGTGGCCCTCGACGGTGATGAAGGTGGGGGGGAACCGGCGGTCATCCGCGGTGGCCGGGGTGTCCGCGAGGGCAGGCAAGGGAAGGATGAGCGCGACGGGGAAGACCCACGCGCAGTGGATTGGCGAACGCATACTCGATCTCCTTCGGTGAGGCCGGTGATCGGCTGGATCGGGCGAGGTCTGGTCGGTGGGTGCCAGGGAGACTGCCGCTCGCTCCGACCTCAGGCGGCAAGACCTATGCCATGCTCTCGGTCAAGGTGCGTCAATGGGTTAGGAACCCGGCTGCGATGCGCGGGCGTTGCTGGGCGTGGCAGCGTTGCAGGCTGGTGCAACGCGCCGGCCGCCGGCGTGCGCTGGGCGCGGGCAGGCGCCAGCGCCGGGGGCAGCCGGTCAGGTCATGCCGAGCCGACGCATGCGCCGCCATAAGGTCGAGCGGTCCACCCTGAGCAGGCGGGCGGCGAGGGTTCGGTTGCCATGGGCCTGCTGCATCGCGTCCTCGATCGCCCGCCGCTCGTGCGCGCCGTGTTCGTCACGCGGGGTTGACGATGGCGCGGGCAGGCCGCTGCGGATGTCGAACGGCAGGTCTTCCGGGTCGACGAGACCTTGGCGGGAACAGATCGCGCCGTGCTCGACGGCGTTGCTCAGCTCGCGCACGTTTCCCGGCCAGGAATAGTCGAGCAACAGCCGCAGGGCGCGCTCGCCAAACCGTAGTCGGCGGCCGCCATGGCGCCGGGCGAACTGCCCGAGGAAGTGATCGGCGAGCAGCTTCACGTCGGCCGGGCGCTCGCGTAGCGGCGGAATCTGCAAGGGAATGACGGCGATCCGGTAATAGAGATCGGCCCGGAAGAGCCCGTGATCGACCAGGGGGCGCAGGGGCTGGTTGGACGCCGCGATGACGCGGACATTGACCGCGGTGGTGCGGTCCGAGCCGACCGCCTCGAACTGCCCGCTCTGGAGGACGCGCAGGAGCTTAGGCTGGAGCTCCAGCGGGAACTCGTTGATCTCGTCGAGGAACAGGGTGCCGCGGTTGGCCGAGCGGAAGCGCCCGAGGCGTGCCTGCGAGGCGCCGGTAAAGGCGCCTCTGACGTGGCCGAAGAGCTCCGACTCGATCAGTGCGGCGGGGATCGAACCGCAGTTGACCTCGACGAAAGGACAGTCGGCACGGTGGCTCTCCGCATGGATCGCCCGCGCCAGCAGGGTCTTGCCGGTCCCCGATTCGCCCTGTAGCAGGACCGAGGCGTCGGTCGGGGCAATGCTGCGGATGCGCCCTAGCAGGTCGAGCATCTGCGGGTCGTGCGTCAGCACCTCGCCCTGCTCGCGAGCGCGGGCGACCGCCGCCAGATGCCTCAGGTGGGTGATGTCCTGGAGCATGAGGATGCGCAGCGCGCCGTTGTCGCAGGGGAGCTCGACCATCCCGGTGCGGACCTGGACGAAGGCCGGCTCATCCAGCGGCGAGCCGACCTGGATCTCGATCTGAGTCGCATTCCGGCACAGGCTGTGTGCCCCGACCGGGTCCACGCGGTCCGTCTGCTCAATCCGGGCGAGGAGGTCAATCCCGTCGATGTCCGTCAGGGCGGCGGGCGCCTCGTCCTGATCCAGGCGCAGGATCTGACGCGCCGCCTCATTGCAGGTGAGCACCTGGCCCTCGCGGTCCGCGAAGATGATCCCGAGGTCGATGCGGGCGAGAATCGGCTGGAACAGCTCGAGGATCTCGGAGCGGCTGATCATGG
>JALOTB010000022.1 GCA_025458165.1 Chromatiaceae bacterium | reverse complement strand
GCCGCCGCCGATGTCGACGATGAGCACCTGGGGGTGGCGGTAGTGGGCATGGGTCTCGGGGGTGAGCTCGCCCCAGTAGTGCACCGTCCAGCGGCTCTGCCCGGTGAAGGCCTGCCACACCGCGGGCGGCTGCAGGCGGCAGCGCGGTCGCAGCTCCGGGCGCACCAGGAACCAGACCCACTGACTGCCGCAGGTCTGGTAGCTGGCCTCGGGACCGCTCGCGGCCTCCAGTACCACGGGCATCCAGGCGTTGGCGAGGACCTCGTCGGCGAAGCGGGCGATGTTCTCCGCGCCCGCCGGGCCTTCGACCAGGCAGAGGATGTCCGGGTCGATCGCAGTCAGCGTCTCGCGGATGCGCGCCGAGCGGTCGCGGTCGGTGGCGGTGACCGTCCCGGTCACCAGGCGGTGGGCGTGGGCGACGTTCCAGCAGGTGAGCTTGAGGGCGTTCATGAGCACCTCGCTGTCCGGTGACGGATGGATTGGCTTACAGGACTCGCGCGGGAGCCGGCTTCGTGAGCGCTGTGGTCCCGTGGGGCTCGCCGTTTGGCACTCTACTCCTCCAGCCCCACGCCGAGCCGCTCCCGCATGAGCGCATCGAGCTCGGACCACTCGCCGGGATCCAGCCCGGCCGCCATTCCCCGTCGGCGCAGATTGGCGCGCAGGTCCGCCGCGGCGGCGAGGTAGGTCAGCGGCCCAGAGTCGCCCTCCGGCCGGCCGAGGACGTGCCCGTCGGACGTGACCACCAGATCGGCCAGTGCCGGCGTCGTGTAGGCGCGGCCGAATAGAAACCCCAGCATCGCCGCGAACTGCAGACTCTTACGCGATAGCGCTTCCCCTCAAACTGCCGTCCCTCCGGTCCCGATACCCCGGCTGTCCGCGAAAGCCGGTCAGGTCTTGGCGTTGCCTGACCGGTCTGCGTCCAGGCTGTAGCGAACGTCTATATCCTAAGGTAACTTACGAGCTTTGAGAGGTAGTTGTCCAAAGGTAATGCAGTTCATGCCCCTATCCTTTAGCGGCTCGACGGTCAAGTCCTGGTTTCAATACCGGTGTCCTCGGAAGACGCGGTACGAGACCCTGTCGAGCAAGGAACGCGACGCAATCCCCATCTTGCGAGACCTGGTGACGCCACCCTGGGCGCAACTGGGGAACCAGTTTGAACGCCAGGTCGTGTCGCGTTTGGAAACTGAGACCACGGTGCTCAGGCCGGCGATCGGCGAAGACTACCTCTCCCAGGCACTTTCCGTCGCGTTTCTGAAGGGCAGACGGAACGAGGAGTACGCCTTCCAGCTTGTCCTTGAGCCGAGCGCTCCCCTGCGCGAGCGTCTGAACCTGCCCGAAGACGTCACCCTCAGGCGTTCCTACGCCGACCTGGTCCGGATTGACCGCAGTGGGTCGGGGCCGGTGTTCCAGGTTATCGACATCAAGGCGACCCAGCGCGCAACGCCGTTCCACAAGGCTCAGGTCGCCTTCTACAGCCTACTTCTCCAGTCAGCCTTTACGAATCTTCGCGCCCCCGGGACACTCTCTCGAACCGGGCAGATCTGGTGCTTACCGCCTGGAAGCAAGGGAGAGGATGGGGAGGTCAAGGCAGAGGAATTCCGGCTGGAGCCGTACCTGAGGCTGGTCGCCGACTTCTTTCAAAATGAGATCCCGGCCATCGCCGGTAGCATCGTCTCGCCAACCTGGGACAACACCTTTTTCCATATCTACTTTAAGTGTGAGCAGTGCGAGTATCTTCGCCACTGCCGGCAGGCGATCCACGAAGAGATTGCCCCCGCGGAGCGGGACGTCTCGGCGGTCGCCGGCGTCTCCCACGAAGCCAAGCGAGCGCTTACTGGCCTCGGTATCCGCACCGTGGGCAAGCTGGCCGAGGCCCGGGGTCTGCGGGCCTCCAGCGCCGGGAGTTGGGCCTTGCGCCGACGAGCGGAGCTGCTGACGCGCCGCGCCCAGGCGTTGATCGCGGGACAGGTCCAGCGCATCCCGGGAGTCGCCAGCTACCTGATGCCACCCCGTGTCGACTTGGGTCTGTACCTCATCGTCGACGTGGATCCGGTGGAGGACAACCTCATCACCCTCGGCTATCTGCGCCGTGAAGGCGGACAGGACCGGCATCTGGTCGAAGTGCTCGAAGACAGCACGCCGGAGCGGGAGAGCAAGGCCCTTTGCAACGTCCTCGGCCAACTGGTCGAGGACCTGGCCGAGATCGACCGCCACAACGCGGAGCACGAGGATGCGCCCGAGCGGCAGATCCAGGCCCACATCTTCTTATATGAACCGTCCGAGGCAGTTGGGCTGCAGGACGCGGTAGCCCGCCACCTCGAGAACCCCGTAGTCCGGACGGGCCTGCTGCACTTGATTCGGATGTTTCCGCCGGAACACGTGGTGCCCGAGCCGGAGTTCCGGGGCATCCACCACCTCCCCGCCACCACGCTGCGTAGCGTTGTCGAGCAGGTCTTCGCCCTGCCCATTATGGTGTCCTACGACCTGCGCCAGGTGACCTGCGCCCTGGCAGGGATCGAGCTTGGCCTATCGCCAGCTTACGCCCCCGAACGCCCTTTCTGGCGGCCCTTCTCGTCCCGCCTGTCCATCGAGGTATGCCGGGACCTGCGGGACGGGCGGATCGCGGCCGAGCCGGTGCGAGACGACGTCGTCGCCCGCCTGGATGCCATGCGCGCTCTGGCCGAGTGGCTGATGCAGGAAAACGAGGCAGCACTCAGGCGCGACGGCGACCACGCCTTCCTACGCCTGAGCAAGCGGCCGTTCCGCTTCCAGGCGACCCTGGACCCGCTCAACGCCGTTGACCTCGACCTGCTCCACGCCTTCGAGCTCCTGGAGAACCGGGCCGGCATGCTGGACGCCCTGGTCTCCCTCGCCCAGCCCTTCAGCCAGCGTCGGGACCGCGCCCGTTGTGTCGCGGAGATGACGCTGAAGCGGCACTGGAAGACCGATTGGGGCCGCTACTCTCTGCTCTTCTCGGTGCCCCCGGAGAGCCGCGAGAGTGAGCTATCGTCCAGCAACTTCGACCTCATCCTCACCGATGACAACCCCGACATCCGCCTGAATCCTCAGTTGTGGCCCCTGTTCGAGGTGCGGATCGCCCCCGAGCGCCCCGACTTCGCCAATAGCGGCACACTCCTGGTCGATGTCCCCGCTGATGTCTACCAGGGCGACGACTTCCAACGGCTGCTCCGGGAGACCAGGGAGCGCGGCTGGTTCCTCGACCGCACCTTCAAGGACTTCACCACCGACAGGGCCGCCGGCTTCATGGCGTTCCTCGCCGAGTCGCCCGCATGACCGTACGAGCGGAGATCCTCCAGTTCCTGCGGGCGCCGCAGGCTTTCGCCAGCACACTGCCGGCCGCCGATGACCCGATCTGGCGCCAAGGTCTGGAAGAATTCGCCCAGCCCCAGATCGCTGAGAAGGGCGACTACCCGTTGCGGGAATCCCAGGTAACCGCTTGGAACGGCCTCGCCAACCAACGCGTCGGCCTCATCCAAGGCCCGCCGGGCACCGGCAAGACCTATGTGCTGGCCTGGATGGCGCTGGGCTATTTACAGGCCCGCCGCGCGGCCGGACTCAACTGCCGAATACTGGTGAGCGCCTTTACGCTGAACGCCATCGGTAACCTGCTCGATGCCATTCAATCCAAGGCAGCGCGCTATGTGCCTTCGCCACCGGACGTGGTCTACCTCGGCAGTCAGCCCGGCGGCGGGCTCAACCCGGCCATCCGGCACATCTCTTTCCGCCAGCGTGACGCCACCGCTGAAGCGTGGGAGGCACTGCAGAGCGACCACCTGATCGTCGGCTGCTCCGTGTGGACGCTGAATAAGCTCACGTTGGCTGGGGACCCAGCGATCACCGAAGGCCCCACCTCGCCCCTGTTCCATCTGGTCTGCATCGACGAGGCATCCCAGATGGTGGTGAGCAACGGGCTCATGGCCCTTGCTGGGCTCGCTCCGGGGGGCCGCGTGCTGGTTGCCGGCGACGATAAGCAGCTGCCACCCGTGCGAGCCGTCCACAACCAGGAGATCGAGGGGCGCCGCCTCGGCGGGTCCCTCTATGATTTCCTCAAGTCCGCCCAGGTGGCGGAGTTTCCCCTGGACGAAACCTTTCGGCTCAACACCCCCCTAACCCGATTCCCGGAGTCCAAGTTCTACCCCGGCCGCTACCATTCGACCTCGGCCTCCGCGGATCAGCGCCTTCGACTCGCCGACGGCTGGGACCAAGATGCGGCGTCGTGGGAACGCATCGCCCTGGACCCCGACTACCCCCTCTGCGTCCTGCTCCACGACGGACCAACGGCCGGCACCTCGAACCCCTTCGAGGTCGCTGTTGCCGCCCGCCTGACACGCCGGCTGTTCGCCGCCATGAGGCCGGAGGACGCCGCCGACGCCCATTCCCCCGAGGCCATCTGGCAGGAACGACTGGCAATCGTGAGCCCGCACCGTGCCCAAAACGCCGCGATCCGCGCGGCGCTGGCCAACGACGCGGCCGGCAACGGCGCCGTGGTCGAAACGGTGGACAAGATCCAGGGCAAAGAGCGCGATGCCATCATCGCCAGCTACACGGTGTCCGACCCGGAATTCGCTTTGGCGGAGGCCGAATTCATATTTAGCCTGGAGCGGCTGAACGTCACCATTACGCGCGCCCGCACCAAGCTAATCCTCATCGTCAGCCGCCGCCTGCTGGACGTGGTGCCCCCGGACGAGACGACCCTGGACGCCGCCCAGATCCTGCGCGAACTCGTGTTCGACAGCGCCGAGGTGGGCACAGTCCAAATCACCGACAACACGGGGCGAAAGGTCCCGGTCAACGTCCGCGTGCGGGGCTTCACCGAAGACGGCGAGCTCCCACCCCTCATCGACGTCCCCGATGAGGCCCCGGCCGAGGGCCTTCCCGATTTCACCAAGGAGTTGGAGGAGCTCCTGGCCGTCATCCGTGAGATCGCGATCAGAAATCCCTACGGCACAGCGGCAGACTTCGAGATCAAAAAGCGGCTGTATCTGCGGGATCCAGTCCCCTTCAACCAACTGCGCGACCTGGACCGCCTGGGCCACATCCAGTTGTTCCCAAGGCACGGGAAGCAAGGTCAGTTCTGGGTCGCCAAGCCCCTGGACCCGCCCCGCCCGCCCTTCCACGGCGATCCCCCAACCGTGCGAGCTCGCCTGGAACAGGTCATCGCCGAGGCCCGCGGCACCCGCTTTGCCCCCTTCTACGAAACCGCGATCCGTCAACGCTTCGTCTGGATGGATCTGGCTGGAAACGACGTAGTCTGGCCGATCATCGAGTCCATGGCGCGTGAGGGGCTTGTCCGGCTCGCTGAGGTCAACGGCTCCGCCACCGTGGACTGGGTGGGGCAGGAACCGACCCCAAAGGCGACGGAGGAGATTCCGAAAGAGCCCCTGTCCGACCAGGACTTCGAGATCCTCAACCACTTGGAGGACACCGAGGCCCGGCGCATCAACTTCGGCATCAACGAGGGTTGGACCTCTCTGCCGGAGCTCGCCGCAAGCCTTGAAGCGCCGCGTGGCCGGGTATCGGACGCCCTGCGCCGGCTCCAGTCCCACGGCCACCTGCTGATGGACGAGGAAGGCCGCATACGCAGCCGCATGGCCGAGCTTGCCCGAGAGGTCCGGTACGTTAAGCAGCGGTTCGCCGTCGGCGATGCCGACCGCCGCCCGTTCTTGGTCCGATCCCTCAAGGTGGAGCTGCGTGACCGCGACAAGCCGGTTCGGGACCGTCCGCTCTCCGCGGTCATGGAGACTGTCCAGGCCGCCTTCTGCGACGACCCGACCGCTCACCAGGTCCTTCACGGCCTGGAACAGATGCTGCGAACGCACTGGGACCACGAGGACCCGCCCCTCGCCGGTTTCCAGGCCCGCGCCTTGGCGAGCATCTTCCCCGCCTGGCTGGGCCGAAGCACAGAGACCAGCTTCGTCATCACCGCCGACACGGGTGCCGGGAAGACCGAGGCGGCCTGCCTGCCCCTCATCGCTGGCGCCGCCTACGACCGCCTGCGCGGGGTGCAAGGGACCCGCGCCGTGCTCGTGTACCCCCGCGTGCGGCTGGCCGCCAACCAGGCCCAGCGCATCGCCGGCTACCTCGCCGCCCTGGCTGGGATCGAGGGCATGCCCGCCCTCACTCTGGGGCTCCAGAACTGGCAGGTACCCACATACCTCGCGAACATTCACGAGTCCCTGCAAGAAATCTGGACCACCGCCACCGGAGGCGCCCTGCGGTTTCCCTTCTTCGCCTGTCCGCACTGCGGGGGCGCCCTTCACATGCATCCCGGTCGGGGACACTCGGGCGCCGACCAACTGGCCTGCTCCCAATGCCCATGGCACTTCGACGGCTGGGTGGGCTCCAAGGAGGCGCTACGGCATCGGCCGCCGGACTTCTTCCTGCCGGTCACAGAGTCCCTGCACCAATGGCAGCAAAACCCGGCCTACGGCGCCCTGTTCGGCGACGTCGCCCCCTATCGACCACCGCGGGCGATCTTGGCCGACGAGATCCACCTCTACACCCACGTCCACGGGGCCCAGGTTGGGTATGCCTTGCGCCGCGCACTCGCGCGATCGGCCCTCAATGCACCTGAAGACCCGAGCCCCCTGGCCATCGGCATGAGCGCCACCCTCGGCGATCCCGCCCGCGTGTGGGCCGAGTTGATCGGCCGTGTCCCGGTTCTAGAGATCCGCCCCGAGCCCAACGAGCGCCTGAAGAACCCCCGCGGCCGGGAATACTTCTACTTCGTCCAGCCGGAGGTCGAATCGAGAGGACAGGACATCGCCGGGGCCTCCACCAGCATCCAGAGCCTCATGTGCCTGGCCCATGGCATGCGGCGGCGCACCGGTCGGGACGGCGGCTACCGCGCGATCGTGTTCCTAGACTCCATCGACAAGCTCAAGCGCCTGCACGGCGACTACCAGGACGCCGAGGAGGCACGCCGCCTGGCAGCGCTCCGCACCCGGCTGTTCGACGACGACCCCGGCGCCCGCCAGCCGCGCCGGGAGTGCTGCGGTCAGCCCGCCACCTGCGACCGCTTCCGCGAGGGCGAGTGCTGGTACTTCGCCGCAACCGACGGCGACCAGATCGCCGCCCGGGGCCGCTACCGCCCCGGCAGCGCCCTGAGCGTCTGCGAAAGGCCGGTCTACTCGGGCGAAAAGGGCAATACCGAGGAGATGATCCGCCGCTCCGACCTGGTCTTTGCCACCTCCTCCCTGGAGGTCGGCTACGACGACCCGGACATGGCCCTGGTCTACCAGCACTACTCCCCCAACAACCTGGCCAGCTTCATCCAACGCAAGGGCCGCGGCGGCCGCGGCTTGGACGACCGCCCGGTCACCGGCGTGACCCTCTCCCCCTACTCCCCCCGGGACTCCTGGTACTTCCGCCGCCCCGAGCGGATGCTCGACAGCGCCCGATTCGACATTCCGCTCAACGCCGGCAACTTCTTCGTGCGCCGAGGTCAGATGCTGGCCGCCGTCTTGGACGCCCTGGCGCATCACGTGACCGTTTCCGGCGGGACGGCACTGACCGTCGAAGATGGGCGGGTCACGATAGCCGCACAAGCGAAGCGGGAGGCCGACCGGCTCGTCCGTTCGATTTTCGGCGACGCGATCTACCAGGAGCTGGAGGTCGCGGACCTGGACGACCTGTGGCGGCAAGCAACGTCCCAAGCATCCGCGTCACTGCACGCGGGCATGGCCGCGACAGCACTGCGCAAGGCCCTGCCCTGGGTGCCCCGGACACTGTTCGCCACGGTCAACCTGCCGGAGCTCGCGGTTCGGTACGAAAACGAGCGCGGGGAGCACCGCAAGCAGGAGGAAGAGATCAATCTGGCCTTTGAGGCCGCCACCCCCGGCAACATGACCCGCCGATACGGTTTCAGTCTGCTGCACTGGCTGCCGCCCAAGTCTGGCCGCACACCCTGGCTCAGCGACGAGGTGTACGGAGGCTCCGTGGGCTTCACCATTCCCCCCCTGGAACTGGGATCGGAGGCGCTGCTCCGGGAGCTGCCCCTGGAGGCCCGCGAGGAGGTCGGCCCCGACATCCATCCCAAGATCTGTCGACCCAGCGGTGTGGCCCTGGAGGTTGCCGGTAGCATGCGCGGCGATTGGACCGGCCATTGGTACTACGACGCGGAGCAAAGGGCAGTCCGGCGCATCGCGGGCACGGAACCCGATAGCCGCATCAAGGTCCACTCCAAGTCGCGTGGAAGTCTGCGCGGCTTCACCTACGTGGATGCGCGGCCCGACGCCGGCCATCCCCTCAGCACCCGCGGCATCGAACAGCTCGCCTCGCGCTTCGAGGCCTTCCACGGCACCCGCTCCGAAGGCAGTCAAACCGGCCTGGCCGTGACGGCCCTTACCTGGGGCGCAGACGCCGAGCTGCGCCTGATGGACCCGGCCCAGCCTGACATCCCCTTCTCCCAGACCTTCATCCATCCCCGCTCCGGCAAGACCCTGTTGCACGGCTACCGGGTAGAGACCGAGGGCGTGCGCCTGCACCTGAACAGCGACCGGCTGACCAGCTTCATCTACGCGGAGAGCGAGCGCCAGCGCGACCACCCGGACGGCCGCTGGCACCGAGGCCAGATGTTCCGCTACCTAATCGGCAGCCAGGCGCGGGCAGCCGGCATCAACGCCTACGAGGCCAACCGCGCCGCCGACCTCCTGTTCAGCGCCGCAGGCCGCCCCGACCTGCGCGAGAGGCTGCGCGGCCTCGTCCGCCGCTGGGACGCCCAAACCCTGCGCGAGCTCTTGCAACAGACCTTCAGCGAGATGCTCGCCTACCATCCGCTGCTGTCCGAGCGCCGAGTGGACCGCCTGGCCGACGCCCTCGGCGACCGCAAGTTCCAGCGTGTCTTCGCCGACGCCCTGGAGTCGATACGCTCTGACGAAAAGTTTGCCGCCTACCTGCGCAGCGTCCTGATCCACAGCCTCGCGATCCGCCTGAAGCAAGCCTTCGTCCTGCACGGCCGCGGCGACGATCGCCAGATCCTGGTCCACGCCAAGCTGCCCATCCAGTTCGGCCCGGACGCCGAGGACATCATCACCGTCGCGGAGAACGGGGCCCACGGCGACGGCACTACGCGAATGTTTGTCGACAACCTGGGCCTCGTTCTGGAGGACTGGTCCGCCAGCAGGCTTACCGGGTGCCCGAACGCCCGCGAAGACGCACTGATAGAGGAAGCGTTCCGGCAAACCGCACGCCATGCAGCCTGGCGCGCGCTCGATCCGCGCAGTCCTGAGCAGATGCACGCCCTCGCCGCCGATCTGGGAATTGCGGATGGAAGAGACGGCGCGTCGATGCAGGGCATCATGCGCCTCCTGTACGGCTGGGAGTCCGTCGGACTGGACCGCTTCGATCTCTTCAGCCTGCACCGCGAGATCCGAGGCGTCGACACCCGGCTCCGGGAGACCATGGGCCGGGAACCGTCCCAGTGGGAGTTGGTGAGTGCTACGGTGCGAGCGGCCGCGGACGGCGATCCATCAACCTCGAGGCTCGCCGGTCTGCTCAGCGCGTACCAAGCCTTGGAAGACGCTACCCTTGAAGAATCCCTCGGAGCCGAGGCACGCCTCGCCGACCAGGCTTACCGGCTAAGCGCCCGGCTCTGCGTAGACGGGTGCCAGGGCTGCCTGCACACCGGCAGCGATCTTATTCCTGGCGCCCTGGCGGAGGCTACCGTCAGCCGGCGGCTGTTGGAGAGATTGTCTACACACCTGTGAGGAATGTGTGGATCCGCTGGTTCCGCGGTGAGGTTGATGTCGATCACCCAGGTGAGGTCGAGCGTTCATCAATGCGAGCAAAGGACAGGGGGTGGCCTGCGAGGCAGCATCGAGCGCCGACTCGCAGGACGCGATCCCCGCGCCCGGTGATCAGATTCCAGCGCGGCGGTAGCCCTCAACACAACGCTGGAGTTGATACTTGGGGGTCTTCTGGATGCGTGCCAGAAGCGCATGGGGTACCTCATTGAGATGAAAGCGCTCCATGAGTTGCTCCGTGAGATAGAGCACGAGGTGCGCAGCCATCTCGGCATCCGCTTCCGCGCGGTGATAGTCCCCGATCACGGGCAGACCGGCGAAGGATACGAGGGTGCTCAATTTGTGATCTGGGGCGTCGGGCAGCACGCGCCGAGCAATCAACATGGAGCAGGCGAAGTCTTGCCGGCGCGTGCATCCGATGCGGTCCAACTCGGCATCCCAGAATCGACGATCGAACGTCGCGTTGTGGGCGACCAAAGGGGTAGCGCCGACAAAGTCGGCCACTTCACGCATCACGCGGGAAGCCGGTCGTGCGGCCCGGACCATGTCATTGGTGATTCCGGTCAGCGAGGTGATGAACCCGTTGATTCGCACACCGGCATTCATCAGGCTCTGGAAGCGATCGACGATGTGCCCGTTGCGCACCAGCATGACGGCGATCTCCGTCGCCCGATCACCGTATTGCGGATAGAGTCCAGTCGTCTCGAAGTCGATCACCGCCAGGGTTTCCATGTCGTCCTCCCGAAGATGGCCCGCTTGCGCGGACCTGTGTGGCTGAGTTAGTCCCGCGGCGTCAATTCTTGGTGACGTTGATCAGGTCCACGTCCGGATGCCCCGCCCCTCCGAGATGGGTGATGTACTCTTGGCAGTCGAATCGCTGACCGCAGGCCGTACACTGCTTTTTCAGCTCCACATCGACCCGGGTCCCCACTGGCTGGCTTGCTGCATCGAGGTCCCCGCCCTCCACAATGCCTGGGTCCTGCTCGAATCGCAGCATCGTTTGGCGAACCCGTTTCGCTTCCGCGATGGTCCATGCTTCGGCACGTTGGACAATATCGGGGTCGATCTCGATCGCCACCAACTGCGCTTCTCGCTTGGGCTCGTTGACAAAGAAGAGGACGCAACGCACGGGCGACTCGCCGACCCGCTCCCCGTACAGACCGGCATAGGTCAACAGTTGGATCACGTAGTCTCGGATGTGAGTCGTCGTCGCCCTGGCGCCCTTGTAGTCCCATATCTCCAGGTCTCCGGGGCGAGATGCGATGGTTTGGGAGCTCGCCTGTCCGGAAAGCTTGTCGCGGTCAGTCCACGTCCACACACGCGGGTAGACCAGTGGTTCGGCGGTCTGAACCACGAGGTCAAGGACCCCGGTGAGCACCATCCGGGTCTTGCCCGCGAAGTCGGTCCGCACCAGCTTCTTCACGGTGCGCAACTCGTACTCCGTGTGCTTCGCCCCCTCGATGACGGTCTTGACGGTCGGGTGCATCCGTCCGCCGGGGAACAGGTTGCCCGACACCCGGTCGATGGTCTCCTGCTTCGACTGGAACCCCGTCCTCAGGCCACGTGCCCAGAGCACCCGAAAATAGTGCAGCAATTGATCCTGCAATTCCGGTGCAGTGGCATGGCTACCGGTCGACGGGTGGAATTTCTGCGTCAGCCACTCCATCGCATGGTGCACCAGTCGCCCTTCCATTGCCTGCGCCTGCTCGTAAGGCTGAAACTGGGCGTGCTTCTCGTATGCCCACGCGCGCGGACAGCGGCGGTGTGCCAGCAGATCGCCGGTGTAGGAAACCTCCAGCACGTCTTTCATGGCGCCCACTCCTGTACCGACACTGCGGGATGTATCGGGTGGGGAGTCGGGGGAATGCCGGAGAAGAGGGCCGCGATCGTCGGGTGCGGACGTAGCATGAAGTCCTTTGGACGATCCGTCGGCAGCAGGAGCGTCAGGGTCTTCTTCGCCCGGGTCATACCCACATAGTTCTCACGTTCCCGATCGGCGGCGGCCCGATCCAGGGTCGCAACATCGTTGGTCTCCGGCGTGCCGTTGACTGAGGCGAACGGGATGACCTGGCCGCTGAACAGGGCCGTCCGCAGTGCCGGGCTGACATCCGGCTCGCGGCCCATCCCGGTGATGTAGACGTGGTCGAACTCGAGCCCCTTGGCCTGGTGCAGCGTGATCAGGGGTACCGCGTGCTCTTCGAAGGCCTCGACCTCAAGGTCGTCCATCTTCGTGTCGGACACGTATGCACCGAAGATATCGAGTAGGTTCCAGTACCGGTCGTCCCAGACGAACCGGCCGTCCCCGAACCCGACGCGCAGCGGTGAATCAAGCGACTTCTGGGTCAGGCGAGTGGGAGCGATGTTCGACTCCAGGACCTGTGTAAACAGTGCCTGCCGAAACATGCCGATTGAAAACCCGCTGGCGCGGAAGAAAGGCAGAGACAAGAGCCGCGCAACCAAGCCGGACAGGGTGAGGCGGACATTCTTGCCGGCAGCATAGGCATTCACCAACTCCTGACGGATCTGGTCGACGTAATCCAACAGACGCTGTCGATCCGGCTCCGCTTTGTCGATGCTGCCGCGCCCAAACTTGCGGAACCTTTTCTGAAGACTGCTGTGGCTGTTGTTGATGTTGAAGGCTGGCGGCTCGCTTAGGGCGTACGCCTGGTGGCCCGGATCTTGGTGGGTCGCAAACACCTCTACGGGCCTTCCGTTCTTGCCCGCCGGGGCTTTGGATACCGGGTCGATCAGGTACGAGATCAGGCCCATCAGTTGTCCGACCGGGGTATCAGGATCGGCGGCCGTCTTGGCGCGCGGGTTGTAGACCCGCAACTCCCGGCCCTCCAGGGCCCGACGCAGGCCCACGGCCGCGCCTTCCCACTGATTTCTTGCGGCGACCCGCTCACTGGTGCTGAACATCAACACCCCGACCGATTCAATCTTGGTCGCTGGCTCGACAGGCGGAATCTGGCCAACTCCGAGGCCACGCAATTCCTCAGCCACCGCCGCGCAGAGGTCCGTCCAGGTGCCCGTCAGTAGGCGCACCGGGGCGCCGTTGGGCGCAGTTGGCTCGGGGCAAACCTGTTTGGGCATCGACAACTCGCTTAGGACGGAACCCTGCTTGAATACCTGGCAAAACTTGATGACGCTCTGCGTGCTGCGGTAGTTGATTTCCAACCTCTCCTGCCGATAAGCGATGCCTCGCTGCGAGCAGTAGGGACCAAGGTCCGTGAAGCAATCGCTGTCCGAGCCGCGGAAGCGATAGATGGCCTGGTCGTCGTCACCGACCACGGTGAGGCGGCACTCCGGATCGCTCAGCCAGTTTGTGTGTAGCAGAAACTGAATCGGATTACTGTCCTGGAATTCGTCGACGAAGATATGGCGAAACTGGCCAGCGAGCAGATGCTGACGCTCCGTGAACCGCTTCTGGATCGTCCCGAAATCCTGGATGTTCTGCTTGTTCAGGTAGTCTTCCCATCGCTCTTGCAGCGTAGCCAGGTCGGCGGTGAGGCCGGGAGGCCCTGCAACTACTTCCACGCCGTTGAGCGTACCCAGGGCTCCGCACCGCGGAATCCAAGTCTCTATATGCTGCGCTATCAGGGCGATCAACAGGCGCGCACGGTCGAGATTGGTACTGGGCCATCGTGCATCATCCAACCAGGGGGCTCGGAACAGACTGAGCAGTGCCTCGACATCCAGCAAGCGGTTCACCGTCCTGTTCGCGCCAGGTTGGCTTGAATAGCCCAGGCACCAACGGTACTCCCGCACCATCCGTGCAAGCAGTTCCGTCTCGTCAATAAGCCGCACGCCTGACTCGACGTGCGCCGGATCGAACTCCGTCAGTAGGGCGTCGCAAAGACTGTGGATAGTGCCGACACGGATATCGTGCACCCTCGGATCGGCAAGCGCGAGTCCCTGTGAATGCGCGACCGCTAGAAAGTCGTCGGCCCGTTCGACTAGACGCACCTCCAGTTCGGTTCCAGCCTTCCGCGTAAAGGTCGTGACGAGCAAGGACCCGGGAGCAACATGGTTGACGAAGATCTCATACAAGACCCGCCAGACCAGAACCTCGGTTTTTCCCGAGCCAGGACCGGCAAGGATCTGTAGTACCCGGTCCTGATCCTGGACCTGGATCGTCGACCACTGCGGGCTGGCCTGAGGTAGGGCAAGACGGCCGTTTTTGACCAAGACCTGGTTCAATATTTCCAGGAAGTCCGGGGCAGATAAACAATCTCGATCAGCTCCGCTCATTTCCACACCTACATAAACGTGCCACCTCCACTCTAGATGTCCGAGGTACATCCCCAATTCCAGGACCACGGACACGGGAAACCCGCTGTTCTGATCGCTTTAGTGATAGGGGGTGTCCATCTGAGTGCGGCAGCGCCTATCAGTTGTGGTCTCACATTGGCGGGCGCACAACCAGTGGTAGTTGCGTCCCCGCAGACTGCCCCAACAGCACTCAGATGGATACCCCCTTTAGTGATTTAAGGAAAAGGTTGTCAAGTCGTCTACAGCCCCACCTTGAAACGTTCCAGTGCGTTTCTATCGTCAAGCCAGCCCTGGACCTCCGCTGTCACGTTTGCCAGGGTCGCAGCCTGTTCCGCCACAGCCAAGAGAAATTCCACCACGCCTTCCCCTGCCCCCAGTTCTGCCAGCTTGTCCTTGGTACGGTCGCGGTCCGTCGTCAGCACGTCAAACTCCTTGGCGCTTTGTTCCGCATCCTCGAGCGACGACCCGAGTTGCTCGGCGCGCCGGATAAGCGCCTCCATTTCCGCTCCGAGTTGCCGAGTTTCTGGGATTTCTCGCAAAACACCACCGAGTCGGCCCGTGGCAGAGAAAGCCTCGTCGATCTTGGCCTTCCAGCCCCGGCGCATGAGTTGGTCGAGTTGGTCGATCTGGCCAGGCAGTTGTGAGACTCGGTTCGCCGCATCCCACAGCGTCTCTACATCGGTCGCGCAGGAGAGAAACTGGCCCACCTCTTTCGTGGCGCTCAGCAGGCGGCGACACTGGTCCTTGTCTAACTGGTCAAGAAAGCCACTTACAAGGACGGTGAAGCCGGCAAGTTGGTCCATTCGCGCAATAGCGCTTTCAGCGCTCTTGGCGGCCCGAACCGCAGCATCGAGGGCACCGCCCAAACGGCGTCGCTTTTTCTCTTCCTCGATCCGACCCAACAACGATTCCAACCGTTCCAGTGGGTCGAAGTCGACTGCCTCAGCCATTTCTTCCATCCTTTAGGCCCATAATCGCGCATTCCGCGGCAACCTGAACCCGCTCGCCCATTCTGTGCACGTCGTCTAATGTTCCACCGGCCTCAGAGCTTCCTTTCAGGTATTCCTCGACGTACTGGAGCAGTCCGCTAATCGTCTTTTCCGCCGTGTCCAAACCCTCGTAAACTGTCCGCAGCGCGCTGGCCGGCGCGGCCAGCGCCCACGCCAGGGCCTGCGCACGGTCGTCTGATGGCGAGATATCGCCTTTCGCTACCCGATCAATAAAGTCCTCAACGACAGCACCGGCATACTCGGCCCCGCTGTCCAGGAAACCTTGGGCTTTGAGCCTCTGCCTCGCCGTGCGCCACTCCTGGGCCTGCCCTGATACCTGGTTGGGGAAGTGTCCGGCGACCGCCTCCACCACGCCGTCGACCCGTTGCATGTGATAGCGAATGGTGGCGCTTCTGCACCTGCCTTCGACGGTTCGTGCCCGCTCGACGAGGCGATCGGCCTCGTAGCGTGGAATGAGCTTCAGTCGTTGGCTTACAGCTGCGGCCACCTCCGTCAGCCGCTTTAGCTCTGATAGCTTCTCGCCCAAGCCCTGGGTAGACGCCGGCTGGGGCAAGGCACTGAAGGTCTGCCGCAGGCTTTGCAGCGCCTTCACCAGTTCACCGCTGACTAGCGCCAGCGACGTATCCAAATGCTGCTGGTTCGGGTCCGGCTGGTACTGGGGCAACGTCAGGGACACCCGCAACAGGGTCCGCAGGGTGGGATGGATGCCGCCGGAGGAATCCACCAGTGTGTTCCACACCTCGACCCGGTCCTGGGGGTTGCTGAGCGGTGGCCCTTCGTCGCAAATCACGGCGCGCCACTGCTCCCAACTCGCGGCCAGGGGGGATACATTTCCGCGCAGCCATGCCCTGGCTAGCAGGACCTGGGTGGCTGTGCCGAGAATGTCCCAGGGCTCACCGTTCTCTAAGGCGGGCAATCGATCTCGCACCTTCGCTTTCGTCGCCGTTGCGAGCTTGCGTTGCGTCATCGCATACGCACGTCGATGGGCCTCGACCTCCGACGGTTGCAAGCCCTCACCGCCGGTACGTAGCACCTGATATGCCTCGATGCCCTTTTTCACCCAGGCCTCCCGTTCGAGGACCAAGTGCTGGAGTCGCGCAGGTTTGGTGTCGCGAAGGATCACCGTGTCTTCCGTGAACAACCGCGATCGAAGCCACGGGGAGATATCGAGGTGGCCCCAGTTCAATTTGTCCAGGATCTCGTAGGCGAGCCGATTGAGCTCCGTGGGCCGCTCGGGCTTTTTGCCCTCGCTCCAACGCGCGATATCCTGCTTAACGCGAAGCAACTGGGTTGCAGTCATGGACCGCCGGCCATCTGGGGTCCCCGGCCGGCCAGTTCCTTCTTGCCCTTGCGTACCCGTTCGTGCACCACTGGTTGTCCCTGTGGCGGTCCCGGGGGACGTTGGCTTCTCGGTTCTCGCCGGTTCAGGGGCAGGTTTCCGTTCCTCCCCGGTACGAGACCCGTCAGGTGTCTCGGAACCAAGCCACGGCAGTCCCAGAGCCTGGTAGATCCCTTGCCGAACTCCGCCGTAGACGAGACTCCCGTCGTCGTCGGCCACGGTGTGGGTTGCGGCGCTACCCTTCCTGCCCCAGTAAGCGATCAGGCGTCGCATCCGCTCGCGGATCCGACCGCTTTCGACACTCGCCTCCAGGATCTCGGCCATTTGCCCGTGCTCGAAGAGCCTCCGATCATCCTCTCCGATAAGATCCGTTTCGATCTCGGGGCCAGGATAGTCGCCAGCGTCGAGGGCCTGGGGGTGCTGTAAGGTCGGGGACAGGACGCCTTGCAGCATGCCGCGGGGTGTCTGGTAGGTGGCCGTGTGCTGGGGGTCCCGCAGGACGCTGTAGAGCCTGGTGATCGCCTTACCTGTGAAGGGAAAGAGTCCAATGCCCTGGTAGCTCCCAAATTCGCGATGGCAGGTCTCCCGGTGAAGGCAGGACTCACAAGGATTGGGAACTGGATCCGGGCCGCCATTCCACTCTGTCAGCCGCTCCACGCCGACCCGGGTAGCACGCAGATATCTCGCCGCAAAGGCGATCTGGGACTCCTGCGTTTGTAGGGCGGACACTTCCTGGTAGACCTGCGTGCTGCTTGGATTCCCAAGCTGAACGTGGTGCGTGATGCGCTGGAAGTAGTTCGCCTGAAAGCTCTTGTTCTGGAAATAGGCGGGCGTTACGCCCACCACGGAGACCATGGGGCACAGGTCCTGCTCTTGGCGGGTCTCCACATTGGTGACTAGAACGTCGATCAGTTGCCGGTCGACTCCCTCCCAGGCAGTGATGTCCTCCAGGAGCAGCACGAGGCGGCGATCACGCAACTCGCGACGTAGGCGAAGGAACAGTTCCTTGAGGCCGTCGGAGGAGATGCCGAGGACGTTCTGAACCGCACTGTTGTGGCGCTCGTTGAGAGCATCTACCAGCTTGTAGCTATAGTCGAAGCGACGCCGGAGGTCTTCCTGGGCGCTCGGGTTGGCCAACTCCTGCCGGCTCGACTGGCGAATCGCCTCCGCCTCTTTCTTCAGCTCATTCTTGAAGCGCACGGCCCTGGGTGTCGGCGCCCCCAGCGGGCGCAGCAACTGTTCAAGATCCGCCATGTCCTTGAGGTTGAAGCGCGCCAACTCCTGGTCGCGCTTACCCTTCTTTCCGGACAGGAGCTCGATGATGCGCTCGGGCGCCTTCCATTGATCGATCAGAGCGGAGTCGTCCAGCAGCTCAGCCAGACCGAATCGTGCGCACCACTCGGCGTCTTCGGGTGGATTCACGAAGAAATTCGGCCGCAGGGACTGGGCCAACGTCTTCAAGAACAACCCGGCACGTCCGGAGAGAGTCCGGTCCTGGGGACGGCCGATCTGGTCGAACAGGTGTTGGTGCTCGTCCGGCAGCGCCTGCTGCAACTGCCGCAGCGTCCCTTGCAGACTGCCGTCCAGACGCTGGATCAACAGCGGCCGCAAGGGCTCTTCCTCGGGCCAGCGAACCGCGAGCCAGCGAATGAGGTGGGACTTGCCGGAGCCGGGCTCACCCTCCACCACGCAGAACGCATGGTAGGTGGATGGCGCCGACAGCGCGTCGAGCAGCCCTTGCTCGGTGTGTGCCACGATGTCACTGGCATGACTCCCGCTGACCCTGAAGTCCTCCACCGCGGAGTGAGTCGCCAGAAAGACGGCGTCGTTTCGCTCCAGTGCCTCGTTCGCCAGAATGACCCGAGCGTCGTCTGCCTGCCAGCATGCCTTGGTGGGCAGCTCAGCCATCTCCCCCCTCCCCTGGCTTCAGTACGACGGCGACGAACGCCTGCTTCTTGTGGGTCGGGTCGGGGTGAAGCGTGAACGCATTGCGCGCATCGCCGTGCATCGTAAGCTCCAACACTCTGTCGTCGTCCAGGTCGCGCAGCGCGGAGCTGATGACGATAGAGAGTTGGCGCGGGGGCGGGGACCAGCGGATTCGCGTTGCCGCCGTGCGAAACAGGTCTCCGCCATCGAGGTAAGGCATTCGCTGAGCCAGGGCATTCAGGAAGGTCTCCGCCGGGATCTCCTCACCGGTGCCGAAGCGGTCGCGTAAAGCGGCGGTCTCCCGCTCAAGCCGGATGGCGGCTGACGGATAGAACGACTGGCCGCGGGGGATCGGCAAGTCGAGGCCGAGGCCCAGGAATGCGATCCAGTCGCGCCAGCGCGGATACCGGGTCTTGTTGAATCTGCCCTGTTCCGTTTCGGACGTGAGATCGACCCGGATCCTTTCCGTCAGACTGTCCGCGCTCTCGCGCTCGATCCAGATGGTGCCCTTTTCCCGGGCACAGGTGGCGACAAACCAGGCGTACGCCTCCAGGACCACGCTGTTGCCGTGCTCCGGCGCGGTCGCCACGAGCTTGGCGTGGACCCAGTCCGCAAAGCCTGTAAGGGTGCCCGGCAGATCGCCCGCAAGCAACCGGAGGGAACCTGCTGCACGGTCCGACTCGACCAGATCCAGGCTCGCCGCCGCGCCTGTCGTGTTCTGGATGGCGGTGCCCTGGGTATCCGTGTCGAAGGGGTCGATCCAGATCTTGATGCCGTCCCTGCTCAACTCGCCGTCGTGCGCTTGCAGGAGGTTGACCAGGGACCAGACGCGCGCCGGGGTTCCCTGGGTGTCCGACATCAAGCTCATGACTCGTTCGTCTCCCCTGACGTTGTCTCGGGCAATGCCCAGTTATCCAATGCGGCCTCACCGTATGGCGCCATCCTCGACGCGATCTGCTCCAGAGGTCTGCCGCGCAGCTCCAGCCCCGGCGGGGCGACCAGCAGCAGCGGTCGGCGTGGATAGGCGGCGCCCCAGTCTTCGCAGCGAAGATAAAGGGCATCGACCTGGCGTGCGTCTGGCGACAACAATACCGCCGTCGGCAGGCCCACCAGGGCCCAGCCGGAGCGGTCGAGCAGGTGGCGGTCTTCCAGCACCAGGCCGGCAGCGACCGGCAGGGCGCTTAGCTGGTGGGCCACGTCCCCGCCGAGCCCGTCGGGCACGATGAACTGCTCGACACCCGCGCCTGCAAGCCTCGCCAGCAAGCGGGCGAGGCCGCTTGCGTCCCCGCCATCCGCAGGGCGGATAACGGTAATCCCGGCCGGCAATCGCGTGCGCCTCAACGGGGACGGCTCGGGCCAGATTTCCGCGAGGCCCTTGAACGGCACTTGGGAGGGCGGGGCGATTTCGTTGGCCCGGCACCAGTCGCAGCGGCCACATTCCTCGACGGAGGGTGTCCCCGCCTCCACTGCCTCGAATAGGGTTCCCAGACGGCACCAATCGGTGTCGCCCGATAGCACCGCCACTAGACGATCCACGTCCCTTCGGGCCGCCTGCTTCTCCGAGTCGCGGAGCGAGAAGATCTCTCTCAAGACCGTCTCGCCCTGCGGCGTGATGTCCAGGATCCGCATATCCAGCACCTCGATACGCCACACGGGTGCGTCGTGCTCGCCCTCCTCGACAGCGTGTACCGCAATGGCCCCGGCGCGCTGAAGCAGGTTCAGCAAGGTTCGATTCCAGTTTCGGTTGTAGTCCGACGAATCGCGTCCCAGGTTGGCGCGAAGCGCGTCCAACGGGACGTTCATGAATTGCTTGCCGTCTTTGAGCTCGTATCCTCCTCGCAGGCTCGTCTCCCGCAGGATTGCGTGCCATCGTTCGACGGACATGTCGACCTTGAGCCATTGGCGGGTCGCCTGTCCGTAGGCCAGGGAGCGGTCGTCCTTGCCGTTCCACTGACTCCCAAGCTCTCTGTGCCACACGCAGAGGGCGAGGGCCTGATGGCCGTCGCGGGCGGCCCGCCCGATCTCCTGGTAGTAGCGGGCGGCGCTCTCGGGGATGCAGGCGTGGACGACCGCCCGCACATCCTGCTTGTCGATGCCGAGACCGAAGGCCGAGGTGGCGACGACCAGGTCGAGCCGGTCCTCGCTCCAGGCGTGCACGATCCGCCGGCGCTCCGCCGCGTCTTCGATCTCGCCGGTGAACAGTGCGACGCGTCGGTATCCCCCTTCCTGCCAGACCCGCTCGAACAGAGCGCGGGCGTGAGCCACCTTGGTCGTGTAGAGGATGCAGGGGCGGGGTACGCAGTCCATCAGGCGTAACACGGTGTCATCCCGGGTGGCCTCAGAGGGCTCTACCAAGGAGACCATGTCGAGCTCGTACCTGACAGCCTGGGCGTCGATGGCCAGGAACGCGGCGTTTTGCGCGTAGCCGCGCTGGAGTTCCCTGCGGGCCTCCTCCCCCAGGGTGGCGGAAAGGAGAAGCACGCGGAGCTCAGGGTTACGCTCGCGCAAAGACGCCACCAGCGAGGGAACGCGCTGGAAATCGGGGCGAAAACTCCGTCCCCAACTCTCGACGATGTGGGCCTCGTCGATGAAGAGGGCGACCAGACGGCCCCGTGCGGCACTGGGCTTCTCACCCTGCGGCTTTGCCGCGTCTAGGAGTGTCGACCTGGCTCTGCCCAGGGCCAGCTCGGGGGAAATGAACAGCAGCGGGATCTCACCCCGGTTGAAGGCGATCAGCAGCTCTTCCAGTTCCGCCACGCCCAGTTCGCCGGTGGCGGCGCGGCTCCCTTCCAGGCCCGGGATGGCCCGTGCACTGCGCTCATGGTCGTAGGCAAGCGCCTTGGTGGGGACGATGACGAGTGAACAGGCGAAAGGCTCTTGCGTGCGCCACCACAGGGTCCCGAATTGGAATAACAGGCTCTTTCCAGAGCCGGTGGGCATGGTGACGGACAGGGTGGCCGCCGGCGGCATGGTGACGAGGTTTCGTGCCGCCGCCTTCTGGGTGGGTGTCCGGTAACTGGCGTAGGGGGTCAGGCGCTCCAGGATCGCATCGGGTATCGCCGGCGGATAGGGACGCCGTGGGTACGGGTCCAGCCGAAGGGCGCTCGTCAAGACATCGGGAAGGTGCTCGTCGTCCAGCAACAGCAGCTTCGCGTCGCCGTCCGGCGTTCGGCGGATGCTCAGGCCGAAGCGGCGAAGCTCGGACCAGCGCGGCTCCGCGATGCCGAGGCCGTCGGCGGCTAGTGAGTAGGTGCCACCGGCAAGTCGCGTCAACTCCCGCAGAACGGCCCCGCGGTCGGCGAGGGAGGCGCCGGCATCGCCCAGTATGCACAAGCAGCGGCGCATGCCCTTTAGACGCCAGCGGTCCGGCTCTTCTAGAGCCTGAGTATCGCCGTCTCCCCCCTGCAATCCCACGTCGATGGAAGCTAGCATGTCCTGCAGCCCACCGTTCCCTGTCCCCTCAGCGCTCATCTCACACCGACAATGACCGCGACGGCTTCCACTTCGACCCGTTCGTTGCGTACCGCCTCGATCAGCCGCAGCCTTGCCTCGATCTCGCGGTCCGTCTCCTGCGGCGCGTAGCAACCCTGCCTCCACTTCAGGTAGCCAATCTCGGGGCGGAGCTCCTCCTCGAGCCGCTTGGCCGCCTGTTCCGGAATGCCAGATCTCTGCCCCCGGACATGCTCGATGGCCAGGGTCTCGGCCTCTCGTACAGAGCCCCAGAGTTTCAGGGTATCGCAGAGCTCACCCAGGGTGTTGGGCGGCAGCTTCTGGTACTGCGCCTTGAGAGCATCTGGCGATCGCAATTGGAACGTCAGCTCCGCGTCTTGGACCATGGAGGCCCCCGGCTCTTCCCCCGGATACAGCTCCACCAGTGCGGGCTGGACTTCCGGCCAGATGTGACGCCGTGCCCGCAGGCGCAGCCCCTGCGGCAGATCGGCCTCATCGGTCCCGCCCAAGCCGAGATCGCAGCGCCCGAGGACCAGGGCGAACAGGCGCCGGTGGTAGCGGGGACCCAGCTGCACCAGCATTACACTGGCCCGGCCTTCGGACGAGTGAGCGAGGTCGTGCATCAGCGTGTCCACCAAGGGATGGCCCGGACCCAGGAACTGCTGGCGTTCGTCCTCCAATGCTAACTGGCGGGAGAAGGTTCCCGAGACGAAGCCGCTGTTTCCGATGCCAACCAGGGGACGCCGCAATTGCTCAGCGGTCCATTCAAGCTTCCACGTCTGATCGGGCAGTTGCCGGGTGCTCATGCCCAGCTCTCCGGCCCACTTGGTCAGGGTTGTTCCCTCCTGCCCCAAGTCCACTGGCTCATCGAGCATCTCGGCGAGGTCTTGGGCGTCCTTCAGCTGCAGCCTAGAAGCGTCCAGCGACAACTCGAACGACTCGTCGACGTCCTGCAACTCCTGGGCGACTCGCTCGGCGAGCGACGAGCGGATGGCGAAAACCGCTTCGGCCCCCTCGCAGATCGCGTGATTCAACTCCAATTGCAAATGCGGCAGGGCATACTCCAGGCCACCGACCGAGCGTACGAGGACCTTAAAAACCTCGCCGTGGGCGTCCAGAAGGGCCGCCTCCATCGCGCTCGGCCCCTGCAATACGACCGACAGCACCGGCCGGTCGCCGCCACGGCCGACCCGGTCCAACCGACCAACGCGCTGCTCCACGCGGGCGACCGACCAGGGCAGGTCGAAGTGGACCAGGGCACTGGCATTCTGGAAGTTGCGCCCTTCCCCCCCGAGCTCGTCGGAAACGAGCACCCTGCAAGCCTTGTTGCGCTGGAACTGCAAAGCGACCTGGGCCAAGTCGCTTTCGTCCATACCGTGGTGGAAGCACCTAAGGGGATAGTCAGGTAATTCCGCCTGAAGTATCTGCGTGAGCTCTTCCACCACGCCCATGTCCTGTGCGAACACCAAGACCTGATGTGCCGGGGATGCCGCGAGATGGGTGGACAGCCATTCCCGAAGTGCATGCACGCGCCCCGAAAGCCCAGATTCTGCCTGCCAGTCCCGTGCGAGGCCAATGGCACTGTCCAGCCAGGCCCGCTCATTCTCTAAGGGCCGAGCGCCGAGCACGATCCGGTCGATGATCAACTCCTCGTCGGCGGGACCCGGGTCCGCAGTCAATAGGGCGATGGGATCGAGCCCCACGTCGTTCAGTCGGCCGTCGGAAATGGCGGCGGAGCGAAGTGTAAGGAAGGCCGTGAAGTGGCTCGGCGTGGTCGAGAACTTTCGAAGGTACAGGCCCCGAAGTGCCGCCTGCATCGCATCCTGCCTATCCGAGGCGGGCAGGCTCTCCACGTGGTTGGCCAGGACCGCCTCGGAAGTGGAACTGGCGTATCGGTGTACTTCGAGCTGTCGACCGGACCAATGTCGGTTCTCTCGTTGCAGCGTGCTCCGCCGCGTCCTGACGATGCGATGGTCCAGCCGGTGATATTCCTGCACATAGGCCACCAGTTCGTCGGCAGCCCGCCGCTCTCCACCCCTTAACCGGTCCAGGAAACCCGAGACGACCTCATCTTGGGGAAGCACCTCCCCCCACTCGTCGGCGAGATAGCTCAAGTCCTCGGCTTCGAGGTCTTCCCCGGAGTCGCTCGCCGCATCCATGAAGCTGCGGGTCAGGTGCAGCTTGTCCCAAACCTCGCGCTGGACCTGAATGCGCTCGAATAGGGCCTGCCGGTTGTCAGGCTCGTAGACGTCCGGAGCCACCAGGGCGAGAAGACCTGCAAGGCTCGCGATCTCCCGCTTGGATGGGGTTGCGGAAAGCGCCAGGACACCCGGACTGTGCCGTGCCAGGTCATGAAACAGGCCGTATAAGGCCGACCCCGGTGGAAACTGATGAGCCTCGTCGATGACAACCAGGTCCCAGTTGGCCTCGCGCAGGGCATTACCCAGGCTCGGGTCCGTCTGTAGGACCGTTGTGGTCACCACCAGTCGTGGCGATTCCAGCAGGGCGGCCCGAGCAGCACGAGACAATCCGGCCCAAGTAGCCCCGTCCAGGTGCTTGAAGACCAGGGCCCCGAAACGGAGGTACAGCTCTGTTTGCCATTGGCGCGCCATCGCTCCGGGCGCCACCACCAGCACCCGCAGGTCAGGCTTGTCAGCCATCAGGGATTGGATTACCAGGCCGGCCTCGATGGTCTTTCCGAGCCCGACCTCGTCCGCCAGGATGAAACGCGGCGCCCGATCCCACAAGATTCGCCGAACCGCGTAGATCTGGTGCCCAAGAGGGTGAATCCTGGCGCCCAGGAGACTCGGGATACCGCCGGAGTCCTCCAGCCAACGAGACTCTAGATTGCGCAGTCGCCAGCGTCTGAAGAACCGCTTCGGTCCCTGCCAATGGAGCGCCTTGAAAATATCGATTGAAGCGTTTGATGCGGGAGGGAGGGGGAAAAGGTCGGTCTCAGGGACGGTAAACTCGCGCACGTCATCGTCGACGAACACTCCGACCTTGTAGGAGAAGACCTCGTCCTCGTCGTCGTGGTCGACCACACCGAGGACGATTCCAAGAAGTGGCTTCTCCAGGCCATCGACCTGGCACTGAACGGGAGTTCCGCCAAAGAGTTTGTACCTTTCGATCGGGGAGCGCCCCGGGTCGAAATGCCCGTCGGTAGATCCCCAGGGAAACCGGACGCTCAGGATTCCATTTGGATCTCGGCCTCGCACTTGCCCGGGACCAAAGTCCGGGTTATCAATGTTCCTGACGAGGACTCCTGTTTGCCACATCGCTGGGTTCCGGATGTTGTGATTCTCCGCGACCTTGCGCCAGGGTACCGCACAACTCCTGGCACGAAGGCTTGTTCCACTACCGCCGCACCATTTGTCCGCTCCGAATGCCTTTCAAAGTGCTCAACAAGTACTGACTGAGCTCCATGTAGTCGCCTGGCACGCACTGGAGTCCGTTCCACGGGCGCTGATTGTCCTCACCAAACTCCCAGGTGCCACTCGTCCAGGCGGTGACGCCCCGCAAGGATTCCAGGGCTGGGCAGAAATCCTCCGTGGCGAACGCAGCCCGAGCGGCGTGGAGGTACTCCATTACGTAGCCCATAGCGATAACGCCAACTCCGTGGACGAGCCGGGACGTGCGTGGCTTGTGTCCAACCCAAGCTTCCGCGAACACGATCTGCACAGCGGCGAAAAAATTGCTGATCAGCTGAAAGCTACGTTCCGTGCCGTCGTCGGTGGCCGCAAGCTCCCGAAGCGCGCCATCGCTCAGAGATGCCATGATGAGCTTCTGCATGTGGGTGTCCTGCAGAACGCCGGTGGGGTTGGTGTGCTGCTTGATCTGCCCGTGAAGGGACGAGGCCTCGTCGTAGTTAAGGCGTTCCACCAGCGCGGCGGCATCGGACCGGGAGGATAAGCGGTTAGGCAGTCCATCGACGGTGGGCAGGAGCTCGTAGATGAGGGGCTTGGGCAGGGGACGGGTGTTGTTGATGAGGATGAACTGCTTGCGCAGTTCTTCTTCGTTCTCGCAAAGGATCCCCGAGACGAAGACCTCGAAATCCTTGTGTGGCAGGTCGGCCAGGGCGGAGAGTCGTTGCTGCCCGTCGACGACGAAAGCAACGGGACCATCGGCAGCGTCGATGCGGATGCGTGCCATTGCCCCGTCCCTCGCCACGTTCACTCCACGGGTGAAGGCAACCACTACAGAGTTGGGCAGGACGGCGTCCTCCCCCTCCAGGTAGGCGCGGATCTCTCTTATGTGGGCTGCCACCTGCGGGCGCTGAAACCCCCTAAGCGAACCGTCTTCCCGCCGGCCGATGCGGTCGATCTGTGCGAAGCTCAGCACGTCCGCCGCCCGCGCGCAGAAGGCGAATACGGTGTAGCGGCCACTCTGCCGCGGCAGGATCGCCTGGTACTCGTAGGTGGTCACGATGCCAACTGCTCCCGCAGATGCTCGCGGAAGACCCCCATGTTGTGGATACCCCGGCGCTTGTTGCGATTGGATCCGCGAAAGACGATGACCTCGACCCCAGAGGCAGCGCAGACGCTGCACCGGCAACGCTCCCAGGGCCTGGCATCCAGGGTGTTCCGATACTGCTCGCGCAGCGTATCCATCCGTCGATCCAAGGCCTGTTCCTCCTCGCGGGGCGACCAGTACACCGGGCGCGCGTAATCGACGACGGCATCCAAAACAGCATCGAGGTTCAGGCGCCCCTTGCTGTAGTCCCGCAGGGCCGTTAGGGCGCTCGCCTCCATGCGCGCGAGGTTCTCCTGACTCAAACGCCCGGACTTGACCTGGCGTTTCAGGGCGTTGTTTTCGTGAGCCTGGGGTATGCGAATCGCGGTGTAGTAGCAGATGGAGCGGCTGCCGTCTCGGAGATAGTAGTTACGCCGCGCATCCTTGAAGGCCCGGATCAAGGGGGAGGTGGTGTCGAAGCTTGCGACACGGTAGCGGCAAAACTGGCTGATCGCGTCCGCCTTTGCGAACCCGAGGAGATGCATGCGCGCGTCAGGCTTACACCGAACAACCGCGTCGACCGCGGCGACCGCCTGGTGAATGGCCTCGGTCTTCAACGGGACCAGACCGCCAACGGCAAGGTAGCGGTATCCCATCGCCAGCAACCGATGGGCAGCGTCGGCCATACTGTCGGGCGACCAGCCCTGGACCACACCAATGGGCGTGAAACTCTTCCCGAGCCCTCGACTGGCGCGCAGAAACTTTTCGGCCAACTCCAGGGTGATATCGAAGCGATCGTGCGCCGCATCGGACCCACCATCCATGCCCGTCACGGTCGGATCGAACTCAAAGATGATATGGTCAATGGAGCAGCCGTGGGTGAACCCCCCATCCGCGTAGAATTCGACAGTGTCCTCGGGCGTATAGGGAGGCGCTGACATCGCGCTATAGGAGAATGCCCCGCAATCTCCCATGAGCATCATGTCGGCGTACTTCGGTCCGTCGAGACGGAGGAATTTGCGGGCGCCCACCCGGCGGAAGCGCATCGACTGCGCTTCGGTGTACTTTCCGGGAAAGCGGTGATCACCGACGATGGCACGCGACACCAGAATGCCGTCGTAGGGGGCGTAACCCAGGATCTCATGCGGATATTGGTCGTCCCAGTAGGGCTTACGGGTGGCCGCCGTCTGGTCTTTGATGAAGTCGAAGTTGGGATCGACATAATCCATACTGTCGGCAAAGACGAACTTCATTGTGAACTCCTTTGTGCCACCATGGCGTTGTAGTCCAGTTGGCAAAGTAACTGGCTGAGATGCCGGATGTGACGCGGGGTTTGTTCGACCTCGTTCCAGGCGAGCCCGAGCTCCTCCCAGACCCCCTCGGTCCAACGGCAATGGGGTGCAATGTTCTTCAACGAGTGCAACTGGTGGGTGCCGTTGTCGGGCTGGGCCATGGAACGGGTGACGATTCTGTCCATCAGCATTCCCATGGCGCGGATTCCAGCGGAGTGCATGAGCCTGCTCGACTCGGGCGGGAGTCCCCAGGCGCGCGGAAACACGGCCTTGACGGCGCTCCAATAATCCACCAGCGTGCGGTACATACCCTCGACGTCTGAAGGGCCCGTTCCGAGCGAGACGAAGGGCGCAAGCGCTCCGTTGGGGTTCTTGAGGCTGGCGCGGATCATCTCGACCACGGCGCTGTCGATCACCACCGCCTTGCCAGTGTTGGGCTTTGACAACCGCTTGATAAGACCGTGAAACGGGGAATCGGGGTCTTCATTGAGCATCTCGCACAGGATGCTCGGGATTTTTCGGCCGCTGAGATCACGAGGGAGTTGTACGTCGACCTCGGGCAGCAGTTCGTTGATCAGCCTCGGGGGCAGCGGCTTGGCCTTGTTGACCAGGATGAACTGGGCCCGGCGTGTGGCCACGTCAGGCGCGACGAAGGCCACCACCGGCACGTTTAACGCTCCATTCTTAGCCCTGGAGAGAGCGAGGGAACGCTGCTGACCATCGACGATCCAGGCAACCCGGCTGCCTTCCGGTCGCAATGGGAGGCTTAGGGTTCCCGCTTCGCCTGCGTCCAGCGCGCCGTCCGGCTTGCTGCCCCGGGTTTGCACGAACGATACCTCGGGGGAAAGCGCCAGGATGATGGCGTTCGGGAAGAGCACGTCCCCTTGGTCCAGGTATTCCACGATTCCATTGACGTGGCGTTTGATCTCCCCACGCTGAAACCCCGCAAGCCGTTCCGTGCCGTCGCGATGAATTCTAGTGATGTCGGCAATCTGGGTCAGCATGTCGCCGGGGATGAAAAAGGTGTAGATTTGTTTGCCGTGGCCCTGCTGGCTTCGAACCGCGCGCAACCGCAGGGTCTTGTCGGCTCCGCCGCCCGTCTGGCGAAGGTTCTCTGCCCGTCTGAACAGTTGAACGAAGCGCCCTTGCTCACAGGCAATCCCTTCCTCATCCCTTAAGAGGCGCAGCATCTTGGTGGATTGCCCCGAGGCACGGTCCCAACTGGAGAGAATCATCTTGACGATCTCGTCATCGCCGAGTTGCCTGCGGTTGGCCGGCTCCGGCCAGGTCAGGCGATGCAGGCTGGCCCGAACGCGTGCGGCGTCCTCTTCGGGGGCGTCAGCCAGTCCCGCCGCGCAGGCATCCTCGAGGAAGTGACGTGCCGCCCGTTGGGGGAAATCCGCCCGTGTTCCGTTAAGCGGACTGTCTGGTCCGTTGAGACGGTCGTCGTAGGGCATGATCAGAGGCCGAAGTCGGGGAGCGACGCGTTCGAGGTCGAGGGGACCGACAAGGCGCACCTTGCGCAAGGTGGCGCTCCCGGCTGTAAGGAGGTCGTCTTGGACCAGACCGAGGTAGGAACCCGGTAGGCTGATGACGAAGTGATCGGCGGGATGAGAACTCAGGAGTCCAGCCAAGCTGCGCTTCGGCCGCCTGCGACGCGCCATGTCAGACCACCAGCGAGCTGCATCGAAAGAACCATGCGTTACCTTGCGGCGGATACTGCTGTCCGACCCCGCCGACAAGGTCAGATCGTATGCCGGCACTTCCTCGTCGCCGTGGATCAAGCCAAGGCCCGCTGAAGTGATCCACAGGTCGGCCTCCCTTGACGCGACAACAGCGAGCGCCTCGCTGAACCCGCGCCCGGCATAGAGTTGCTTGGCGGGAACTCGCAGATCTGCGTCGCGCAACCAATCACGCCAAATCTTGCTGACGGTGTCCTGCGATCCGCTGGGCAAGCGCTCGGCTTGAAGCCTGTCCGTGGGCGGGATCGACTTCCTGTTGGTACAGACTGTAACGAGAACGAGGCTCGTTTTTTTCATGTAACAGAGTCAGTTACTGGTCAAGGGAGGAAAATTCTTGTGTTTTTCCTTATCGCCAGATCGAAGCGGGTGCAGTTTTCGTTCGGGTAGATTTTACTCCCAACCCGCAAGGGCAGCTAGGGAACGCGAACGGCGCAGATGATGACGTGGTAGCGACGTCGTTGGTCCCCGAGGACGCGGATCGGAATCCGCCCGGGATGCTGGGCCGAGGGTTGCACGACGAAGACGCCCAAGCCAGCGGCACGCCCGTCATCGCGTCCGTCGCTTTGCAGGAAGATCTTGGGCGGCCGCCTTGCCCTTTTGCCCCGACAATGCGCCGCACCGCAGGAGCGCCGGTCAGAGAGAACGCTTCGATCGCGGTCTGAGAGTCGGTGTAGCGATGCAGGATTCAGACTGTGCAGTCGCGTGTTGCCTTTCTCGCACAGTAGCCGCGTCGCGCGGCGACCGGATTTTCAAAGGTGACTGACTCGAAGCCGCTCGGTCCCTGGGGGCAACCGCCACCGACCATGCCGACAAGTACGGCTCAAGCCTTCCTCGTGAAACAAGACACCTGCGCGAAGGCATTGTGATTGTGGATGCTCTCGTGGTTCTCCGCCCGAACCCGGAACCAGGTGACGCGGGCGTCGGTTCGCAACCGCACCGCGGCGTTGCGCACCATGTCCTCGACGAAGACGGGATTGTCGTAGGCCTGCATCGTCAGGTGGCGCTCGTCCTCCCGCTTGAGCAAGGCGTAGACGGGGGTCGAGGCGGATGACTCCGCGATCTCGATCAGCTCCTCGATCCAGATGATCCCGGTGGAGCGGGTCTCGATGCGCACAACGCCCCGCTGGTTGTGGGCGCCGTAGTCGCTGATAGCCTTGCTGCAGGGGCAGAGACTGGTGACCGGCACGTCGACGCCGAGGACAAAGTCCATGTCACCGCCGTTCATCTCGCCGACGAAGGCGCACTGGTAGTCGACCAGTGCCGGCACACCGCTCACCGGCGCTCGGCGCTCAAGGAAGTAAGGGAAGCGCACTTCGATACGCGCCGACTCGGCCTCCAGGGTCGTCTTGAGGTCCCGCAGCACCTCGGGGAGGGTCCGCACCGTGATCTCGCCCCTGTGCCGCTCCAGGACGGCAATGAAACGGCTCATGTGCGTGCCCTTGGTATCCTGGGGCAGGCCGACCGAGAGCGTAATTGAGGCGATGGTGCGCTGCGACTCCGCGGCCCGATCCAGGACGCTGATGGGGTAGCGCAGATCACTTACACCGACCTGCTCGATGGGCACCGCCCGATGGTCCCGGTGACTCTGGACATCCTCGAGCCCGCGAGTCGCCCAGGGATCGATCCAGGCCGACACTGAGACGCCGTCCGCCTCGTAAAGGGCGCGTTTCATCAGCACGTCGCTCTTCATGCGAACCGGTCCTCGCGTGGGCGTCAGGCTTACGGGATGCCGAGCAGTTTGTGGGTCTGCAAACTCACCCGCCAGCGCGGATGGGCCTTGCAGTAGTCCACGACTTGGCGGGTGTGCTCCGCCCGGTTGGGACCATCCATCGGCTGTAGGAAGAAGTAGTCGAACGTCAGGTGCTCGAAGCGCTCCGGGGGGGCCTTCTCCTGGGGGTAAACAAGTTTCAACTCGTTGCCCGAGAGAAGCGCGAGCTCGGCATCCGCCTTGGGGCTGACGCAGATCCAGTCGACCCCCGGCGGTGGGGGTCGCGTCCCGTTGGTTTCCACGGCGACCTCGAAGCCGCGCGCGTGGAGCGCGCGGATAAGCCCCTCGTCGAGCTGCAGCAACGGCTCGCCACCCGTGCAGACGACGAATGGCCGCCCGCTTCCGTTCGGGCCGGCTGGCCAGGTGACGGCAATGCGGTTGGCCAGCTCGTCCGATTTCGGATACTTGCCCCCATGCTGGCCGTCGGTCCCGCGAAAGTCGGTATCGCAGAACTGGCAGAAGGCCTTGCCGCGGTCCCGCTCCCGCCCACTCCAGAGATTACAGCCGGCAAAACGGCAGAACACGGCGGGGCGTCCGCTGTTCGCGCCCTCCCCCTGCAGGGTGTAGAAGATCTCTTTGACGCTATAGGTCATGACGGAAGCGCGGGGCCGAACTCGCCCCAGCAGAGAACGGCGCCACAGCCGGGAGTCTCGTGCAGGTCAACGCGGTCGAGCGGTGGGAGCTGGGCCGCCACCTCCTCGCGCATCCACAGGGCCAGGCTGGCTGCATCGGTGCTACTGAGGCGGGGCAGCTCGTTGAGTAGGTGGTGGTCGAGCTGCTTGTACACCGGCTTGAAGAGCTCCTTGACGTCGCCGTAGTCGACCGTCCAACCCATCACGTCGTCCAGGGGCGCGGTGAGGTGCAGGCGCAGCAGATAGCTGTGACCGTGCAGGCGGCGCCTGCGGTCACCGTCGGGCGCTCGCACCAATTGCACGGCGCTCTCGAAGCGTTGCTCCTTCCAGATGCGGTAGTGCTGCCCGTCGTAATGGCAACCGGCGGTCGCCGTCTCGTAGACGGTGACCCAGGAGAGCGGCGGTAGGACCGGCTTGAGTCGCCGCCAGAGCCAGGCCGCGAGCATCTCGCTGGTCGGGTTCTCAAGCCCCGGCAGATCGTTCAGACAGGCGTAATCCAGGGCTTCGCTGAGCGGCGCCCAGACTTCGCCGAGGTGATCGAAGTCGACGCCCATATCCCCCGCGCCGAGGTCTTGGACGGCGTGGAGGATCACCTCAAACCCATGCCCGTGCATGCGCCCGCACTTGTGGCCCTCCGGCACGTTGGGCAACCGGTGGGCCGCCTCGAAGCGGAAGCGGCGCCACACGTGGACGCGCTCGGCCCCGTCGAGATCGGCGCCTTGGTCGCGGGTGCTTTGGATGCCAACCGACTCAATGCCCGGCACGTCCAGACAGGCGCGCACCCAGCGGGCGAGGTTCTCATCGGTCGGGATTGGCAGATGCTCGTTGAGATCTCGGTAATCGAGGGCCGCGACGCACCGAGCGAGTGCGGCCTTGAGCGCCCCCGTCTCTCCGCCGGGGAAGGGTGACCAGCCCGGCGGCAGCTCGGCGCGCACCCTAGCGAGGAAGCTGTGCCCATGCAAGCGCCGCGAGGGGTGCTCCGACGGGAGGATCGACACGCGCCGGGCCGCCTCAAACGGGGCGGCAGCGACATAGAGCACTCGTTCGGTCATGGTGCCACCCCCTCGAACTTGGTGAGCAAGGGATCTGGCAACCCGGCCTCGGCGAATCCTTTCGCCCGCAGTCGGCACGAGTCGCACCGACCGCACGGGCGGCCGTCGGCGCCCGGATCGTAGCAACTGCTGGTCATCGCATAGTCGACACCGAGATCGGTGCCCTTGCGGATGATCTCGGCCTTGGTGAGGTGGATCAGCGGGGTGTGCATCTTCAGCCGCTGGCGACCTTCCACCCCGGCCTTCGTCGCGAGGTTGGCCATCTGCTCGTAGGCGGCGATGTACTCGGGCCGGCAGTCCGGGTAGCCCGAGTAGTCGAGGGCGTTGACGCCGATGAAGATGTCGTTTGCGCCGAGCACCTCGGCCCAGGCGAGCGCGAACGAGAGAAGGACGGTGTTACGCGCGGGGACATAAGTGACGGGAATCCCCGCTCCCATCTCGTCGATTCCACGGTCCTTGGGAACCGCCATGTCGCTGGTCAGCGCGGATCCTCCGAAGCGTCGCAAGTCAATCTCGGCGATGACGTGCTCGGCCACTCCCATGGCTGCTCCGACACGCGTCGCGGATGCGAGCTCGACGCTGTGGCGCTGACCATAGCGGAACGAGAGGGCATAGGGCTCGAAGCCTTCCGCCTTGGCGATGGCCAAGGCGGTGGTGGAATCCAGCCCGCCGCTCAAGAGGACCACCGCTTTCTTCACTGGCCTACCTCACTGTTTGCCGAAGAGGTCCCGTTGCAGTGACGGCGACGGCTCGATGGGATCGATCCGGTTCGCGTAGTCCCGGATTGCGGCCACCTCGGCCGGCGTGTAGATCACATGACGCCCGCGAAATTTGTGCCCGAGGGGGACCCTGCCGTCTTGCCGCCAGCGCCAGAGTGTCTGGCGTGTCACGTTGACCTGATCGGCGACCTCAGACAACAGCAAGTAGGTTAACCCGTTTATTTCTATGGCCATCAACCGTCCGACGTAACACCGAATTACCGCGGGTTGCGAGATGTGACCAACTGTAGCAAGCCGTCGCCAGAAGTCAACGACGAGGAAACGCGCGCCGGGCAAGGTGCTACTCCGCGCGAGCCCCGGGATCTCTTGCCACACGTCTTTGGGCAACGGCCGGAGGCGTCGAGACGCGACGACCCTCTCTTGAATCGCCGCTGAGGCACTCAGTGACATGAGCCGCACGGAAGCGGCTGTTGAGCCTGGGAGATTTATCCGTCGGAACGGTGCGCCCACGGCTCCTGCTGCGCCCCGGCCTTCGCCCACACCCCCGCCCGCTCCTCCCGGGCGCGCTGCTCGGCGCGGTCGAAGCGCCGCTCGTTGCAGTACTTGGGATACACCGCCGCCCGGCCGTCGGCGACCATGCGCAGGTTGATGCTCGCGCGGGTGCCGTCGGCGGTGAGGACCTCGCCCACGGTGCGGCCGTAGCGGTCCTTGTCCTTGGGAACGAGGAGGACCTGCGTGGGGGTGATGCGGCGCAGGTGGTCGCGCGACTCCCGGCCCCAGGGACGCTGGGCGAGCTCAGGCGCGTCAATGCAGTACAGGCGCACCTTGAGGTGCTCGCCGTCGCAGGTCACGCGCAGGCTGTCGCCGTCGTGGATGGAGTTGACCATGCAGGCGCGCGCGGCTTCGCTGCCGGGCATGACCGGCACCTCGCAGCTCGAGAGCCACGGGAGCATGAGCCCTCCTAGGGCGAGTGCCCAGAAGAGCGTGAGCCGGTGGTGGTTGCCGCGGAACAGGCGTGGCAGGCGCATCGGGCGTTGGCGGAGGGCGGCCTAAGGGGCTCGGTGCGAACCGTCAGCGTAGACGTACTGACCGCACTCGGCGCACTGCCAGGCGGGGCTGGGCTCCGGCGGCAGACCGTCCGGGATCAGGATCCACCCGCCGCGCAGGGCCTCGACGACCTCGTCGGTGCGCTCGATGTCGGGCGGAAAGAGCAGCGCGAGGCGTTCGGAGCCGCAGCGCGGGCAGCGCGGATACCCGGCGCCCCGCGCGATCCGGCGAACCAGGCGGACAAGGTCATTCATGAGGTCCTCCCCCCGCCCAAAGCGGCCAAGGCTCAGCGCGCCCGCTCCACCCACCGCCTGAGCAGCGGATGCAGCCCGGCGGAGGCCTCCGACAGCGCCGGGGGCGCCGGCGGGGTCCGGCCCGGAGGATGGCGCACCTGCACGGCGAGGTCCACCTCGCGCAGCCTGCGCCCGCGCCAGCCTTCGACGAGTCGGTGGTCAACAAAGGCACCTTGAATTTTCGAGGTTCCCTTAAATTGCCTGGGCGTTCGCCCAAATGCTTTCGTAGTGTTCGAGCTTAGTTGCGACCACATCCGGGGCGAGCGGGGCTAAATAGGTTGGTTTCGCTTTCGCAGCATCTTTCAGTGACTGCCCTACGATCCAGCACACATAGCCGTCAAGAAATATCACCCGATCGTGAATCTTGTTGCTCTTCCTGACTTCAAGAACAGTCGCGTACTGCTGGGCATACTTCTCTGCTGCCGCCTTAACGTTTTCTGAGTTCTTGCTCAGCAGCAGGCGCACGGTAACGCCCGTCCCCCTCGAGTTGAGATAGTAATCAAATACGGTTGCATCCAAATAAGGATCAACGATAAAAATGGATTTTTCGGACGACGCAATCACTTTATTGAGTTCTTGAAAAAACTCGTAAACCTCGCCAGCAGCGAAGGCGACCTTCCCTTTTCCTGGGACTTTTAGCTCAAGATCCGCGATGGCGCGGTGCAAGACCCCAGAGATCGTCGCGACGTTACTGGCCCTCATTAGCTCCATGGGCAAGGTGTCCGCAGCGACTTGAAGCATTATCGCTTGGACTTTATCCCAACGATCGACGAGCGCATGCGCCTGGCCGAGCCAAAGCGCGTGTTCGCGGGAAAACGGCGAATACTGCTCAAAGTCAGGCATACGTTCCAGCAATGCCCGTAATTGCGCAAGCAAGACTTCCGGTTCCATAGCCGTCCCACAATCTAACTGGTGGAATAGGCTCACGTCGGTTCGGAGCACATCAGATGAACGTCAACTCAACGCGTTACCGACGCGTCTGGGGAGACTGGTCGTTCGACCTAGCGCGCATCCCTCCGTAGCATACCTCCTCGCAAGCGTGAGCCGCTGCGCCGCAAACTTGGCTGCCGCCCGCTGCCACTCGTGCTTGGCGCACTGGGCGGCCTCGGTCTCGGCCCAGAGCGCGTCCGCCTCGGCGAGGCTCTGGTCGACCTGCTCCTGGCGGTAGGCGAGGCGGTCGCGGTGGAGGGCGCGCCGGGGGTCGAGGGCGTGCACCTCGCCGGTCTGCTCGCACAGCGACTGAAGATCAGTGAGCAACGCAGTACGGGTGGCGTCCTCCGCGCGCCGCCAGGCGGCACGGGCCTGGGCGCTCTTGAGGTCGTTGCGGGGGTCCCACAGCGGGATGCGCACTCGGATCGCGGCGTTCGGCCCCGGGGCGCCGGATACGAAGGTGTCCGTCACCGAGTAGCCTAGGGTGACCACGGTCTTCCAGGGACGCTCGCGGGTCTGCTCCTCGCAGAGGGCGCGCTCGGCGCCGAGGGTGGGGTGGCGGCGGTGAGCAGCGCGAGGGCCTCCTCCAAGCGCTCGGGACCGGACAGTCGGCGCGCGCCATGCCGCTGTCCAAAAGGACCGCCGCGAGCGGGACTGTGACGCTCACCCCGCCCGCGCCACTCCGAAGGCGAGCATGCCGGTCACGGATCAGTCGGAGATACGATCGGTTCGCCTGCGAATTGCCACCAATCCCGCCGGTTAAGCTGACCCTTCTCAGTACAGGGCGGCGGCCTCGTGGTGGTCGGCATGGATGCGCGCGCGGATGAGTTCCCGGATGCCGGCTGTTGGTCAATCACCGAAGGCGATCTGCCCCAGCATCCGAAGGGCGCCATCCTCTTCGGGGGCCAGCAGGACACCCTCTCCGGACGCCACCGACGTGCCGCTGACGGCCGTGATCGTCACCTGGTGGGTGACCAGCACCAGCAGCTCACCGGGCGGCGGGGGCTCGGCCAGGAAAGTCCGCAGCGCCGCGAGGTTCGTCTCGCGATCCTGCGGCCGCTCGAAGAAGCTGTTCAGCGCTGGGAGCGGCGTCACCGCGCCCAGGTCCATCAGCCGGGCGGTCTCGAGGCAACGGCACCACTGGCTGGAGTACACGCGGGAGGTCGCAATGCCGCGCGCCCGCAGCCAGTCGCCCATGGCCCGCGCCTGCGCGCGCCCGACCTCATCCAGATTGCGCTGGGTCGCGCAGTCGTCAACGCGAAAGTTGGGGGGGTCGCCGAACCCGGGCGCCTGCGCGTGGCGGACCATCAGGATGACGCCTCCAGCCTGCAGGCGCTCAACGAGCACCTCCTGGCCGGTCGACGCCCCAAGCGTGGGGCCGATCAGGGTGAGCAGCGCCCAGAGCCACGCCAATCCGTGTCTGAGGCGTTGGCTGGCCGTTAGTCGCTGGTTTTGGGACGTCATCGATGGATCTCGATCGTTGCCGACTCCCGGCGAGCATACTGAGCCGGCAGCCCTGCCACCAAACACCGTCAGCCGCTATCGAGCCGCGGCCAATCGGCCGAGGGGGGATCGGTCGAAAATTCGATCGGTCCCACTGCGCCTTGCAGACCAACCCCCAGGGTAAGCTGACCCCCTGATCGTCACGCTATCACGCCATGCCGGCCAACCCACCACCCCGGTTCTTCCGCATCCTCCTGATCGAGGACGACATCGAGCGCGTGCAGAGCGTCCGCACCTGGCTCCCGCCTTGGGCGCGGGTGGTATGGGCGCAGTCGGCGGGCGGAGCGCTCGGGCTCATCCGGCGTGATGCAGGGCACGTGTACGGCGGCGTGATGCTCGACCACGACCTCGGGCAGCGCGCCATGACGGCGGACGACGCGGCCCTCTCGGGCTCGGACGTGGCCCTTGCGCTCATCGCGCACTTCTCCCCCGACATCCCGATCCTGGTGCAATCGACCAACCAGGTCCAGGTGCCGCGCGTGGTGCGCCAGCTCGAGGAGCAGGGGTTCTGGGTCACGCGCCGGCCCTGGTACGAGATGACCGAGGCCGCCTTCCTCGCTTGGATCGAGGAGGCGCGGGCACTCTGGGAAGAGCTTTGAGGCTCAGGGCCGAGGGGTCGGATCTCGCAGCACACGCCGGCCCGCGAAGGGGCCGTCAGAACCGCACCGCTCCGACCGCCGTACCAAACGCCTGGCTCAACGCCGCCCCCACCCCGCGCCCGATCCGGTCGAGCCAGTCCCGCCGCACGGTGTAGTCGAGCCCGCGCTCCAGACCCAAGACCTCATCGAGCACCTGGCGCCGGTCCCCGATGCCGTCGATGAGCCCGAGGGTGAGCGCCTCCTCCCCGCTCCACCAGAGCCCCGAGAACACCGCTTCCCCGCCCGTGAGGCGCCCCCCCCGTCCTTCCTTGACCGCCGCAATGAACTGCGCGTGCACCTCGTCCAGGGTCCTTCCGATCTGCTCGGTGACGTCCGGTGACACCGGGGCGAACATATCGAGCGCCCCCTTGTGCTCCCCGGCGAGGTAGAGGCGCCGCTCGATGCCTAAGCGCGCCATCGCCTCGGTGAAGCCGAAGCTCTCCAGGCGCACGCCGATCGAGCCCACCAGGCTCGCGCGGTTGGCGTAGATCGCGTCGGCGGCGACCGCCACGTAGTAGGCCGCCGAGGCCCCCAGGTCGTTGATCACGGCCAGCAGCCGGGTCTCGGGGTGGGCGGCTCTCAGGCGCTTGAGCTCCCGGTGGATCATCTCCGCCTGCACCGGGCTCCCGCCGGGGCTGTCGATCTCCAGCACCAGGGCTTTTACCTGCGGGTTCTCCAGCGCCCGGCGTAGGCCCTGGATCACCCGTTCCGCGCTCGCCTGGGCGTTGGCCGCGATCGGCCCCTCGATGCGCACCAGCGCCGCATGGGGGCGGTGTCCGGCCCAGAGGTTGTCCCAGGCGGTGATGAGCGAGGCCAGGAGCAGCGCCCCGACATAGGCCGCGAGCAGGAGTTTGAAGAAGATCCCCCAGCGCCGGGCGCGGCGCTGCTCGGCGAGCAGGGCGCCGGTCAAACCGGTGAGCGCCGCAAGCGTCGCGGGGTCGCTCGGGGTTTCGTCGCTGGGACTGGGCGCCTCGGCCATGAGTCTCGCCACGCCTCCCCTCACGGCAGCGCCGGCAGCGCGCCGCCCCAGAGCTCGAGCTCCGCGTCGCGCCGGGTCTGATCGCTGTCGAGCCCCTCGGAGCGGGTGGTGCTGCGCCCAGCGGCCTCGGGCCGGGTGCCGCCGATGTCCAAGGCACTCCCGGTGCCGGTGAGCGCCTCCAGATTCAGCGTCGCCGCCGACGGGAAATGCCCGGTCGCGGCCAGGATCGCAAGCCACTCATCGAGATTCACCCGGCTCCAGTCGACCCGCGCCAGATCGGTCACCGCGAGCCCCCGGCAGTCCGGGTCGTCCGGATCGCCCCAGCCGCGGGCGAGCTGGGGGCGGATCTGCTCGTTGAGGATCCGCGCGAGCGGGGTGTTGAAGCAGCAGTAGGCGGTGCGCCGCTCGATGCAGGCGGAGAGGATCTTCGACTTACAGTACGAACCCACCCGGTGGCAGGAT
>JALOTB010000093.1 GCA_025458165.1 Chromatiaceae bacterium | reverse complement strand
TTTTGGGTCTGGGGACCATGGGGATGGGCTCCTGTGGGTGTGGAAAGAAACCATATTTTATCGACTAATCAGAGTGTTGTCCCTAACTTAATGGCATTGCCCTTTAGATCGGGTCTCTGATTCGAACTCGTCTCCCGCATGAACCACGTGACCGGCAGCCCGTCTTAATCGCCTTTAGATCGGGTCTCTGATTCGAACGACTGGGCGACGGTGGAACGCGCACGCGATCTACGTCTTAATCCCCTTTAGATCGGGTCTCTGATTCGAACCAGACTTCCGCGCCTACCTTGGCAGCTCGAAGTGTCTTAATCCCCTTTAGATCGGGTCTCTGATTCGAACCCCGAAGTTCTGCGGGCATCACCCGCAAGACGGCAGTCTTAATCCCCTTTAGATCGGGTCTCTGATTCGAACCGAATGCACACGCAAGACTGGCGCAATCGCCGGGTCTTAATCCCCTTTAGATCGGGTCTCTGATTCGAACCAGCGGCGAGGTTGAGCTTGTCCACTCCTCCGAGTCTTAATCCCCTTTAGATCGGGTCTCTGATTCGAACCCGCCGACCGTGCGGACAGCACCTGGATGCCCGAGTCTTAATCCCCTTTAGATCGGGTCTCTGATTCGAACTCGTCTCCCGCATGAACCACGTGACCGGCAGCCCGTCTTAATCCCCTTTAGATCGGGTCTCTGATTCGAACGACTGGGCGACGGTGGAACGCGCACGCGATCTACGTCTTAATCCCCTTTAGATCGGGTCTCTGATTCGAACTGCTCGCGCTGGCAAAGGCTTGGAACTCAGCCACTTGGCGAGGGGGTTGCAGAGGAATTTCGGTCGCCAAAAGTGCACGTGCGGCCTCCTGCGAGCGGTCTGTTGCCTGAGTGAGGCTAGTTTCTGGTGGGGAGGGAGTCAAGAAGCGCGGGCTGCCACCTGGGCGGCGGCGTCAACGACGATACCGCTCTTGTTCTCAAAGAGGGGGTGGCCCTCGTGTTCGGGTTTATGCGCGTTGGCGCGTGAACATCGCTCGACCACGCTGTGCCGCATGCGCTGGAGGTGTTGCATGCCCTGGGAATCACTTAGGGCGCCCTCGGTGGCGCTGCTGCGGGGGCGACTGAGTCGAGTGGCTTGACCGCGACGGGATCAGCCCATCGGCAAACGGGGCAGCGAGCCGGCACGGTGCTTAAGCCCCCGCGGGTTCGGCGATCCAATCGCGCACCAGCTCGCGCAGGCGGCCGAGGTCGCTGGGACCAACGATGCGGATGCGGGCCTGGCGGGCGCGATCGAGGAGCACCTGGGTCGGCTGGCGGGCGCTGAGCAGCCAGGTCTCGCCGAACAGGCCGCGGAGGTCCTGGCTGAGGCTGTCGACCTTATAGGCCACCTCGTTGTCGTTGCGCTCGTCGAACCGGCCGGTCTTGCATTCGAGGACGAGCAGTTGATTGTGGTGGCAGGCGAGGACATCGAGCTCGTTGGTGTTCCGTGCGGGTCCTTCCCATTCCCCCTTAACCCCCATGCGAACGTCATTCACGCCGGCGTCCCGTACCGTGTGCCAGGCGTATTCCTCCAGCCAGCCACCGCGCATGAACTGCGCCGCTTGGGCATCGGCGAAGGCGAACTCCGCCGCCCCGCTTTGCCAGTCGATCAGGCCGGCTCGGGCCACTTCGGCCATCGCCTTGGCCCAAAGGCCCCGGGGTGGATTCGGTAGACGTTGGGAAGGATTGGTAAGGCGCTCATCGTAGGTGCCGGGGACCCGCTCGAGGGCTTGATCGGCGAGATAGTTGATGGTGCCGATCCAGGCTTGGAGATTCTCGTTTCTCGCCTCACGGCCGAGGTACTTGCATACGGCCTTGCGCGCGGCGGCGCTCCCCTGCCAGGCCGAATCATCGGAGCAGGCGCGCTGATAGCGAAACCCCTGCGCCGCGAGGTAGTCCTTGACGCCGAGCACGTCGCGCATGGGCACCTGGTCCGCGACCTCGCCGTGCGCGCCGGGCAGCAGCTCGATGCGGCGGTGGGCGGTGTCGGTGTAGAGGATGCGGCCGGCGATGCCGCGGAACACCTCGACGAAGCCGAGCGACATCAGCTTGGTGCCGCCGGTGGCGTTGAGGCAGATCTCGGCTTGGGGATAACGGGCGTCGAGCTCGCTTGCAAGCTCGAGGGCGAAGTGCTGGATCGGTTTCACGCCAACGTCCGGCGCGTCGTGCTTGACCTCGACCGCGATGCCGCGCTGGTCGATCAGCCGTTTGAGGCGTTGGCAGAGGCCGCGCTTCGCCATCTCGGCAGTGCACACCAGGACCACGCGGTCGGGGGGGTCCATGAGGATCGGGATGAGGTTGGCGAGGATTTGATCGGAGACCAGCGCGATGTCGATCTTCATGTTGGCCTCCGATGGTGATGGCGCCCGCTCAGCGAAACCGGTTAGTGAAGGCTGCCACTTCCGACGAGGCTCGCCAAGGCGTGATCGGTGGGTGCCGCGCCGACCAGGGAGACGCCCTCCGGGAGGAGCTGCCGGCCAAACGTGAGCACGTCGAGCCGGCTGGGCAGGGGGTAGACCCGGATGTCATCGGCGCGCGCATCGATGATGCCGGCCAGCTCGCTCAGGAGGCCGTCGATACCGGCGGGAGAGGTCGGCACGAGGAATACCGAGTATTGCAGGGGGACGCCCCAGCGACGCACGGTGCGGTGGACCTCGGTGAGCCGTTTCGGGTCGGCGATGTCGTAGGCGAGGAGGAAGAGCTGGGCGCGGTTGGTTGGCATGGGGCTGTCTCGCGGAGGATGGAAGCGCCGGTACGAGTGGGCGGTAGGTTGGCCTTGAGGCCGACTCCGGGCTCGGCGCTTGCGCCAACCGGCGCTGTCGGGCTGAAGCCCGACCTACAGCGGGACGGGTGGAGGTGGCTCATGTGGGGAGTCGGTGGCATGGCGCTCAGCCCCCTTCGTGGATCAGCCAGCGGTGGAGGCTGCTGGTGATGTCGCGGCCGCGCTCAGCGGCGCGCACAGCATGGGTCTCGAACAGGCGCACCAGGTCGGCTTGACGCGGCGGGCGCAGCGGCTCGCCCTTGCGCTGGGCGGCGAGGCGGCGGCCCTCCAGCCAGCCGATACGTGCGGGCTCCAGGTACCAGGTGAAGAGCTCGGTGAGGTCACGCGCGAGGGCGGGCTCGCCGGCTTGGCCGAGCTCGTTGGCGGTGCCGAAGCCGAGGTCCTGCAGGTGGGCCTGCATCCAGTCGTAGGCGATCGCACGCAGCCATTGCCCGGAGCGCTCGCCGCCGATCCGGCCGGCGCACTGGGCCGCTCTTCGGTTGATCCACTCGCGGCACGGGCGCGGGACGCGCTGGTCGCTGGGGACATCGAGCTTCATCCCCGCCCACCAGGCGACGCGCCCGCGGTTGGCGGCGAACCAGCGGCGGTAGCGTCCGATGGCCTGCGGCAGGAGCAGGAAGTCCATTAGGCGATGGTAGAGCTCGTCGCGCGCGCCGGGGCGGCCGAGGAGGCGGGCCATGACCTCGCCGTCGTCGTCGACGAAGACGACGGCAATGCCCTGGTCGGCGCACGCGAGCAGCGCCTCGCTGGCCCAGGCGACGCGCTCGGCGCTGTAGACGCGGGAGATCCGTTGCAGCGGGAAGCTCTGCTCGGCGCAGCAGTCGCGGCTGACGGTCAGCGCGGGCCCGTCGAGCGCGACGCGGGCCTCGGCGTCGGGGACGATGTAGAGGGGGCGGGCGTCGGCCAGCCGAGCGGGCCGCGGGGCTGGGTTTCCAGTACGGGTGGCAACGATCATCGGTGGGCCTCCGCGTGGTGGTGGGCGCTCCGTGCGGCCTCGGCGAGCCCCGCCGCGAGCTTGTCGGCGAAGCGACGCAGCAGCCGGCGCAGCGGGCGCATGAAGGGCTCGAAGTCGCGGTAGAAGTGTTGGCGGCCGGTCTTGCCGAGGAGGCAGGCATCGCCCTCGCGTGTGAAGTGGTCCGCGCGCAGGTTGCGGGTGCGGAATTGCTCCCAGACCCAGGCGTCCACCCGCGGACGTTGCGGCTCGATGAGGTCGGAGGCGAGGGATTCGCGGCCGAAGTCGAGCTCATGGAAGTAGCCGATGATCGGGTCGAGTCCGGCCCAGTGGCAGGCGCGGACGGCCTCGAAGTGCAGCAGGGTGTAGCCAAGCGAGAGGGCGGCGTTGACCGGATCGCGCGGCGGCCGGCGGTTGCGGCCGGTGAAGTCGAGTCCGTCTGGGAAGAGGTGGACGAGCGCCCCGAAATACGCGGCGGCCGCGGCCCCTTCGATGCCGCGCAGGCGCTCGATGCCGAGCTCGGGCTCGGCCGCGATGCGGGTGCGGGCAGCGGTGAGCTGGGTGAGCGCATGGGTGATCTCGCGGCGTTGGTCCGGGCGCTCGGCGAGGGCGCGTTGCAGCAGTCGGGTCTGTCCCTTGAGCTTTCCGCGCACCAGCCGGTGCGACCAGTCGCGGCGCCAGATGGGGTCGTCGTAGCGGCGGTATTGGCCGATGCGGCGGGCGCCGTCGTTGTGGCTTGCGCCGCGGACGGTCGCGATCTTGCTGCCGCGGACGCCGCCGAAGATCAGCACGCCGACGCCGGCATCGGCCAGCCGGGCGAGCAGGCTGCTCTCCAGCGAGACGGCGCTGCGCATGACCACACGCTCGAGCAGGTGCAGCGGCACGGTGCCGTGGCGGGCGCCGTCGGCGTAGAGGGCCAGGGTGCGCCCTTCGAGCTTGAGGCTCAGATCGCGGCGATCGAGATAGAGCGTGGACATGAGTGCTTTCCCTGTGGAAGCGATTTGTCATCGCGACCGGCGGCGTCGCGTCGCGGCTGCAAGCCGCTCCCTCTGGCTGAGGCCCGGCGTTGTCATCCGACGTAGAACCAAGGGGGATCGGTGGGCTTCAGCGCCTTGCCCAGGGTTCGGACCTTGCCGCGCGAGTCGAGCCGCACGAGCAGAAAGCGGTCCTCGTAGCGATCGAGAACGCCGCGGACCTGGGCGATGAGGTCCTGGCGCTCGGCGGGCGTGAGGAAGCACTCGAAGACCGACTTCTGCCGCCCGCTCGCGTAGCCCTTGAGGATCTTGAGCGCGTCGCGCAGCCGACCGACGTCGGAGACGTCATAAGCGGCGATGTAGAGGGTGCGATGAGACATGCCGCCAGACTAGCGCCCGGGGGCGATGGCTTCAGGGGCGGCAAGGTTGCGGCGGTTGGGCGCGCGGCCCCGCCCACCGATGGGGTCGCAAGGCTCGGAGGATATGGTCCAAGACGCGGGAACAGGCGGGGGCGTGTCTGGGCTAGGCGGATCGGGGCCCATGACGGGTAGCCGCCATGGTGCGCGGCTGAACGCGCTGCCGGGTGGTCAAGCCCGCGCCGGGGCGGCTCGGCTAGTCGAGCACCTGAAACAGACGCCGGTGGTGCCCGGTGTGGGTGCACACTGGGCAGAGGTCGCTCGCGGCCTTGGCCGCGGGGAGATGGAAGTCGGCGCCACAGGCCCGGCAGCGGCGTTTCGTCAGCGGGACGAGGCCCTGCGGCGAAGGAGACAGCCGCTCGACGGTCACCGCGGCGTCGGCGCAGGCATCGGCGCAGATGCGGCAGCCCGTGCAGCCGTCGGGATCGAGCTGGTAGCCATCGGACTGGAGCCGGATCGCATCGTGGGGACAGAGCTGGGCGCAGGCGTGGCATCCGGTGCAGTGCCGCTCGTCGATGCGCGGGGCGTACAACGCGAGCGGGCCTGTCCCCGTGCGGGGGACCAGGCGCCCGGGAGGGACGAAGTCGGGCGCCCCCTGCCCGTCCCGGGAGGCGAGCTCCGCGGCGCCCTCCGCGGCAAGCTCGACCGCGCGGCGAAAGAAGGCGCGGCGGTCGACGCCCGGCGGACGATGGCGGGCCCGTGCGGCAATCAGACTGCGGGACCAGGCGGCTGGGTCGAGCCAGGTCAGCTCCAGCGACGGGAGACCCCGGTCGCGCAGCAGGAGGGCGACCTGCGCGAGGCTCGTGTCCACCCGGGTGACGGCGCCCCGCGGGCAGTCGCCGCAATCGCCGCGGGTCAGAATCAGCCGGCGCACGCCGTCGCGGTGCAGGCCGAGCAGCCGATGAATGCCGAGGACATGCAGACAGGGCATGAGCCCCGAACCCGCCGGCGCGCCCGACTCCGAACAGGCAGCAAAGGCCAGCAGCTCGCCGTCGACGCGGCAGCGCACGGGATGCCAGCGGTCGAGCACGGCACCCTCGGGGCAGGCCGGGGCGCAGAGCCCGCAGCCGTCGCAGCGTGCGGCGTCGATCCCAAGCCGCTCGTCATCGACCACCCAGGCCCGACGAGGGCAGGCGTCGGCGCAGTCGCGGCAGCTCGCCAGCTCGAACCGGGCGTGCACGCAGCGCTCGGCGATGACCTCGGGGAGAACGTCGACGACGGCGCCGAGCCGCCCACCCGGCGCCCCCATGATTACCAGCTCGGGGCGACGCCCGGGAGATAGGGCCCCTCCACCTCCACCGGGGCGGGCCGATCCGGGCGCAGGCGCTCGGCGACCTCCTCCGGGCTCGGTCGCGGGACGCCCAGGATCTCGGCGAGCAGGTCGCGCAGCTCCTCGAGGTAGGCCGCGGTGAGTAGCGCTAACCCGGCGTAGAGGCGGGTCTCGCAACGCGACGCCACCCGCAGGGCGAAATCGTCGACCCAGCGCAATAGGTGCTCGTCCAAGAAGCGCGCCGCCTCGTCCAGATCGGCGTCCTCCTCGTCGCGGGAGATCAGGTGCGCGACGAACTGGAGCTGGTTGACCAGATGATCGTCGGTGCGCAGGCGCCAGTCCGCGACCGCGAGCCCATGGCGGCGGTACCAGCCGCGGACCTGGAACATGGGCTCCTGCATGCTGAGGTGATCCTCGTCGAGCCAGACCGACTCACACGGCGATGCGCTGATCCCGTGGGTTAGATAGATGCTCGCGAAATCGGCCGCCAGCCGGTCGACGGCCTCGGCTCCGCAGGCGGCGGGGATCTCGGTGAGTCCCTCGCGGAACAGCTCCACCGCCTGCCGGGCCGTCTTGCCGCTCAGATCGAGCGCGAGGAAGTCCTCGTAGCAATGGGTCCAGAGTTCGAGGATGAGCTCGCGGTCGAGCTCGCGGTCGTGCAGCCGGGCGAGCAGGGCAAGGTCCTCGCCAACCGCCCGGCGGAAGCGCTCCAGCGGTCCGTCTGAGGGTTCGATCTCTTTGAGTACGGCGTTCATCATTCCACCTGGGCCTTGCTGTGCGGAACGAAGACGATCGAGGGGTCGGTGAGCTCCGGATTGGCGAAGTTCCTGACCGCGCGCACCGGGGTCTCGGCGGGACCGATCGCCTTGGTCGGGTGCTTGTTCTCCCGCAGCAGGTCGATGGGGCCAATGTCAAGGGTGCGCATCATGCAGGCCATCACGCAGTATGGCTTGCGGCCCGCCTCGATCTCGTCGACGCACAGGTTGCACTTGGAGACGATGTTGAGCTCCGGGATGAACTGGGGCGCGCCGTAGGGGCAGGTCGCCTCGCAGCGGCGGCAGCCGATGCAGAGGGTGGAGTCGATATCGACGATGCCGTTGTCCTCGCGCTTCCAGATCGCCCCGGTCGGGCAGGCCGGCAGGCAGGCCGGCTGGGCGCAGTGGTTGCACGAGAGGTTGACCTTGTAGGCATAGACATCGGGGTAGGTCCCGCCCTCGACGTAGAGCACGCGGCGAAAGCGCGGCCCGGCCGGCAGCCCGTTCTTGTCCTTGCAGGCAATCTCGCAGGCGCGGCAACCGATGCAGTCGACGTTGTTGTGCACGAACCCGAGCTGCATTTTCGGCACCACGGGGGTGTAAACGACCTTCTTGCGGCGTTTGATCGCCTCTTTTACGGCCGCCTTGTCTTTCTGTTCAGCCATGGGTCGATCCTCCGCTGCGGTCAGAGATCACGCCGAAAGACGTGGGAGCGCGCTGTGGCGAGCTGATCCCACCCGGGGCGGTGCTTGAGATCGGTCTTCTTGATGTTGCATAAGACCGTGTTGTAGGCGAAGGCCCCAGCGGGGCTCGGCTCGTCCAGGGTGAGCATGTCGGCGTTGCCGGAGCGGTCTACCCCGTTCTCGTCGAGATCGAGCCAGGCCCCCTCGTGCAGGACGAGCACGCCGGGCATGCAGCGCTCGGTGACATAGACCGGCACCACCACGCGGCCGCGATCGTTCCACAGCTCCACGGTGTCGCCGGTCTGGATGCCGAGACGTTTGGCGTCCGCGGCGTTGACCGTCACCTCCTGGTCGTAGGTCTCCCGCAGCCAGGCGCAGTTGTTGAAAATCGAGTGGGTGCGCCAGCGCGGATGCGGCGAGATCAGGTGGAAGGGGTGCTCCGCGGTCTTCGGGCTGTTGAGCGACTCCCAAGGCTCGATCCACTTGGGGATCGAGGGGATGTGATAGCCGTACATGGTCCGCGTCCAGTCGCTGATCTGGGCGAGCTGGGTGGAGAGGATCTCGATCTTGCCCGACGGGGTCTGGAACGGGACCCCGCGCTCGATCTGGTCGCGGAAGGCGACATGCGGCTGATCCAGCTTGAACTTGTAGACCCCGTACTGCTTGAACTCGTCCCAGGGCATGTCGACGTGCTGGTGGGGCATGACCTTGGTCTGCCACCACTCGCGCAGATAGGCCTCGTCGACCGGGTCGGGATTGAAGAAATAGCTGCGGTCGGCCTTGGGGTTGAAGGTGCGCCCGAAGGTGTCGCCCATGCCGGTCTTGTGCCCGATGCGGTAGGCGAGCTCGGTGAAGATCTGGAAGTCGGACTTCGACTCACCCATCGGCTCGATCACCTTTGGGCGGTGGATGTAGTAATGGCCCTTGTACCAGGGGAGCGCGACGTCGTGGCGCTCGAAGTGGGTCGCCACGGGCAGCAGCACGTCGGCGTAGAGGCCGGACGGGGTGATGGTGGAGTCCATGCACACCACGAGCTCCAGCTTGTCCATCGCGGCGATTTCTTTGTTGATGTTGGTCAACTGGTTGAACCAGTCCGAACCCTGCCAGAAGATCCCCTTGATGTTGGGAATGACCCCCTCCCAGTTGTCCTCGCGCGGCCAGAGACCGACCTCCTCGCGCTTGACGTTGGGGTAGTTCAGCACGCAGTGCGCCCAGCGGTCGGACTTGATCGAGGCGAACCAGATGTTGGAGTACTGATCGTAGGGATAGGCCACTGCCTCCGCATGCCAGGCCTTGCCTACCCCTTCGGCGCAGCCGCCGAGGACGCCGATGTTGCCGGTCATGGCCTGCACCGCCGCCGCCATACGGTTGTATTGCTCGCCGTAGGCATTGCGACCCGGTGCCCAGGAGGCCTTGAGCGCCGCCGGCTTAGTGGTGGCGTACATGTGCGCGAGCTTGATGATGTCCCCCGCCGACACACCGCAGATCTCGGCGGCCCATTCGGGCGTCTTGGGGGTGCCGTCGTAGGTGCCCAGGATGTAGTCCTTGAAGTTCTCCCGCCCGTTGGGCGTCGCCGCCGCCCAGTCCGGCATAGTGCCGGCGTCCATCCCCAGGCAGAAGCGGTTGATGAAGTCCTGATCCTGCAGGTTGTTGGTGAAGATGTAATGGGCCATGCCGGCCAGCATGGCGGCATCCGTATTCGGCCGGATGGGGATCCACCAGGCGTCGTAGACCGCCGCCGAATCCGTGTACTGCGGGTCGATCAGCACGAACTTGCAGCCGCGCTGCTTGGCGAGCCGCATGTAATAGAAGGTGTTTCCGCCGTGGAAGGTGTAGGCGGGATTCCAGCCCCACATGATGATGAGCTTGGAGTGGGCGAAGGTGTCGTCCTCGTTGCCATCCTCAATGGTGCCGAAGGTCCAGCGCGAGCTCGCCGTGGTGCCCTGGTAGGAGGGCACCGACCAAGAGCTGGTCCGGCAGCCGAACATGCCAAGGAAGCGGGCCAGTAGCCCTTCGATCTGGTCGGACTTGTGCAGCACCCCATAAGAGGCGCCGGCGTAGCTCTGATCGAGCAGGGCCGTGGAGCCGTATTGCTGCTTGAGCTCGATCATCTTGGTGGCAACGTGCTCGAGCGCCTCGTCCCAGCCCACCCGTTTGAACTTGCCCTCGCCACGCTTGCCCACGCGAACCATGGGATAGAGCAGGCGCTCGGCCGAGTACAGCCGCTGGCGGTAAGAGCGGCCGCGTAGGCAGCCGCGGAGCTGGGGCTCCTCCTCGGTGTCCTTGCCGAAGAAGCCGTCGCGCTGGAAGCGTCCATCATCGGTGGAGAGCCGCACGATGACGTCGCCCTTTTTGTGCGCGACCAGCATGTGGCGCGAGCCACAGTTGTGCGCGCAGCTCGTGACCACCGTGGTCAGCTCGTCGTCGCGTGGATAGGGCTCAAAGGCGAAGCCGTGGGCCTCGCGGGTCGGCACCAGGCCGCCGGTGCCCAGGGCCGCCGCGCCGACGGCGCTGGCCTTGAGGAAGCTGCGCCGAGTCAGGCTCAGGCGGGCGTCGAGAAAACCAAGGTCTTTACTGTGTTTCATGGCTTGTCACCCTGCTTTGGGGCCTGCGGCTGCTTGATACCGACGAGGAACCGGGCCTCGGATTGGGCCGGGCGACCTTTCGCCCAGTCGGGGACCGCCTCGGCCATCCCCGGCCAGGGGTGGCGCGCGTAGGGGTAGCTGATGCGATACCAGGAGCGCCCGCCGTGGCAGCCGTAGCAGGTATCGGCGTCCTGTTTGCCGAGCGCCTCGATCGCCTCGGGCTTGAGGTAATTCACCTGGTGCCGATTAGTGCGGAAGGTGACATGGCACAGCAGGCAGTTGTCCTGAAAGACGTGTCCAAACTCCGGCCAGGGGCCTGGCACCGCCATGATCTGGTAGGGGAACTGGCCATGGCACTTGAGACAGAGGTTCGGGTCGACGTGCTTGCGGTAATGATTCAGCGTCGGATCGCCCTCCGCGTGGGACATTCCGGCCTCATCGCGCGGGTCGTTGCCCTGGTGACAGGTATTGCACTTGAGGTCCATCACCTGGGTCGCGTACTCCGTGACCAAATGGCGGCGGTGGAAGGTCTCTTGATCGCCCTGATAGGTGCCGACGGTCTGGTACCACGCCAGCGCCTCGGCGGCCTTCACCCCCGCGAGGGACTGCTCGCGCACCTGCTTATCGAGGACCTCGCGGTGGCATTCGAGACATTGCTCGTCGGTCGCCTGCTCGATCGCTGGCTTGAAATGGATCGGGTCCCAGCGGCCCGCCTGATAATCCTTGTCGCCGGTGGTCTCCGCCGCCGCCTGGACGCCTAGCCACATGAGTGCCGAGAAGGTGAGAAGGAGGGTTCGTTTCATGGCGCGACTCCTCTGGCCATCGATTCCGCAGTCGACGGATTAAAAAAGCACGTCCCTGTGCTGAGAAGGCGGCGTTCCGCTCGCCGCCGGTCAGGGTCTAGGAGCTCAGTTGGCGGGCGGGGTCCAACCACCCATTCCGCCCATGCCTTGCATGCCGGACATGCCACCCATGCCACCCATGCCACTCATACCGGACATGCCGCCCATGCCGGACATGCCACCCATACCGGACATGCCGCCCATGCCGGACATGCCGCCCATGCCACTCATACCGGACATGCCGCCCATGCCCGACATCCCGCCCATGCCACTCATACCGGACATGCCGCCCATGCCGGACATGCCGGACATGCCGCCCATGCCGGACATGCCGCTGGCCGGGTAGAAGAAGATCTGCCCGTCAGGCGTGATCTGGAAATAGCCGGACATCCCGGACATACCGCCCATGCCGGACATGCCGGACATGCCGGACATGCCGCCCATACCGGACATGCCACCCATGCCGGACATGCCGGACATGCCGCCCATGCCGGACATGCCGCCCATACCGGACATGCCACCCATGCCGCTCATGCCGGACATGCCACCCATGCCGCTCATGCCGGACATGCCGCCCATGCCGCCCATGCCGGACATGCCACCCATGCCGCTCATGCCGCCCATTCCCTCAGGCACCCATAACCAATGGCCACCCATCCCGGACATGCCGCCCATGCCGGACATGCCACCCATGCCACTCATACCAGACATGCCGCCCATGCCGGACATGCCACCCATGCCACTCATACCGGACATGCCGCCCATGCCACTCATACCGGACATGCCGCCCATGCCGCCCATGCCGCCCATGCCGGACATGCCGGACATGCCGGACATGCCGGACATGCCACTCATGCCGCCCATGCCGGACATGCCGCTGGCCGGGTAGAAGAAGATCTGCCCGTCAGGCGTGATCTGGAAATAGCCCGACATACCGGACATGCCACCCATGCCGGACATGCCACCCATGCCGGACATGCCACCCATGCCGCTCATGCCGGACATGCCACCCATGCCGGACATGCCACCCATGCCACCCATGCCGGACATGCCGGACATGCCACTCATGCCACCCATGCCACTCATGCCACCCATGCCGGACATGCCACCCATGCCGGACATGCCACTCATGCCACCCATGCCGGACATGCCACCCATGCCCTGCATACCGGACATACCAGCCATGCCGTCCATGCTGTAGGCCGCTGTGCCGCTACCAGCCAGCGCAAGGCCGACCACAGCAGCAACGGCAGCTTTCTTGAACCTCGTCATAGCACTCGTCATGTTGATCATCTCCTAGCGGTTGTGTCGAAATCCCGGGGGTCCCGTCCTGGGGCGGCCCGAGCCAGGACACCGGGCGGCACATGGCCGGCGGCGCCCTTCCCTCAATGCCGGCGGCGAGCCGCCGGCCCCTTGGGCTGTTCCCTCAGCCTCGTCCCTCGCCGACGCGACGGTGGACCTGGTCCACCGCGCCTTGGCTAATCCACATGCCACCCGCGGATGTCGTAAGGAGGGAGCATCCCCGGGCGAGTAAAGGGTGTGTACCAGTTGCCCTGGTCTTCCAGAAACCTGAGGCTGGCGGGATAGGGCGCGCTGATGCCGGTCAGGGCCCGTCGATACCATTCCGCATCCCGCTGGACCTCCAAGATCACCGGGGCGCCGGCCGGCCGCTGCGACGGTGCGGTACCGGCAATGAAGGGCTCATCGAGCGCGGCTGCGAGGCCCGCCTGAGTCGCGACCAGGACCGCTAGCAGAAGCTGAGGGACGGAGCTGAATTTCATTCGGATTCGCCTCATGGTTGCCAACAGGGCGCCCCAAACGACGGCGCCCTGAGAGAACAGGGGTGCGCAGTGCGCGAGGGCTCACGCGTCAGTCTCTCCGCCAGGCCCGCTCTTGACCGGCTCCAGCAGGCTCCATGCCAACCCCTGGTCGCGCACCGCCGCGGCTGGCGCTGCGGGCGGGGCGCCTCGCGTGGTGGCGGCGTGGGCCGCGGGTCCGCCCCGCCCGACCTGACTTTGTGTCGCCAGGGTTTACCCGGGAGTCGAGTCCTCGGCAGCCGCCCGGCGAGCCAGGCCCATGGCGGGCGGCCCGCAAGCCTCGGAAGCCGCTGCACTTCCCGGCCACCCCGTTGGGAGCTAAGACTAGCCGCAAGCGGCCCGCGGCAAACTGACATCCTGTCAGAAGATCGCTTCCCTCCCGCCAAGCGGCGATCCCAGCGGGACGCCGGCCGAGGCCGAAAGGCCCTCAACGAGGCTCACCACCGAGGGGACAAGGAGCGCCGGCGGCGCCGTTTCGTTGCGCTCAGGCCTCAGTTCAGGACCAGGACCCGGCCGCTATCGCTGTCGATGGCAATCTGATGCCGCAGCCGATGCGGCGGTCGCGCCTCGATGATACTCACCAGATAGACGCGCCCGATCTGCCGGATCTTGCCGACGGAGCTGCCAGGGCTATCGACCGAGGCCAGCCAGGACTCGGTAACGGCACGTGCCTGCTCCCAGCTCGCGATCGGCAGCGAAACCCGAGCATCGCGCACGGCCGCGGTGAGCTCGCCCGCACAGGGCGCCGGCGGCTGCCGCGGCGTGGCGTCCACCTCGGCAGCCCGCGGATAGAGGATCAGCGAGCCGTCCTGCGACCGCTCCGCGCGCCAGCCGCGCCCGCGCAGGTGGTCCTCGAGCCGCTCGCTCGAAGATTCGCTCGGTGTGGGCTCGCTCGCGGCCTCGGACGGCGACGGTCCGGCGGCGGGCCCTGGGGGATAGAGCAGGGTCGAACCGTCGGCCCCCCGCTCCACTCGCCAACCATGCTCGGCCAGCCGGGCCCATGCGGTCGCATCCCCGCTAACGGCCGCCTCGCGCGCCCCCGCGCCCGCCGCGGCCGGCGGCGATCCAGGTGTCTCAGCCGGGGCGCGCAGATCCAGACCCCCGTCCGCCCGCTGCGTCACCCGCCACCCCGCCTGCTCCAGCGCGGACCTCAGCCCCTCGCCGAGCTCCGTCCCTGGGCTGGCCGCCACGCCAGCGGCCAGGACACACCCAAGCCCCACACCAAGAAACGTCCTAGACTCATACTGACACTTACTCATCGCTCCTCCCGAAAAGCCACGCATTCCCTCGACCCCTGAGCAAACGCCATGCCTTCGTCCGATCAGCCCGGTGATTGCTGGGGCGGCGGGCGGGGTTACTGCGCCCAACGCGGCGACGGGGGCTCGCCGCACCTCGGCGCCTGACAAATTGGCAGCCCCAGATGGTTCGGCCTGGACCAGAATGGAAGGCATCGGTGCTTCGAGGATTCGGCGCGCCGTCTTGGTCGACGCTTGTCTGCCTAATCGGGCAGGACACCCGTGTCGCGCTCGACACTAGGCGGACATGGCTGTCATGCTGGGTTTCCCCCACCCGCCTCACCCCCGGCCCCTCATGGAGGGTAAGGCGGACGCGGAGTGCCTTGCGGGCGCGCTTCACCGAAACCCGCCGCAGCCAGGGCGGCCCGCGCACAGAATCAGGACCCAGCCACATGCGATGGATTGAGCAGCGCCTCCACACCAAGTTCGCCGCCGGCACGGCCGCGGGGCTGTTGGTCAGCTCGTTGGTCTTCCTCGTCCTCTTCATCGGCCTCTACCGTGACCAGCTCGAGCGCGAGCGTGCCGATGCTGCCAACCAGGTCACGCGTTTGCTCCAGACATCGCTGGAGAACGCGATGCTCAAGAAGGACCTCGATGGACTGCGCGACATCGTCGAGCGCATGGGGCAGCAGGACGGCATCCAGGGGGTGATGCTCGCCAACCCCAGGGGGCTAGTCCGTCTCGCCACGGACCCCGCCGCGATCGGCCAGACGATGACCCTCGCCCCCCAGCCCACCGCCGGGCCGAGCACCCGTTTCGTGCCGGGACCCGACGGCCGTCCAGTGCTGCGCAGCGTCAACGCGGTACGCAACCAGCCGATCTGCGAGGAGTGCCACGGCCCCGTGGAGCAGCAGCCGATCAACGGCATCCTGTATGTAGACTTCGACGCCGACCGCATTCGCGCCCAGGCCCGCGCGACTACCCTGTTGCTGATGGGCGCGGGCGCGATCATCGTCCTGCTCAACCTCACCGGGGGCTGGTGGTTTATCCGCCGCTACGTGATTCGACCCGTGGAGCACCTCTCGGCGGTGAGCCTGCGTCTGGCCCAGGGCGACTTCGACGCCCGCGCAACGCCCGAGAGCCACGACGAGCTCGGCGCCCTGGGGCGACGCTTCAACCAGATGGCAGAGGGGCTCCAGGCCAAGATCCGCGAGATCGAGGACAAGGAGCAGTTCCTCCAACGCCTGGTCGACGCGATCCCCGATGGTATCCGCGTCATCGGCGGGGATTACCGCGTGGTGCTCGCCAATGGCACCTACCGGAATCAGCTCGGGCTCAGCGAGGACCAGGCCGCCCCGGCGTTCTGCTACGCCGCGACCCACGCGCGCGCGACCCCCTGCCCCGAGACCCTGATCACCTGTCCGCTCGCAGAGGTGAGCCGTACCGGCCGGCCACTGCGCACGGTGCAGCGCCATCTGCGCGCCGACGGCCGGCCATTCGAGGTCGAGGTCTACGCCGCGCCGCTGCACACCAACGTGGACGGGGCACCGCGCCTGCTGGTGGTCGAGTCGATCCGCGATCTCGAGCAGGAGGTGCGTTTCTCCCAGGAGCAGCGCCTCTCCGAGCTGGGACGGCTCGCCGCCGGCGTCGCCCACGAAATCTACAATCCGCTGGGGTCGGTCCGGCTCGCCCTGCACGCCGCCGCACGGGCAGCCAGCGCCGAGCCGCCGGCGGTCGGCGAGATCCAAGAGGACCTGGCCCTGGTCGACCACGAGGTCGAGCAGTGCATCGGCGTCACCGAGCGGCTGCTCAAGCTCAGCATGCCGCCCGCCATGCAAGATGAGCTGGTCGACCTCGGGGCCGTGGTCTCCGAGACCCTCAAGCTCCTGCGCTGGGAGGCCGAGA
>JALOTB010000021.1 GCA_025458165.1 Chromatiaceae bacterium | reverse complement strand
TCTTGTAGCCAGGCGCTACGCCCGCCTGCCGGGCGATACTTCCTGTAGTTTCCGACTGTTACGTTACAATCAAGCTGGTCGGACGGGGGAAGATGAGCCAGACGGAGACGCCCGCGCCGCGAGCGAGCGGGCGGCTATACTCCTCATCGGATGGGGCCGGCCGGCGCCCCCGCTGCTCGGGGCCCCGCCGGCCGTGAGGCATCCGTGGGGCAGACCGCGAACCTGGACATGATTCGGCGACAGCTCATTTCGTTGACGGTGCTGCTGGCAGCGGGCTGCGCGACCCAGGTGCCGCCGTCGATCCGGGAGGCGCCGGCGACGGCGCTCCTGCCCGCTCAGGTCGCGCAAGCGGCACAGGCCCATGATGGGGCCCCAGTACGCTGGGGCGGGACCATCCTCGCGGTGCACAATCGAGAGCGCGTCACCGACATCGAGGTCCTGTCGCTGCCGCTCGACGAGCGCGGCGAGCCCCGCACCGACGGTGCCGCGCAGGGCCGGTTCCTGGCCCGGATCGACGGCTTCGTCGATCCCGCGGGGCTTCCGAGCGACCGACTGCTCACGGTGTCGGGTAAGATCGCCGGCGTCGAGACGCACTTGGTTGGGGACTACCGCTATGCATTCCCGGTGGTGTCGGTGCAGGAGCGGTACCTGTGGCCCGAGCCGCTCCCGGTCTACCCGCCCGGCTGGCGGCCCTGGCCCTGGTATGATCCCTGGTACCCCTTCTACGACCCTTGGTATCCCTGGTATCGACGCCGCTCCCTGTGGTGAGCCGCGCGTGACGCATACCCCGGCGGGGCCGCTTCGGGTCGGGGGTCAGGGCGGGCGCGCGCTCGCCGTCTTGGCCGTCGTCGCCGCCTTGCTCCTCGCCGGCTGCACATCCACCGACTGCCCCGCGCCCGCCGGCGTGGTGGCGCTCACGCCCGAGGACGCGGCGGAGGGCCGACTGGCCGAGGGCGCCCTCGTCCGTTGGGGCGGGATACTCGCGGCGACGCGCAATCTCGCCGAGCGTACCGAGCTTGAGGTGATCGGCTATCCGCTCACCAGCTGCGGCCGCCCACGCACCGGCAATCGATCCGTGGGGCGCTTCGTCATCGTCCATCCTGGTTATCTCGAGACAGCGCAGTACCGGCCGGGTGAGATGGTCTCGGCCACCGGCCGCTTCATCGGTCTGCGCCCGAACGTCGGCGGGGGCAGTAGCCCTGGCTATCCGCACATGGAGAGCTTCCACCCCCGACGCTGGGGCGAAAGCCCGCCGGCCGCCGAAGGTTACTGGCGACCGCGTATCAGCATCGGGATCGGCGGCGGAAGCGGTGGCGGCATCGGGGGCGGTGTGGGAGTGGTGTTCTAGCGACACCCAGACGCGGGAGCCGAGCCAGCCCGGCTGACGGACCACTGCCCGTCGGGCGACAGATGGGGTAACCTGTTTGTAAGAACTTTACCCTCGTCCCGCCCGTATGAAGAACAAACTCAAGCGCTTTGCCACGTCGTTCCTCCCCGTCGCAGAAAACCGCCGCGGCGAATGCATCCGTTGCGGGGAGTGCTGCAAGCTGCCTTACCCCTGCCCCTTTCTGCGTTACGACGAGCAGGGCCTGAGTAGCTGCGCGGTCTACCGGTTTCGCCCACCGAGCTGCCGCAAGTACCCGCGGACCGCCGATGAGAACGTCACGCCCGCCACCTGCGGCTTCTACTTCGTACCCCTGACTGAGCTGATCCCGGCCAAGGAGCCGATCTGAGGCCGGACGGCGGGGCGGCACCGCCCGCAGATCCCCGGGCTGCGGCTCGCTGACGGCGGCCCCAGCGCCCGGCCCTTGCGGTCGGGCATACCCGGGCCCGGCTCGCGCGTCCCTTCGCGGTCGCGCCTCGGCGAGACGGCCAGGGCGGGGATTACCGACACGATCTCGGCCGCCGGCCGCACCGCCCGAGCCATGCGGCTTGGCTACAATCCCTGACACGTCCCTCTCGGCACCCCGAACCGGACCCGCCTCAGTCAGTCCCACCGCCCCAGCGCCCGTCGTTCCCCCATGCGCATCCCTCGATCACTCCCACCCCTCTGGCTCGCGCTGCTCGGACTGCTCGCCTGGGGCGGGCTCCTCGCACAAGACTCCGTGCCCGAGCCGAGTCCGACGGCGCTGGGGGCGAGTGAGCGGCCCAGGCTCAGCATCGATCTCGTCGAATCGCGGATCGCCGAGACCGAGGCCATGGGGGAGCTCGAGAAGGCCCTGCAGAACCGAATCATCGAGCAGTATCGCAAGGTCGTCAGTGAGCTCAAGGCGCGCGACGGCTTCGAAGAGCAGTCGCGCCTCTACATGCAGGCCACCACGACCGCCCCCGAGAAGGCCGCGGAGATCCGCGAGCTGTCCAAGTCAGCGGCCGCGGCCCCGCCGCCCGCGCCGCCACTGCCGCAAACGACCATCGCCGACCTTGAGCAGCAGCTCGCCAAGGCCCAGGCCGACGCGGCCGCCGTCGCCGCCAAGCTCAAGGAGATCGACAAGGAGCTCGAGAGCGCCCCTCAGCAGCCGGCGGCAGCGCGCAAACGCATCATCGAGGCGAAATCGGAGCTCGACAAGCTCGATGCCGATCTCGCGCTTCCCGTCGTCGAGGGCGACTCGCCGCTGTTGACCAGCGCGCGCCGCCAGGCGATGCAGGCCCGCAGCGAGGCGCTGCGGGCCGAGATCCTGATGCTCGACCAGCAGCTCCTCAGCCACGCCGCCCGCATGGACCTGCTTAAGGCCCGGGAAGAGAAGGCCAGCAACGATCTGAGCCAGCTCACGGCGGCCGCCCGCCAGCTCGAAGACCAGCTCAACCAGCGCCGCCGGGAGCAGGCCGAGACGGCGCGCGCGGAGGCACAAGAGGCCGAGCGCCAGGCGCGCGACAAGCATCCCCTGGTCCAGCAACTGGCCCAACGGAACGCGGTACTGAGTGCCGAGCTCACCGAGCTCACCGAGGACCTCAACCGCATGGCCGGGCAGCAGGACCAGATCGAGGCCCAGACCCGCGCGATACTGGAGGACTTCCGGACAGCCCGCCAGCGGGTAGAGCTTGCCGGGCTCACTCAGGCCCTTGGGCAGGTCCTCATTGATCAGCGCAACAAGCTCCCCGGCCTGCGCTCCTTCCGCGACGATGCCGAGGCGCGTGAGCACGCCATCGTCGAGGCAAGCCTGCGCCAAATCCGGCTCGCCGAGGAGCGGCGCGCCCTGCGTGACCCCGCCGCCTTCGTCGACGCCTACGTCCAGAAGCTGGCCGACCTCGGCGAGCGCGAGGGTATCCGCGACGACCTGATCGAGCTCGCCGAGCAGCGGCGGGCACTGCTCGAGAAGGCGATCGGCACGGACGAGACCTATCTGGGCATGCTGAGCGACCTCGACGACGCCACGCGCCAGCTCATCCATGCCGTCACCGAGTACGACGCCTTCCTCGCCGAGCGGCTACTCTGGGTGCGTAGCTCGCCGCCGGTCGACCTTGCGACCCTCACCGGCCTACCGCGCGCCCTGATGTGGCTGGTCGATCCCGTCAACTGGGTCGAGCTGGCCGAGGCGCTGCTGCATGAGCTGCAGCGCTCCCCGCTGTTCTGGCTCCAGATCCTCCTGGTCGCGGGGCTCTTTTGGAAGGGGCCGGCGCTGCGCCAACGGATCCGTGCGACCGAGGAGCACCTGCGGCGGGTACGCACGGACAGCATCTTCTACACGCTGGAGGCGACCTTCCTCACCCTAGTCCTGGCCGCCGCCTGGCCCCTGCTGATGGCGATGCTCGGCTCCCAGCTCCAGCAGTCGCCGCAGGCGACGGCCTTCGGGCGCGCGGCCGGTGCCGCAATGCTCGATCTCGCGCTGGCCCTCTATTTCCTGCGCACCTTCCGCTTGCTGTGCATGAAGGGGGGCGTTGCCGATCGGCACTTCCGCTGGTCCGGCGAGGTGCTGGCGGGCCTTCGCCGCGCATTCGACTGGCTGATCGCGGTCGGTGTCCCGGTGGGGCTGCTGGCCAATCTCGTCTACGGCGTCCAGGACCTGGCCTATACCGCCACCCTCGGGCGCCTGACGCTGATCGCGGTGATGCTGGTGCTGGCGGTGTTCTACGCCCGGGTGCTCAACCCGCGCCGCGGGGCCCTGCGCGAGCTGCTCGCCGACAACCCAAAGGGCTGGCTCAATCGCCTGCGCCGGATCTGGTATCCCTTGGCGGTGGGCGTGCCGCTGGCCTTCGCGGTGATCACCGCCCTCGGCTATCTGTACACGACGACCACCCTCATGCGGTCGCTGATGAGTTCGACCTATCTCGTCCTCGGGCTCATCGTCGTGCACCAGATCATCCTGCGCTGGGTCATCCTGTCGCGCCGCCGCCTCGCCCTACAGGCGGCCTTGGAGCGGCGCGCCGCCCGCGCCGTGGAGGAGGAGAAGGCGAATCAGGATGTCGCGAGCCTGCTCCAGGTGGACGAGCCGGTGGTGGACCTCGCCGCCCTCGATGAACAGACGCGCCGCCTCGTCAACATGCTGCTCTTCCTCGGCGGATTGGCCGGACTGCTGCTGATCTGGGCCCACGTCCTGCCCGCATTCGGGGTCTTCGATCGGGTGGTGCTCTGGCACTACACGGGGGTGGTCGACGGGACCGAGGCGATGGTGCCGGTGACGCTGCGGGACGTCGCGCTAGTCCTCCTGGTCGGCGCCATCGCGCTGGTCGCGGCACAGAATCTGCCGGCACTCCTCGAGATCGTGCTCCTCCAGCGGATGGAGATCTCCGCGGGCGGCCGCTACGCGGTCAAGACCCTGACCGGCTACGTCATCATCGCGGCCGCGGTCTTGACGATGTTCGGCACCCTCGGCCTCTCCTGGGGACAGGTGCAATGGCTGGTTGCCGCCCTCAGCGTGGGCATCGGCTTCGGCCTGCAGGAGATCGTGGCCAACTTCATCAGCGGCCTTATCATCCTGTTCGAGCGTCCGGTGCGGGTGGGCGACATCGTCACCGTGGGCGACACCACGGGGGTGGTCACCAAGATCCAGATCCGCGCAACGACCATCCGAAACTATGACCGTCAAGAGCTCCTGGTGCCCAACAAGGAGTTCATTACCGGACGGCTGCTCAACTGGACGCTGAGCGATCGGGTGAACCGCGTCACCATTACGGTGGGGGTGGACTACGGCGCCGACGTCGCGCTCGCCCTCAGACTGCTCGCGGAGGCCGCGAGTGAGCACGAACGAGTCCTCGATGACCCGCCGCCCCTGATCAGCTTCGAGGCGTTCGGGGACAATGCGCTGACCCTGGTGATGCGCTGCTACCTCGACTCCCTCGACTACCGCCTAGGCACGATCACGGAGCTACACCTCGCGATCTACGAGAAGCTCCGCGCCGCCGGCATCTCCATCGCCTTCCCACAGCGCGATGTCCACCTGACCACCGCGGAGCCGCTCGACGTGCGGGTGCACGCCGCTGGCGAACCACCCGATCGCGCCGCGGGAGCCGACACCGCGGGCGTGGAGCGGCCAGGCCGTTGACGGGGGAGGCGCTCGCGCGCCCCGCATCCGCCGCGAGTGCGCCCCTTGCCGGGGGACGGGGGTTCGGGGGTCAGTCGAGCTCGTTGAACTCGGGATCGTCCAACAGCTCGCGCAGCCGGCGCAGCTCGCGTAGCCGCTCGATGCGCCGGCGCGCGTCCCAAGACGCCCGGTCGCCGAGCGCATCCTCGGGACCCCTGATGTCTAAAAATCGCTCGTTCGACTCATCGCCACCGCGGACGTCGCTCTCCAACATCGCCAACAAACCTCTTGGGTACAGCCCCGCGAAATTCGCGCTCTTTAGCGCAAAGCCTCGCCGTCCGCAAGCGAAATCTTCACGCCTCGAACGGCGTGTCAATCCGAAAAACCCGCAGTGACTGCCTGCCGCCTCAGAGGTCGACCGGCAGATAGAAAAAGACGAAGCGGCCGTCTTCGATGTCCACCATCAGCGTCGCGCCGTGGTGGAGCCCGTAGTCGACGTAGCCCGGGGTCGCGCTAGCCTGATGGCACTCGCTGGCGTGCTGGGGCGACTCGAAGTTGCGGTCCCTGTCGTACCAAGACAGCAGCATGAGATCACCCAGGCGACGCGTCGCCTCGGCATTGGCCAGCCGCATCGCGGCGAGGTAATCGGGGGGCCTGGGATCGGGGTCCAGCCTCACCTGGGTGAGCCCAGAGAGGTCCGGTGCTGCGGGGAGCGGGCAGCTCGGTCCAACGGCGGGTTTGCTCATGGTGGTCTCCAGTCGCCCGGGCGATCGCGGGTCGGGGGTGTCAGGATTCTGATACCATCTGCGCGGCTTTGCACAGCGGTACCGCCTTATGCCAACGCAGACCAGCCTCCGGACGCAGCCCCTGCCGCCGGATATGGTGGCGGCGGTCGACCTCGGCTCCAACAGCTTCCACATGATCGTCGCCCGCATCGGCGACGGCCACCTCCAGGTCATCGACCGCCTCAAGGAGATGGTCCGGCTCGGGGAGGGGCTCACATCCGAGCGCGAGCTGAGCCCCGAGGTCGCCGCGCGGGCGCTGGCCTGCCTGGAGCGCTTCGGCCAACGGGTCCGAGACATGCCCCACGGAAGCGTGCGGGCCGTCGGCACCAACACCCTGCGCCAGCTCCGTCCGGACGACCCTTTCGTGGCCCAGGCGGAGGCGGCGCTCGGACACCCCATCGACGTCATCGCCGGCCGCGAGGAGGCCCGCTTGATCTATCTCGGCGTGGCGCATGGCCTGGCCGCGGGGACCGAGCGGCGCCTGGTGGTCGATATCGGCGGCGGCAGCACCGAGCTGATCGTCGGCGAGCAGTTTAGCCCCCGCCTGCGCGAGAGCCTGCACATGGGCTGCGTGACCCTATCGCGGCGGCACTTCGCCGACGGCCGCATCAGCGCCAGGGCCATGGAGCGCGCCGAGCTCGCCGGGGCGCTCGAGGTGCGCCCCGTGCGCGAGCTCTTCCGCCGCTCCGGCTGGCGCCACGCGGTCGGTAGCTCGGGCACCATCAAGGCCATCGCCGGGGTGGTCAACGCGCAGGGCTGGTGCGACGAGGGCATCTCGGCCGAGGCCCTGGGCCACCTGCGGGACGCGCTGGTGGAGTTCGCCAGCGTCGAGGCCATCGCGCTCAAGGGGCTCAGCGAGGAGCGCCGCCCGGTGTTCGCCGGCGGCGTAGCCGTGCTGCGCGCGGTCTTTGCCGCCCTCGGCATCGAGCGGATGCAGGTCTCCGATGAGGCCCTCCGCGAGGGCCTCATCTACGAGATGATGGGGCGCATTCGCCACGAGGACGCGCGCGAACGCACCGTTCGCTCGTTGAGCCGGCGCTTCGGCGTCGACCGTGCCCATGCGGCGCGGGTGGAGGCGACCGCACTGTCACTCTACGGCCAGCTCGCCGAGGTCTGGGGCCTCGCCGACCCCGCCTGGGCCGAGATGCTGGGCTGGGCCGCACGGCTGCACGAGCTGGGGCTCATGATCGCGCACAGCCAGTACCAAAAGCACGGGGCCTACGTGCTCCGCAGCGCCGACCTGTCCGGCTTCACCCGCCACGAACAAGAGCTGCTGGCCGCCCTGGTGCTGGGACACCGGCGCAGATACCCGGTCACGGAGCTCCGCGCCCTGCCGACAGGGATGCAGGAGGCCGGATGGCGGCTCTGTGTCATCCTGCGCCTTGCGGTGCTCATGCACCGCGGCCGCTCCGCCGCCAGCAAGCCCGAGCCGCGCCTCGCCGTGGACGACAATCGCCTCTCGCTCGGCTTCCCGGGGGACTGGCTCGGCCAGCACCCCCTCACCCAGCTCGAGCTGGAAGAAGAGGCCGGGCGCCTGGCGGCGGCGGGCTTCGCCTTGGAGTTCGCCTAGCGCGCGGCGGACAAACGGCTTGCCCGAGCGCAACCCTTCTGGTAAGAAAGGGCGCTTTTCGTCGGCGGCCATTGCCTGCGCTGTGGGCCGCCTCTGGGTATCCGGCCTTGCGCTGGATCAATCCGTGGTGATCTCTTCGGAGGAACGGCATGGCCGGAGCAGAAAAGCTGGAGACTAAGCCCTTCGGGTTCGCGCCTTACCAGTCCGTCGCGGACGAGGAGTACATGAGCCCGCAGCAGGAGGAGCACTTCCGTGAGATCCTGCTTGCCTGGAAGCGCAGCCTGATGGAAGAGGTGGACCGCACCGTCCATCACATGCAGGACGAGGCGACCAACTTCCCCGACCCCAACGATCGCGCCACGCAAGAGTCCGAGTTCAGCCTGGAGCTGCGCACCCGCGACCGTGAGCGCAAGCTGATCAAGAAGATCGACGAGGCCCTGGGCCGTCTCGACAGCCACGAGTACGGGTACTGCAGCGCCTGCGGGGTGGAGATCGGCATCCGCCGCCTGGAGGCGCGTCCCACCGCGACCCTGTGCATCGATTGCAAGACCCTCGACGAGATCCGCGAGAAGCAGCGCGGCTGATCGACCCTCCCCCGCTCCCCGCGGCGCCGCACCCCCAAGGCGGCGGGCTCGCCTATCGGGGGCGTTTCGCCCCCTCCCCGACCGGCCCCCTGCACTTCGGCTCCCTGGTCGCCGCCGTCGGCAGCTACGCCGACGCCCGCGCGCACGGCGGCGAGTGGTTGGTGCGCATGGAGGACCTCGACCGAGCGCGCGAGGTCCCCGGCGCCGCCGATGACATCCTGCGCACCCTGGATGCCTTCGGCTTCGAGTGGGACGGTGCGATCCTCTATCAGAGCCGGCGCCACGACGCCTACGCGGAGGCGATCGAACGCCTTCGCGGTCATGGGCTGATCTACCCCTGCGGCTGCAGCCGCGCCGAGATCGCCCGCGCCGGATGGCTCGGCGCGGAGGGTCCGGTCTACCCCGGCACCTGCCGCACCGGGCTGGCGTCCGGGCGCCGCCCGCGGGCCCTGCGCATCCACACCGGCGACACCAGCATCGGCTACCGCGACCGCGTCCTGGGAGACATCGAGCAGGACCTCGCGCGCGAGGTGGGCGACTTCGTGCTGCGCCGGGCCGACGGCATCCACGCCTACCAGCTCGCCGTGGTGGTGGACGACGCCGAGCAGGGCGTCACCCAGATCGTGCGCGGCGCCGACCTGGTGCGCTCCACCCCGCGGCAGATCTACCTCCAGCAGTCGCTCGGGCTGGCGACCCCCGCATATGCCCACCTGCCGCTCGCCGTGGACCAGGCGGGGCGCAAGCTCAGCAAGTCCAGCGCGGCGACCCCGGTCGAGCGGGCCGATCCCATCCCGGCGCTGCTGCGGGCCTGGGCCTTCCTGGGCCAGTCGCCGCTCCCCGAGCGCGCCGCACACCCCGACGAGCTCTGGTCCCTGGCCGTCCCGCTCTGGGACCTCGCACGCACACCCGCCACCCTCGCCCTCCCGATCCACGCCCGATCGCGCGCCCGTTGACCTCGTCCGACGGCGGGGGCACAGTCGCGCCCAGCCACCCCCAACCCGAGAGCCGGACGATACCGGCCCATCACGCAGAGGAGAGAGGAGCAGCATGAGCACCCCAGAGCCCGCCGAGACCACCGCGCCGCCCAGGGAGCACACCCGCATCGGGATGTCGAAGGACGCACTCAAGCAGGCGTACGTCGACAACCTCTTTTACCTCCAGGGCCGCTTCCCCGAGGTCGCCACCCTGCACGACTTCTACATGGCCGCTGCGTACACCGTGCGCGACCGCCTGCTCGAGCGCTGGCTCAAGTCCGCGCAGACCTACAAGGCCGAGCACGCGCGCACGGTCTGCTACCTCTCGGCCGAGTACCTGCTCGGTCCCCACCTGGTCAACAACATGATCAACCTGGGGATCATCGAGAAGGCCAAGGTCGCCGGCCATGAGCTGAACCTCGACTTCGAGGGAATCATGGAGACCGAGGAAGAGCCTGGCCTCGGCAACGGCGGGCTGGGGCGCCTCGCCGCCTGTTACATGGACTCGCTGGCCACCCTGCAGATCCCCGCGATCGGCTACGGCATCCGCTACGAGTTCGGCATCTTCGACCAGGTCATCGAAAACGGCTGGCAGGTCGAGCGCACCGACGCCTGGCTGCGCAACGGCAACCCCTGGGAGCTGCCGCGGACCAAGCTGCGCTTCCCGGTGTGCTTCGGCGGGCGCACCGAGGAGTACCAGGACGACGACCGGCTGCGGGTGCGCTGGGTGCCGGATCTGGTGCTGAACGGCATGGCCTACGACACCCCGATCCTCGGCTACGGGGTCAACAACGTGAACCTGCTGCGGCTGTGGTCGGCCCAGGCCTGCGAGTCGTTCAACTTCCAGGCCTTCAACACCGGCGACTACTACGGGGCAGTCAACGAGAACGTGATGGCGGAGAACCTCTCGAAGGTCCTCTACCCCAACGACGAGCCCGAGGCCGGCAAGGAGCTGCGGCTCAAGCAGCAGTATTTCTTCGTCTCCTGCTCCCTGCAGGACATGATCCGGCTGCAGCAGCGCAACGGCGCGGACCTCGACCATTTCCACGAGAAGTTCGCGGTCCAGTTGAACGACACCCACCCGGCGCTGGCCGTCGCCGAGCTGATGCGGCTGCTCATCGACCAGCACCGCTTCGACTGGGATCGGGCCTGGGAGATCACCCGCAATACCTTCGCCTTCACCAACCACACCCTGCTGCCCGAGGCCCTGGAGACCTGGTCGGTCGCCCTCTTCCAGCGCCTGCTGCCGCGCCACCTGCAGATCATCTACGAGATCAACCGCCGCTTCCTCGACGAGGTGCGGGTGCGCTTCCTCGGCGACGACGCGCGCGTCGCCCGGCTCTCGCTGATCGACGAGGACAACGGCCGGCGGGTACGTATGGCCCATCTCGCCACCGTCGGGAGCTACGCGGTCAACGGTGTCGCGGAGCTGCACAGTAAGCTCCTCAAGTCCACCGTGATGGGCGACTTCAACGAGCTCTGGCCGGAGAAGTTCCACAACGTGACCAACGGGGTGACCCCGCGACGGTTCATCGTCGCCAGCAACCCGCGGCTCGCCACCCTGCTCACCGACCGCTGTGGAAGTGACCGCTGGATCCGCGACCTCGCCTGCCTGCGCGAGTTGGAGAAGCATGCCGACGATCCCGGCCTGCACCGCGAATGGCGCGCGGTGAAGCTCGCGGCCAAGCGCGACTTCGCCCACTGGCTCGGCCGCCAGACCGGGATCAAGATCGACCCCGAGACCTTGTTCGACGTCCAGGCCAAGCGCATCCACGAGTACAAGCGCCAGCACTTGAACGTGCTGCACATCATCACCCTCTACCAGCGGCTCAAGAACAACCCCAACCTCGACATCCCGCCGCGAAGCTTCATCTTCGGCGGCAAGGCCGCGCCCGGCTATTTCATGGCCAAGCTGATCATCAAGCTGATCAATTCAGTGGGCGAGGTGATCAACAAGGACCCCCAGATCAACGGCACCCTGCGGGTCGCGTTCATGCCCGACTTCAACGTCAAGAGCGGCCAGCGTCTCTACCCGGCGGCCGATCTCTCCGAGCAGATCTCGCTCGCCGGCAAGGAGGCATCGGGGACCGGGAACATGAAGTTCTCAATGAACGGCGCGCTCACCATCGGCACCCTGGACGGGGCCAACGTCGAGATCCGCGAGGAGGTCGGCGAGGACAACTTCTTCCTCTTCGGGCTCACGGCGGAGCAGGTGCGGCAGCTCCAGGCCGAGGGCTATCACCCCTGGGAGCACTATAACCAGGACACCGAGCTCAAGTCCGCCATCGACCTGATCAACTCGGGGCTCTTCTCCCACGGGGACACCAGCCTGTTCCGGCCGCTCACCGACAACCTGATCCACCATGACCCCTTCATGGCGCTCGCGGACTACCACACCTACGTCAGCCGCCAGACCGAGGTGGATCACGCCTTTCGCGATCAGACGCACTGGTGCCGGATGTCGATCCTCAACGTGGCGCGTATCGGCAAGTTCTCCTCGGACCGCTCGATCCAGGACTACTGCGACCGCATCTGGAAGGTGAAGCCGGTGCCGGTGACGCTGTGAGCCGGGGCTGCGGACGGACACAGACGGGTTCAACCGCGTCGGAAGGCGATCAAACGGGGAGCAGGCGTGCGTCTCGGAGCGACTGACGACTACATCCACGGCTATTCCCGCCGCGAGCAGCAGCGCCTGATCGCGCAGGCGCAGGTGCTTGCGCCGAATGTGCTCGCGGGTCTGGACCTCGGCACGAGCCGCCACCTGCTCGAGCTCGGCTGCGGGGTCGGCGCCGAGCTCGCCCAGATCCGCAACCGCTGGGCGGGGATCGAGCTCACCGGCATCGACCGCAGCCAAGGGCATCTAGAGGCGGCGCGTGAGCACCTGCAGGCCGAGATCGAAAGCGGGCAGGCCCGGCTGGTGCGCGGCGACGCCGCCGCCCTGCCCTTCGCGCCCGGGACCTTCGATACCGCGATCACCATCTGGATGCTGGAGCACGTGGCCGAGCCGCAGCGGGTGCTCGCCGAGGCGCTGCGCGTGCTGGCCAAGGACGGCTGCCTGATCTGTATCGAGGTCGACAACGCGAGCTTCGCCTTCGAGCCCGACGTGCCGGCGATCACCGATTGGTGGGCGCGATTCAACGGTTATCAGCGCGACACCGGCGGGGACCCCTTCGTCGGGCGGCGACTGCATGGGATGGCCCGCGACCTCGGCTGCCGGGACGTCCGCACCGAGACCCTGCCCATCATCGCGAGCGACCGCGAGCCGGGCCGGCGCGCGACCCTGCTCGACTATCTGGAGGACTTGTTGCTGTCTGGGGCCGAGCGACTGCTCACCGCCGGGCTGGCGGCGACCGGCGACATCGCCCGATTGCACTCGGCCTTCGCCGAGGTGCGCGGCGACCCGGACATCGGGTTCCGCTATTTCGCGGTGCGGCTTAGCTGCCGCCCTCCCCTGACCTGAGCGGCGGCCCCGCTTAACCTGAAAAACGCGTGCAGCGCGCTCGAAATCCCCCTCCCCGGCGCGCGGGAGAGGGGTATACGCGACCCATTGTCAGTGTTCGGGGCGACGCGTATCGCCATGATCGTCAGTCGGGTCGGAAGGTTGGCACCGCAAGCTCCGGCGGATTCTTCAAGAACTCCGCCAGGCGTCGGTCGACCTCAAGGACGTGGCCCATCAGCCAGTCCTTCATCGACTCCAGGGTGAGCTGATCGAGGCCCGCCACCCCCGCCTCGCGGATGCTGCGGATGCTGATGCGAAACTCCGCAAGCAACAGGTCGTGCTCCCCCTTGTGGGCCGCCAACTCCGGGTAGTCGACCGTCCGCATCACCTCTTCCTCGCGCTCGAAGTGCTCGCGGATGTGCACCGCGAGCCCCTCCAGCGCCGCCATGAGCCGTCCCAGAGGATCGGCCCCCTGATTGGCCGGCGGCAACCCGTCGTCGACGATCTGCCATTCCCGTGCGATCTCGTTCAGCCGTTGCGCCAGTGCACGGTGGTCTTCGTCCATGAAGCCGACGTCAAGTGTCCACTGATCCCGCCACTCCAACAGCGGCCGCGGGGGCCCTTTCAGGGCTGCGGCGGCGCCGTGCGATGCGCGGGGCGAGGGCTGCGCTGCGATCGGATTCGTCGCCATGGCCTTATCCACACCATAGGGATCGATTTTAGTGTACGCCAGCGGCGCGACTTTCGCTCCGGTTGAAGCGGGCCCCGCTGCCCCTAGATCGGCGCGGACAGTCTAACGGACCCGGGCTTTTCCGATGATCCAAAACAGCAATCGACCGGGGCGGATCGAGGTGTCGGCGCTCCGCGCCCGCCTGATCGCGCACCCACTCTACCGGCACCTGACCGATCCCGAGTCGGTGCGCGTGTTCATGCGCGCCCACGTCTTCTGCGTCTGGGACTTCCAGTCGCTGCTTACCGCCCTGCAGCGCGCCTTCACCTGCGTCGACGTCCCCTGGCGCCCGGTAACGAGATCGTGCTCGAAGAGGAGAGCGACGAGCACCCCGACGGCGGCTATGCCTCGCACTTCGAGGTCTATCGCGAGGCGATGCGCGACGCCGGAGCCGACACCGACCCAATCGATGGCCTGCTCGCTGGGCTTGCCCGCGGCCGCTCGATCGACGACATCCTCCACCAGGACGCGCTGCCCCCGGGCGTGGCCGGATTCGTCGGTACGACGCTGGCGGTGGTGCGATCCGGGGAGCCGCACCGGCTGGTGGCGGTCTTCACCCATGGGCGCGAGGACCTGATCCCGGACATGTTCCGGGCAATGGGCGCGACCCTATCGGCCGCCGATCCCGCCGGCTGGCGCAAGCTCGCCTGGTACCTCCACCGCCACGTCGAGGTCGACGGCGAGCGCCACGGGCGGATCGCCCATGCGCTGCTCGACCAGGCGTGCGGCGACGACCCCCGACTCTGGCGCGAGGCCCAGGAGTCGGTCGAGCAGGCGTTGAACGCGCGGCTCGCCCTCTGGGACGCGATCAGCGACGAGATCCAGAGCGCTCGGGCGGCGGCGCGGCTGCGCTGAGCCCCGCGCGCACGTTGGGCGACTGGCGGGCCCGCCCTGGCCAGCGCAGCGCGAGCAGCAGCACCAGGATCCCCGCATAGATCATCGGCTCGCGGAGATCGGCCTTCGTGAGCCAGAGGAAGTGCAGCACCCCGAGCGCCGCGGCCGGGTAGATCAGCCGGTGTAGGTTCTGCCAGCGCCGGCCGAGCCGCCGCACCATGCCGCGGGTCGAGGTGGCCGCGAGCGGCACCAAGAGCACGAACGCCGTGAAGCCTGCGGTGATATAGGGACGCTTGCGGACGTCCTCGGCGATCGCCGCCCAGTCGAAAAACTGGTCGAGCGCGAGATAGGTCGCCAGATGCAGGCTGAGGTAGAAGAAGGCGAAGAGCCCCAACATGCGCCGAAAGCGCAGGAGCCAGGCCCAACCGGTGAGACGCCGCAGCGGTGTCACCGCGAGCGTCACAAGGAGCAGACGCAGCCCCCATTCCCCCGTGGTGTGCGTGGCCACCTCCACCGGATTGGGGCCGATGGCGCCGGTGATCCCGACCCCGACCAGCGCGGCCAGTGGCAGCAGACAGAGCAGGAAGAGCGTGAGTCTCGCCCAGGCGAGCACCCGCGGCGAGGGCGAGTGGGTCATCGCTCGCGGCGGTCCCGAGGCGTCAGTAGAACCGCCGCAGGTCCATCCCCGCATAGAGCGAGGCGACCTTATCCGCATAACCGTTGAACGGCTCGGTCGGCCGCTTACGGGCGAGCCAGCCCTCGCCGATCATGCGGTGGCTTTTCTGGCTCCAGCGGGGGTGGTCGACCGCCGGGTTGACGTTGGCGTAGAAGCCATACTCCTCGGGCTGCAGGAGGTTCCAGGTGGTCGCCGGCTCCTGCTCGGTGAGGCGGATCGCGACGATCGACTTGATGCTCTTGAAGCCGTACTTCCAGGGGACCACGAGCCGCAGCGGCGCGCCGTTCTGTCCCGGCAGGAGCTCGCCATAGAGCCCGGTGGCGAGGATCGTGAGCGGGTGCATGGCCTCGTCGATGCGCAGCCCCTCGCGGTAGGGCCAGTCGTAGATCGGCACGCGCTGGCCCGGCAGGCGCTTGGGGTCCATCAGGGTCTCGAAGGCGACGTACTTGGCCCTGGAGGTGGGCTGGAAGCGGGCGAGCAGGTCCTTCAACGGGAAGCCCACCCAGGGCACCACCATCGCCCAGGCCTCGACGCAGCGCAGGCGATAGATGCGCTCCTCCTGGGCAAAACCGCTCAGGATGTCCTCGATCCCGATCTCCCCAGGAGCCTCGCACTCGCCCTCGACCCGCAGCGTCCACGGGCGGGTGCGGAGCAGCCGGGCGTTGCGCGCGGGCGCGGACTTGCCGTCGCCCAGCTCGACGAAATTGTTGTAGCTGGTGATCGCCTCGTAGCTGGTCGGGGTCTCGTCCGTGCTTAGCGCGCTGGGGCGCACCCCCGGGATCGCCTCGCCGCGCCCCGGCGGGCTGACCGCCGCAAATGCCGCCTGCGACAGGCCACCGAGGGCCGCGAGACCCGCCCCGGCGATGGCAGCCTGCAACAGCTCACGCCGTCTCAGCCAGACATCGCGGGGCGTGATCTCGGATGAGTGGATGTCGGCTGGGCGGCGGATGAGCATGGGTCTTCCTCGGTCTGATCACCAGCCCGGGTCGCGGGCGTGTGCGCGTTTAGATGGGACCCCCGGCGGGCGGTTCCTACGGCGGTTGAGATCGCCGCGTCCAACCCCAGGTTCACGGGGTCATTCCGCAAGCCCCAGGAACTTTCATGACCACCAGCTTCACGCCGCAGAACGACCTCGAACGCCAGCTACTCGCCGCCCAGGAGGGCCAGCTCCCGCCGGAGGATTTCATCCGCACCCTGCTCGGCTCGGAGGTCTTCATGCCGATCTACGAGAAGCACCAGATCGGTGGGCTGCAGACGGGCGGCACCACGGCCCTGCCGCTCAAGCTCGCGCGCGACGACGGGGCCGAGGTCCTGGTCCTCTTCACCAGCCCCGAGCGGGCCAAGGCCTTCGTCAAGGACTTCCCGGGCTACGGCGGCGGCCTGGTGACCGAGTTCACCTGGATCCTGGAGAAGCTCGGGATCGGCTATGCGATCAGCCTCAACCCCGACCAGGAGGTCGGGATGGACTTCGAGGCCCAGGACGTCGCCCAAATGGCGGCCATGCACGGCCAGGCCCACTGAGCTCGGGACTCACCCGGCGCCATTGCGGAGCCGCTGGCGCAGCGCCTCGTAGAGACAGATGCCGGTCGCCACCGAGACGTTGAGGCTCTCGACCTTACCGAGCATCGGGAGGCGAACGAGCAGGTCGCAGCGTTCACGCGTGAGTCGGCGCATTCCCTTGCCCTCGCTCCCCATCACCAGCCCAATCCGGCCCCGAAGGTCGGCCTGGAAGACCTCGCCTGACGCCTCGCCGGCGGTCCCGATCAGCCAGATCCCGCGCTCTTTGAGCCGATCCATCACCCGGGCGAGATTGGTGACCTGAACGAAGGGGACGGTCTCCGCCGCCCCGCTCGCGACCTTGCACACCGTGGGCGTGAGCCCGACCGCCTGGTCGCGCGGGGCGATCACCGCGTGCACCCCGGCGGCATCGGCGGTACGCAGGCAGGCCCCCAGGTTGTGCGGGTCCTGGACCTCGTCGAGCAGGAGCAGGAAGGGCGGCTCGGCGAGTCCGTCGAGCAGGGCGTCCAAATCGGCCTCGCCGCGCGCCGCTGGCACCTGCACCCAGGCGAGCACGCCCTGGTGGTTGGCACCCTGGGCGGCGCGGTCGAGCTCGGAGCGGTCCACCTGCCGGATCGGCACCCCGTGCTCGCGGGCGAGCCCCGCGATCTCAGCGAGGCGCCGGTCGTGCCGCCGGCGCTCCAGCCAGACCTCGCTCACCGCACCGCCGTGGCCGAGCGCGGTGCGCACGCTGTGGATGCCCGCGACCGGGCTGCCCGCCGGGCTCACCCCTTGCGACGGCGCCGGGAGCGCGAGCGCTTGGCCGGGGCCTCCGGCTCCCGGGCCGGCGCGGGCGCGCGCACCATCACGAAGTCGATCTTGCGCTCGTCGAGGTTGACCGCGGCCAACTGCACGCGCACCCGGTCACCCAGGCGATAGACCATTCCCGTGCGCTCGCCGGTGAGCCGGTGACCGACGGGGTCGAAGTGGTAGTAGTCGTTGTCGAGCGCGGTGATGTGCACCAGGCCGTCGACATAGATCTCGTCGAGCTCGACGAAGACACCGAAGGTGTTGACGCTGGTGATGGTCCCGTCGAACTCCTCACCGAGCTTGTCCTGCATGAACTCGGCCTTGAGCCAGGACTCGGCGTCGCGAGTCGCCTCGTCGGCGCGCCGCTCGCTGCCCGAGCAGTGCTCACCGATCACCTGGAGATCGGGCTTGGAGTAGTCGTGATCGGCGGCCGTACCGCCATTCAGGAGGTGCTTGATGGTGCGGTGGACGATCAGGTCCGGGTAACGGCGGATCGGCGAGGTGAAGTGGGTGTAGGCCGGATAGGCCAGCCCGAAGTGACCGACGTTGTCCGAGCTGTACATCGCCTGCTGCATGGAGCGCAGCAGCACGGTCTGGATCAGGTGGCGGTCGGGGCGCTCCTTGACGCCCTCGAGCAGCGCGGCGTAGTCCTTGGCCGTGGGCTTGGCCCCGCCCGGGAGCTTGAGCCCCAGCTCGCCCAGGAACTCACGCAGATCGGTGAGCTTCTCCTCCTTGGGCGTCTCATGGATGCGGTAGAGCGCCGGGATCTTCTTGCGCTCGAAGAGCCTTGCCGTGGCGACGTTGGCCGCCAGCATGCACTCCTCGATGATACGGTGGGCGTCGTTGCGCACCAGGGGATGGATGGCGGCGATGCGCCCCTGCTCGTTGAACTCGAAGCGCGTCTCGGTGGTGTCGAAGTCGATCGCCCCGCGCTCGGCCCTCGCCCCGTGCAGGACCTGGTAGATGGCATAGAGCTCGTGCAGGTGCGGCAGCAGCTCGGCATAGCGCGCGCCGAGTTCCGCATCACCGTCCACCAGCATCGCGGCGACCTGGTCATAGGTCAGGCGCGCGTGCGAGCGCATCACCGCCGGGAAGAAACGCGAGCGGGTGGTCTGCCCCTCTTGGTTGACGTAGAGCTCGCAGGCCATGCACAGACGGTCGACCTGTGGGTTGAGCGAGCACAGCCCGTTGGACAGGACCTCCGGCAGCATAGGCACGACCCGGTCGGGGAAGTAGACCGAGTTGCCGCGGTTGTAGCCCTCGGCGTCGAGCGCCGTGCCGCGCTCAACGTAGGAGGAGACGTCCGCGATGCAGACCAGGAGCTTCCAGCCCTTGGGCTTGCGCTCGCAATAGACCGCGTCGTCGAAGTCCCGCGCATCCGCCCCGTCGATGGTCACCAGCGGCAGCCTGCGCAGATCCGTGCGCCCCTCCTTCGCCGCCTCCGGCACCTCCTCGGTGAGGCTAGAGATCTGCCCCAGCACCGCCTCCGGCCAGGCCACCGGCAGGTTGTGGGTACGGATGGCGATGTCCGTCTCCATCCCGGGGGCCATGTGGTCCCCGAGCACCTGCTGGATGAACCCGATCGGCTGGGTCCGCTTGGTCGGCTGATCGCTGATCTCGGCGACCACGATCTGGCCTTCCTGGGCCTCGCCGATACGGTCGCGCGGGATGATAATGTCGTGGGCCAGGCGCTTGTTGTCGGGCACCACGAAGCCGACCCCGCTCTCCTGGTAAAAGCGCCCGACCACCGTCTGTGTGTTGCGCTCGAGGACCTCGACCAACGAGCCCTCGAGCCGGCCGCGCTGGTCCCGCCCGGTGACCCGCACCACGACCCGGTCGTTGTGGAACAGCGCGCGCATCTGGCGCGGGTAGAGATAGACGTCGTCGCCGCCGTCGTCCGGCTTGACGAAGCCGAAGCCGTCGGGGTGGCCGATCACCCGCCCGGCGATCAGGTCGCGCTTATTGACCAGGCAGTAGGCGTCGCGGCGGTTACGCACGAGCTGCCCGTCACGCTCCATCGCCCCCAGGCGACGCTGCAGGGCGATCAGGTCCTCGTCCGCCGAGAGGTCGAGCGCCGCGGCGAGCTCGTCGAAGACCAGCGGCACTCCGCGCTCAGTGAGGGTCTCGAGGATGAACTCCCGGCTCGGGATGGGGTTGGCGTACTTCTTCGCCTCACGCTGGCGGTGAGGGTCTCGTTCCTTGGAGGATGGGGCTCGTTTGCGTCTTGACACGATCGCTATCTGGTGGTCCAAAAGGCCGGCTAGTGTAGCGTTGACAACCCCTATTTGTCTCACTAAGATTCCGGCTTCCCTCGGCCCGGGCCGCAGCCCAGCAGCCCCGCCGAGGCCACCTGCCGAGGTGGCGGAATTGGTAGACGCGCTAGTTTCAGGTATTAGTGGGCGAAAGCTCGTGGAGGTTCAAGTCCTCTCCTCGGCACCATGTTCTGATTTTTCTTAAAAATCAGCAGAGTAAGCGAATTTTCGCCCTCGATGGGGGGCACGCTATGGGGGGCACGATTCCTGCCCCCTACCCCCGTCTCCCGGAGATGCGAGAGATAGCACCCGAAACGACCTTGGGCAGTGCTGTACGCAGGTTGATGATCTTCATCTACAGCTGCCTCTCGATCAGGGTCGCGGCCCCGTATGGGATCTATTAGGGCTCGACCGATCCCGGCTTAGGCGCGCCATCCCCAGTTCCTTGCCGCCGGTCGAGTTGGTATCGAGGATCGGCGCGGTCCACTCGCGCACGCCGAACACCTGCTTCTCTCCTTGGGGCATCTGCTCCCTGCCCATGACAAGTGCGCGCAGCCCGTCCCAGCTCAGCCATTCGGCGCAGGTCGGGTAGGTCCAGGCGCGCTTGCCGTGACCGACGGTCCGTCCGTTGACCATCTGCCATAGGGGCATGGACTCCCAGGCGAGCCAGTAGGCGCCGGGCACTCCGAGCTTCTTCGAGGCGGAGGGTGCCTCCGCCATGGCGGCGGTGTCGTCGCGGGATGCGGCGTCCCATCCCCAGGCCTGGGCCTTCGTGTCGTAGCGCCACGGGCCTAGCAGGGCCTCACGCAGACGGTCCTCCAGATCCAACTTCGCGAGCGCGTCCATCAACTCCCGGGCCGCCGAGACGAATTTGTGTTTTCCGCTGAAGAGCAGGAGACGGGTCTTGGCGATGCCCATGTCGTTCTTGGCGACCTTCGTGGGGTCGACCTCCGCGGCGTAGCTGCTCAGCCACTCGTGGGGAATCTGCTCTGCCAGGCGGCGGTAGCCGGCGACGCCGCCGATGTTCATGCCCCGCGGATCGTCCAGCGCGGTGATCTCCGGTGCCGCTCTGCGGTCGGGCAACTGCCGGGCAAGCCCCTGAACGATGTCGCCCTCCCAACGCAGTTCGGGGTGGGTGTCGGCCCAACGCAGCTCGGCTCCCGGCAGCAGGCGCAGGGCGCCGTAGGCCGCCATCATGGCGACCGGGTTCTCAGGCCGCAGCGCGGTCAGTCTCATCACCAGGCTCCTTCTGCTCGTTCTCGCTCACCCGCCAATCCGCTAGCCGAACCAGCGTCTCCAAGAGGGCAAGCCCCCAGTGTCCCCATCGCTCGGCAAGCTCCCCGCGCAACCCCTCCCAGTCGCCCATCTGGCGCCACAGCTCGATCCCGGGTGCGGCGGGAAAGAGAGGTCGGCCGTTGCCGTGATGGGTCCCGACCAGATAGCGCACCAGAGGTGGGGCCGCGGCCAGTTGGGCGACGGAGCCCATCTCGTGCCGCCAGCCAGGGGGCAAGGGGAGCCAGGGGTTATCACCTCCCGGGCCCTTGGCGAGCACGTTGTCTTGGTCACCTCCGACCATCGCCTGCCAGCGCGGGTCGGCCTTCCCGGCATCGTGACCCGCCCCCGCCCGGCGCAGCGCGTCCAACAGGTCCGGGTCCGCGAGGCCAAGCGACTGGGCCAGCGATACCACTTCGGCAGCGACGGCATGGCCGTGGTCCCGCAAGAAGACCGACCGGTAGGCGCTGGCGCTGGTCCACTCCCCGCGGGACAAGACGACGCACCCCTCGGGTATGGCGATCACCCGCCCCGGCTTGGCGAGCCCGGCCTGCTTGGCGAGGCGCTGCCAGGCGGCGGCGGGTGCCTGAGTGTCGATCAGGGCTGCGATCTGGCTGGCCAGCTCGGGGTGGACGGCGGGGTGCAGGCGAACCCGGCGGTCACTGTCGCCCACGTCGGTGACGGGTTCCTTGGAGTGCGGGGCCCATCCATAGCGGTCGCTGCCGCCGACGCTACACGGGAGGATCAGGGTATCGCCGATGCGCGCCTGAGCAAGCGAGATCGCTTCCGCCTCTTCGCCGTCCCAGCGGAGGACGGTCAGGGGTCTGGCCCGTCCGTTCTCGCTCGCCTCGATCTCGACGTCCGCAACGTCGTCGGACCACTGACGCACGGCCCAAAGCGGCACCGCCAGAAGCTCGTGCTTTTGGGGAGGGGCGGCCTTGAGGCCCTCGACGCTCGCGTCGGCGCGCCAGCAGAGGTACACGTCCGGGGCACCGCGCTCCCAGCCGTGGAGCCAGGGGGCGATGCCGATCCCGTGGGGGATGTTGCTCGCGAGCAGGTCGAGCTGCGAGGAGAGCAGCAACGGTGCCGGCGGGGCCGCCTCCGGCCGCGGGGGGTTGGCGGCGATGGTTCGGTCCATGGCGTTGATGCCGAAGTCCACGACCTTGCGCTTCGCCACGCCGGTCAGCCAGTGCCAGGACCGCTCGACAGCCCCTTTCGGCTTGGGCTGGCCTTTGTCCATCACCTCCGTGTTGCCGTACACCCGCTCGTTCTTGCTCGGTTGGTAGACGATGGTCATGGGTGCCGAGGGGAGTTCCCCGAGGCGGTTGAGCCGACCAGCCCGTTGCCGCAGGGCGGACAGCGGCGCGCACTCGGTGACCATGGCGTCGAAGTCCAGGTCGGCGCCGACCTCGATGGTCTGGGTGGCGACGACGAACAGGGGCTCCCGGCCCTGGCTCCGCGAGCCGGTCTCCATGCGCGGCAGGTACTCGGCCAGCAGGGGTGCCTTGTCAGCGGGACGGATGCGGCCCGTGAGGAGGACGGCGTCGCCTTCCGCCCGGAGCCACTCAAAGGTCGAGCGGGCCGTCGCGACCCGGTTGCAGACCACAGCCACGACGGCGGCGCCCCCGTCCCGCAGAGCCGATGCCTCCCGCGCCAGCGTCTTGACGAGATCGGCCTCCGCCTTGATGGACACCAGCCGTGCGGGCTTGGGGTGGTCGAGGCGCCTGGCGAGGACCGGGTGCGTGAAGTCGTCCGGGCCGAGCCCGTGGGTGTTTCCGCTGTCCCAGGTAGCGGACATCGGCAGCGCCCGAAATGGAAGGTCGATCGGCCCGCCACGCATGCCGGCGACGGTGGCGAGGGTCTGGAGCAGCGGTTGTGCGAGATGGACCTCGTCGAGCACCCAGAGGGCATCGTTGCCGAGGAGCGCGGCGTGGATCGGCGCCGACTTGGCCGAGATGCCGTACCCCGAGAACAGCAAGCGCGACCCCGCCTGATCGACGGTGCTCACGATGATCGCCGGGCGGGCCGGGTCGCGCACCCAGTCGTTCTCGATGGTCACGCCGCCGCGCATCTGGATCACCGCGGGGCGGTCTGATTCGGGCAGGGAGCGGGCCAGCGATTCCGCATAGTCCACTACCCCGTCCACCACGAGGCGGCGGTCGATGACGTAGACGAGCCTCCGAGGGACCGGATGACCGTGAAGCCGCGCCCAGAGCCAGGCGTCGATCACGCCGGTCTTGCCGCTCCCGGTGGGCGGTGTCAGCGCCTCAGGCCAATCACCCCCAGCGATCCGTGCCGCCAACGCCGCCTGCCAAGGGAATGGCGGATAGCCGTGGCGCCCCGCGTACCAGTCAGTGAAGCCGGTCATGGTGAGGTGTTCCTATCGTCTAATGTCGCGCCCCTTTGCAGGGGCGATGCGTCGTGCACCTTGTGCGCCAAGTCCTCGACAAACTGATGCCTTCAATGTCGCGCCCCTTTGCAGGGGCGATGCGCCGTGGGGGCTACTACCGCACGTGCGCGAGTACCCGCTCCTTCAATGTCGCGCCCCTTTGCAGGGGCGATGCGCCGGTCGGAGGTCGGCACCGCCGTCGATACCCTCTGGCCCCTTCAATGTCGCGCCCCTTTGCAGGGGCGATGCGCCGAAGAACAGATTTTTGATGGTGTCGGCGAGGTCTTTCCTTCAATGTCGCGCCCCTTTGCAGGGGCGATGCGCCAGCTGACGGGCGTGCGGCTGGCCGAGGCCTTCCACCTTCAATGTCGCGCCCCTTTGCAGGGGCGATGCGCCCATGGTCGGCGCCGAAGATAGCGAGCGGGGTCGTCCTTCAATGTCGCGCCCCTTTGCAGGGGCGATGCGCCAGTAGGCGACCGAGTCCTCCGGACTGGTGTAGGCCCTTCAATGTCGCGCCCCTTTGCAGGGGCGATGCGCCATACATAAAATGTTGACTCGCGACCCGAAAATCAGCCTTCAATGTCGCGCCCCTTTGCAGGGGCGATGCGCCCTTTGGGATGATAAGATTGTTTCGTTTTGCATCGCCTTCAATGTCGCGCCCCTTTGCAGGGGCGATGCGCCTGCTCTGCGGCAAGGCGTTGGTTCTGGGGGTCCTTTGCCCCAGTCTGCGCGAACCTCCGCATCGTCTCGGTCCCTGCGATGCGCTGGCTCTCCTCGCGAAGCACATTCTTTCCTGCCGTCAAACGGTTATCACTTGCGCGAACCTCCCGGTGAAAGGCCCTCCGCTTGAGGTTCGCGCAAGGCGCGGCAAAGCCCCAGTCCGAAGTGCTGGTCGCGTCCCAACAGCACCGGGCCGCGGACGGGGCTATCCCATCGCAGCACCGCATGGGTCCAGCGGCCGGGACGACGTGGGCGGAACGTCTTGGCCATCGGCACCCCACGCAGGGGGCTCCACTGCCCAGTCTCGACGGCTGCCGGGCGGGGGTAGCCCCACCGCTCGCAGGTATCGGCGATGATGCTTTCGACGGACTGTCCGCGCCTCGGGTGGCGCTCCAGAACGATGGGCGTCACCGTCACCCAGGTGTCGGCTGGCCGGGCCCAAGAGGTCCGCCGGATGCCGCCGGGAAGTTGCTCGTGGCTCGCAGGCCGTCGCACCGTCAAGCGGCGTCCAGTGTCGATATGGCCGACCCGAGACAGCGCTACGACCGCCTCCATGCGTGCCGCTTCCGAGACGTCTTTCGGCAGCAGCATTCCCACCCCCAGGACTCGCCCCTGTGCATGATCGTGGCCAATATCGGGCAGAGTCAGCCATGCGGCATGGGGCACCCGCTCATGACCGTGCAACACCGGGCTCATCTGCTCCGGTGCCTGACTCATGGTCGCGGCGCGCAGCGCCTCACCCAGGACGACCGCATCACGCAGCTCGCCCCCGTCAGGGCGCAGAACGAACAGCTCGCCCCAGGGCGAAGGAGCGACGCGGACCCGCGGGTCGGAGTACCCCAGGTAGGGCGCCACCAGGCGGGCCGGGCTCTTGTAGTGCGCCTGTAGCTGAGCCAGCCAGTTCTCGCCCGGGACCCGCAGCAGCTCGCCGCCGTAGGGGTCGGGCGCGAGGTGGTTGGGCATCTGAGGCATGCCCGAGATCAGTGACACCCGCACGGTGGACTCGGCACGTCCGAGATAAGTCACCGCACCAAGCACCGGCGTCAGCCAAGCAGGATCAAGGTCTGCGTCCCAGCGGTAGAACACGGGATGGGTGATGCCGACCATCTGGGGACGGCGGGTCTCCCGGTTGGGGCGGTCGGCGGACTTGGTCTTGGGGCTGGTTCCGATAAACGCGGCGGGCACGTAGTTGATGTGTCCCGGTGCGGCCAAGGGATCGGCGAAACGCACTTCGGGCGCCGACTCAAGGGCGCGCAACGGCGCCGGGTCCAGACCGATGGCGTAAGCCGAAGAGACCAGGGCAGCGAACAGCCGAGCCGGTGCCGGCGGCCACTCGCACGTCTCGGTCGCCGTTGGCTCAGCCGCGACGTAAACCCCCCGAAGGAAGTCGACGCGGATGGTGACCATCACTGAGCACCGACGAGACTGCGCAGTGCGGCATTGGCGGTAAGCGTCACCGGGTCGGCGATGTGATCCTTCAGCGCAGCAATCTGGGTCGCCAGCGCGTCGCCGACATCGGTCAGATCGAGTGGCTCGGGCTCCGCGGCGAAGCGCAGGATAGAGACCGCGAACTCGCTCGCGATCAGCTCACAGTCGCGGCGCAGATCCAGTCCCCGCCGGACCACGGCGTCCACGCCGTACAGCCCCATGAGTGCGAGCAGCAATCGTGCTTCGGTGTCGTCCGCCGGGGCGAACTTGTAGCCGCAAAGACGGCGGAGATCCAAGACGCCGTTGAGGGTGATCTCCCCGCGGACCAGCACGCCCTTGGGGATCAAGCCCGGTGCGACGTTGCCGAGGTTGACCTGAGAGGGCTTCACCCGACGCGGGTACTCGTCGGTCTCCTTTTCCCCGCGGATCTTCAGCTCGCCGTGGGTCGCCTCGTCGTAAGGCTCCAGCGTGCCATCCTCGTGCTCGACGAGAGAGGGCTCCGTCCCCTCGATTCCCAGCGGGTCGATCCGGCTGCCGGCCCGGCTCACGGGCAGCACATCGGTAGCCGTGATCTCGCACGAGAGGGCGGCGGGGTACTTCGCCTCGCGAGTGGCCTGGGCCCGCTTGCCGAGCTTGGTGGAGTCCCAACCCCCGAGCAGCACCATGCCGGGGTCGAAGCGCAGGAGCGCGTAGGCGTGATCAGGCCGCGCCGCCCCGATTGCCTTGGCAAAGTCGGTCTTCTCCCACTTCACGCCGTCCAGCTCGCTCTCGCGGAGCGTGGCGTCGAACGCCCGGTGGGGCATCTCAAGTGTGGAGATGGTGCGCGTGCCGACCTGTACCCGGAGCGGGGCCAGTTCGGGGAAGGCGTCATTCAGCGCGTCTTCAACCCGGTTGGCGAAGGACGCCGGGCTATCCACGGAGCACCAAGCGGAGGAGCCATCGTCACGCGCTGGGGTCATGTTGTGCCCCCCGCCCGCGTAGGTCGGCGGGAGGATCTTGCCGCCAGAGGCGGGTGCGAGCTTCGCCTCGATGCGGATGACGGCGTCCCCGGACGTCAGGGCCGAGCGGAGGGTCGTTGTCAGGGTGGTCATTGTCCTTGTTTCTCCGTCTTCTACAGGACAGGGTTGAGCGCGGGCATCTTCTCGGTGGACTCTACCAAGCTAATGGCTCAAAGCGTGAGCCTGCGGGGGTCGAACTCGCACCGCTCGAACGATCCAAAGCCGCAGAGCATCTTGCAGGCGCGCAGGCAACTCCGCGCACTGGATGAGCCCGTCCGACAGGGGCGACCCAAGGTCGTCGACGGAGACACGGCCGCCTTCGTTGTCGAGAAAAATGCCCTGGCGGTTGGGATCCGACAGAAGCACTCCCGGTGCCGCGTGGTCGGGGTCAGGGTTCGGTTCCACGGACATTGGGTCGAGCCCACGAGCATTGATGGTGCCGGGGCGTACGGTCACCTCGCCGGAAGGCTGCCTGTCAGACATTAGAAGGCAGATTGGACCACAAGAACATAGCAGCACGCGAAGAAGATTGCGTGCCGACTGCGGTAGGGCTCGTCCGCCAGCCCGAGCGAGAACCGGCCCCCTCCCGCACACAGCAACAACGAAAACAACAGCCATAGACCCTTTAACCGCTTTTTCGAAATGGTTTCTGAACCGACCCCCGTGGGGGGTGACACCTGAGCGTGAATTCCTATCGGCCGGCACATCGCAAACCCCAGCCTCAGGTGGATCGCTGATCCGAGGCGCACGACGGGCTATCGGGCCCGGACCGTCCTTCGAGCAGCATCCACACCGAAGCGTGTGAGACCATCCTCCTGCCCGTTCGCGAAAGAACAGCCTCTCCCGCCTCCTTGATGGTCCGCGCCTTCAACGTAACTCCCATGTACACGTCACCTGTATACTCGTGCGAGCCCAACCGCCGCGTCAGACTGAACCTCCTTTGGCCACACCTTGACACTCTGTCAACCCCTTCCTAGACGTGATCTCGACATCACACAACCTGAAAGGGGTACTACTAATGGCCAACGCCGCCTACATCCGCGTGTCAACACAGGATCAGAGCACCGACCGTCAGTTCGCAGACGGGACCAGTTGGCAGGGACATTCCGTCAACGTCGCCAAGACGTTCGAGGACAAGGCCTCAGGAGCCTCTACCGCTCGCCCCGGGCTTGCCTCCCTCCGAGCATGGGTCCGGGAGGGGGACACGGTCTACGTCTGGTCTCTGGACCGGTTAGCTCGCTCTCTGACGGACCTCCTTGCCCTCGTGGAAGAATTTCGCGCCAAGGGCGTCACTGTCCGTTTCCTCAAAGAGGTTCTAGAATTCGGTCCCGATGCAGACGTCTCCGCGATTGCGCGGTTCCAGTTCCAGATGCTTGGTGCTGTTGCGGAATTCGAACGCTCCTTGATTCGTGAGCGTCAACTTGAGGGCATTAAGGCCGCTAAGGCAAAAGGGAAGAAGTGGGGCGGTTCCACACCCAAACTCGACGACGTCAGCGCCCGGCAGATGTTAGAGGAACTCCAGTCCCGCAGCATTACCAAGACGCAAGCTGCAACGAAGTACCGCCTATCAAGGCAAACCGTCTACACGTACATCCGACGCAACTCCGAAACAATCTAGGCGCACCCGATGAGCACACAGAAACCCACCTCGACAGGAGTTCGTTACATCAACGTCGGCGACCGCTTTTCATGATCGGACCATTACCGGGTCTCACTCGGCCCACGACGGGAAGAAACTCAGAACCTACGCGCAGTGGAAGAGCGATGCTGGCACAACCCGCCAGACGCGCATCGATGCACTTCTCGCTACAAAGGTCTGCGCCCGCATGGGCCGCGTGTCCATGGAGACTATGCTCTCTCATGCGACGCAAAAGGGAGCCCCGCTGCTAAGGATGCGGTTCGCAACTTTTTGCACCGTTGCGCCCCCCGCGAGCAGAAAGTACGCCCTCGTCCCGGTTGCGTTGGCGTCCGCGTGTCCGATCACCTTCTAGAAAACCCTGGCGCCCTTGATGCCAAGTGTTGTCGCTTACGTTATTCCGCCAGAGTCTCTCAGAGTAATCCGGGCCGGTCCCCCCGGATTCCGCCAGCGCTGTTGCCGCAGCTTCTGAGTCCCGACTATGCCAAGACCCCTTGGGTCCTCGCGATGGCAGCACCCGGCCAAGACCCGCCGTTCACGGGAGCCGCGCAAGCGGCGTCCCGTGGAGTGACTGGTAGGCATCTACAGCCGACCTGTCGATCTCCTTTTTCTTGGAACTCATCTTTTAGTGAGCCAAGCAAATGCGATAACCCCCAATAACAAAACAAATCCGCCGAATCGTCCCCAATCTTCATACGGCAGGCTCTCGTCACCATCTTTCTTATTTAGTTTGAATAGCCAGACAGAGCATGCAATGGGAATGACAACCCCCATGATGTTTCTTGCTATTTGCTTAAGTGTTAGCTGACCCAAAGGAACACCGCCCAGGGGCTGTGGGTCCATCCATAGGTAGCCGATAATACCGACAAGAGTGATGAATAAAACCCTAAACAGCATTCCCCACCAACGCAACAACCGCATGGATAACTTATCCATCAGGTTCTCGGGCTTAATGTCGTTATGGTTTTGGTAATCGGACATGATGCCTAACGTTGCCTTCAGTGGCGCAGGCGCGTCAGCGACGGCGTCCACTGGCAGGCCTTGTTAAATCCAAATGGATAAATCCGCATCAAATCCGGCTCTTTTTCGAGAGTGCGCATGGGCGATTGCAATTCCTACACTCGTAAGATCAAGCCTGTTAAAAGATGTTTTGCCTGCATCCTCAAGCAATTTCTCGAACTTGGGGCAGATTGATTTTAGATAGTCTGTTGCCTCTTGCTTATTCATCATCTGACCATTATTTATCTGGATCAATTTGTCAGCACTTGCATCTGAAACCCCCTGTTGCTTGCACATATTTCGGATTATTTCATCATCCATGCCTCCTGCTTGGACAAGATTTACATTGTGCTGACATGGGATAATGACATTCCAAATGCCGGCGCCTTCTTCTGCCAATTCGTTAAGCTGCTCTCTCTCAAAACCTTTGCAAAATATTGCCTTATAAGTCTGCATTAGTATGTTTACAATATCTCTAGATCCTGCCCGTATAGCCGCGCATCCGACATACTCAAGATGCTTATAGTTTGAATCCTTTTCACCTACAGCATCAGCGAATACTAGCACTGCGTTATTCAAGTAATCCGCAAACATTTTCAGGTTGGCGATGTTGTTTCTTTTTGTGTACCCGAGATTAAAGCAGCAAGCCAGTATATCAAGCTGCGTGCTGTTCAATTTTGGCGCTATTGACAAAGACTCATTCAAAACAACTTGTAGAAGGCTTCTCTCTTCCTCTTTCGAGCGGTCAACTAAAATATCAACCAAAATATCGCCCAGTTCTTTGTCACCAGAACGAGCATATTCCTTTTGCGCTTGAAACAAAGAATGCTGAAAATCAGGATCTTCAGACGCTTTTAAACCATCCGGGTTCTTTTCTGAAAGCTCATCAAGAAATTGCTCCGTGATCTCTTTTGCTCGTTGATCGGCTGTCTCTTTAGCTACACCTGCCAGTTTGTAGAAATTTCCTTCGAAAACCTCTAGCGCGATCTCTTTAACATGAGCAATCGATAAGCCTGTGTTTACGGTTATATTCTCCGCTTGTAGATTTACTGAGTTATCGCCTGACTCTTGGGATTTCTTACTTATCTTCACTGCCCTTGCCCTTGTCCGACATATTAATATTTCCGCCAACTTGGATGTTCGTTGAATTATCACCGCTTCTTTGTGTCATCTTTTTGCTGGATGATTTTCGTAAGAAAACCCACGATATGACCGCTACCCCCAACCCACTGAAGATCCATTCTTTGTTGTTGATTATGTACTCGAACACTTCATTCTCCACTAGAGGATTTAACTAGATTTCGCCGGACGAACCGTCCCGATATTTTGGGCGCGACGGGTCCGCACTCCAAACATCCCATGCTTCGTCAGATCGTTAGGCGGCTGCGGGACCTGAACCGTTAGTGCGTTAGCCGGCCATATTGCCGCCGAAACCATCAATGGCCCAGATTGGCCGCCTAAACCGCCGAGGAAGAGCGCCAACAATATGCACGAACCGGCGTCGGATCAATGCGATGAAGCGACATTCCTGGGGCTCGTCGCGGTCCCATATGCGGCGGGCTTGGATCGCGTGCGCCGCGTTCAGGTGCGGGGCTGCCCGCCGAGACTGCGGCAGTCCGCTACGCTTACAAATCCGCCGCTCAAGGCCGCGGCCTGGGGGGCAGTTGCGGGGCGGAACCTGCCGTCCCCGGCGGTCACCGGCCCGACCGACTGTAAAATTTGCTGACACCCCCACGCGGGTTCGGGGGATGTCCGGTGTGGGTCGTAACCGGCCGAACCGGGCCGACGCCCTGCTCGCCGAGGTTGTCCTTGCGCTGCTTGGCTTGGATCTTGATCCGCGACGGCTTGGTGCCGAGCGGGTCGCTCCAGCCCATCACGTCCAGGCCGCAGCCCGGCCAGCCGGGCCGCTAGGCCGCCGTCGGGACTGCCCCGGTATCTTGGGCCACCCAACCGGAGGCGGGCTCTCAGGGCGCTCATCGGCCCTGGACGAGGGCGAGCCGGCCGAGCTCTGCTCGCTGCCCCCGCGGACGTCGAGGCGGACGTGCTCCACCTGGCGTCGAGCGCGCCGTGCGGAGCGCCACGGCGGCGGCGATGACAGACGACGCGGTTCGCGTATGCACGCGCCTTTGAGAATTGACAAGGCTTGTCCGGGCAGACACCAACGCTCGCGTCGAAGCCATCGCTGGCCAACAAGAAGTTCCCCGCAATCGTTTCGTTCTATGACCTGCGTCAACTTCTGAAGCCCCTCCCTGGCCTAACCTTCCGATTGGTTTCGGTTGTTGGGAGAAGGGAAGCCGCGCTAGAACAACTTTGGTGCTCGTAACAAAGTGCCACCCGGCCCGACCGGCACTAATCTGGACAACAGAGCCGCGAGCACCATTCCGCACACGTAAACTTAATCCCTCGCACGTGGACATGGAATCGAAGCTCACTCGCTCCTTTCGTGGTGTTGCGTATGGACTCACTATCGCCGTTATGGCGCTGCTGGCCGTCGTCGCCGCACAGACCAACGCCAAGTACGCCGATCTACAACACCGCCTGGAGACAAGCCTATCGACCAACCAAGCTCTTCTGAGCAAGGTTGACGAACGAGTTCTGGAATTGGAGCTGGCTAATCGCCGCCGAGAAGAAGCCAACGATCTATGCGGAGACCCTCGTATCAGCAGTGAGTTGAGAGGGCAGATCGATCTGATTCTTGGCAGGCTCGCTAGCATCGAAGAACGCAGTGCGCAGTTACACCAACCCCAAGATTGGTCAGCGCCGGCCGCCCCCTTTGATAACCAGGAACTGGTTTCTGCCAGGATGAACACCTTTGAAGAACTGCTCCGCGCGCCGCGCTCGCCAAGCCACGCCATTGCCCGTCACGCCAAAGAAACCGGCCAAAGCGAATGGGGCAAGGCGACGGCCAGCCACGTTAACTGGGCGTATGCCGATGCCTCGTTCTTCGCAGAACATGGAGGTCAAATTTCCGTGGACTGCCGCCAGACGAGCTGCAAGGCGGCTTGGGAGCCGCCCGATACGTTCTCGCGCGACCCGGCTCAAGCGGACCGGGACCAGGCGTTGGCGGAATACGAACTCATGGCGGTAGTAGCCAAGGGTGGGCCGGACATTGGTCCGATCCACACTGAATGGAGACTTGATGAGGGTAACCCTCGCATTGAGGTTTACTTCTCCAGAGATTCGACCAACTAGCTGGTCGAGCAAACGAGCTCCGAATAGTCCCTGGCCCTGCGTGTTGCCGGAGCAGGAAGAAAACGCGAGGGGGGACGTACACGGAGTTTTGCCGTAGCCAGAGAGGAAGCAACATGAAATCGGGATCGTCACAAAAACGTGGGCTCAAGGTTGCGCTCACCGCCACACTAACGTCTGCCATAGCGCTGTTCGGATTGTTCTCATCGCCGTCCATCGCGGACGACATTCAGATGGCGCCCTCGAATTGTGTTGCGCCATATTTGGACCAGGCGTTTCCAATGCGATGGCACGAAAACTATCTCATGAACCCCACAACCAACAACGCTACGTGGGTTATCTGTCCGCTTACATTCGACGTTGACACTCTGCCGGCGGCCTTTGCCGCGGTTGTCAGTGGAGGGATCATGAGCGGGGCGAGCGCGGAGCTACCATCGTGCTTTTTCACCGTTAACAGTTCGGTGAATTTAATGCAACCGCCTTTCATATACGGCCCTGCCGCGAGATACGCGCTCGCCATGGAGGTTAATAGATTGAGCACTGGTGATCCAATCTGGCTAGCCGGTGTCGGTGTGAACGCGCTAGAGGTACTAGCTGCACTACCAGGCCCCGACCTTTGGGCCGCGTCCATGTTCTGTAAGCTACCGCCCGGCTACGGGATCTCTCAACTCCTGATCACAAACAACTTCTAACTGCGTATCAGCGCGCCCCGGCGGCGCTGGGGCGCGCTACGTAGTAGCGGAAGATGTTCACGCGTGACCGGCGCGCATCCGCGCCTCGTTCCTAGTCGTTGGCGGCCGAGGTCGAGAGGCCGGGTCTTGATCGTCTGCTCTGGGTCGGTTACGGACCTTCCCGCCCTGTCTCGCGGGGTGGCGAAATGTGACGAAGATAGCCGGTGGCAAGGTGGGTGAACTTTAGAAGTTCGTGACGAAATATCGTTGGAGACAACACCAAGTTTCCGGGTTGGCAGCAGGATGGATTGACATGGGATCGCATCGATCCGGTATACGGATACGATCCTGGGAACCTCCGTCGGGCAACGCCGGCAGAGCAGGCGCAAAACAAGCTTGAAACTCGCCCACCCCCCTAAGCGGCGTTATCAAGACCCTTGCAGAGTGGTCGACAGAAGCTGCCAGCCTCGGTCTGGAACGGACACCGGCGGAAATCGCTGCGCGCCTCAGGTACACCGTGGAAGACGGAGGTGAACGCAGCCATTGGGCTGTATTTGGTCCAGAATCCCCTGAGGCCCTGACCCCAGGCCAGCCAGCCATAAAGCTGACAGCCGAAGACTACCATACGCTCCTCAAGGACGATTCTCGCGTGACCTTCCGCCCCGACCCGAACGATCCCGAAAGACTAATGATTGTCCTTGCCGAAGAGTAGCAGCAATTCCGTCTCTCCGTCTGCGAGGCATACCCATAACCACGGAGCGACAACCGCTATGGCCCGTCCGACGCGCTTCAAGAACCCTTTTTACGCGTACGAGATCGTTCCGATCGATCCCGAGCTGCAACGAACGAAGGGGCAGTTTTACTTTCTCGACACCGTCTACGCGGTATCCAGTGGCGTAGCATCGGGAAAGACCGATGCCTTCGTCAGGTTCGTCCTGTCCCCGGACGAACTTGCCCGCAACATTATATATGTTGCCCCAACGATCGATCTCTTGCGCCAAACATTTAAGAGAGTTCTTGAGGAGAACACGAAGAGAGGGCACCCAAGGGACCCGATCAAAATCCGTATCTCGCATTCGCAAAACTGGGGCACTCCCAGCGTCTTCGACGAAGCGCTAGCTTTTCTCAATGGTTCCGAGGAGGAACCGACCGGTAACCTCCTCCTCATTTCCACCAAGTCCTTCATTCGAATCTTGTCGCAAATCGAGGACCCCTTCTCTTGGCTTGTGGTGCTCGACGAGGCATTTGACCCGGTTCGCTTCTTCGACTTCAATCTCGGAGCCACCCCGTCTGCCAGGGAGGAGAATCGACGGTTTTTTGAGGAACTCTTTGACATTAACCCCCAGACGGCGCTCGTCAGCATGAAGCGAGGCAAGTCCGAGCTGGTCGGAAAAATTGCGTCGCACCGGTGGCAAGAGATTGGGGATCGTTATCGCGGAAACGCAGAAACTGCGGAAGCCCTTGCCAACTCAGCAACTGATACGTATCAAGTTGCAGCTCCCCACTATACCAAGAGCGACCGAATAAAATTCGCGGAGATTATTACCCCCGACTACTTCGAAGGCTTCTCTTCCGTCATCTCCATGGCGGCTCTGTTTGAGAAGACCATTCTCTACCACGTTTGGACGAAGAAGTTTGGAGTTACTTTCCGAAATCACGAACACTTCGACGAGCATGTCGATTTTGATGTCCACCGAAACATGGGTCCGCGGCTGCGCGTTGGGCATCTTTTTCACCGAGACGAACGAAAATCCTCGCGCTACAACCTCGAAAGACACCACCTAACCGGACGTCACCTGGGCCCGACATGTTGCGATAGAGCCATAGACAACATGATCTCCACGGCCGCAGACACCTTTAAGGGCGAGCCGTTTCTCTTGCACGTAAACAAGTGGGTGAAGCAAACGAGTACCAAGTTGCCACCGAATGCTACCGTTGTGCCGGTGGATCTCCGCGGGTTGAACGCTTACAAGGACTTTCAGGGACTCGCTTCCCTCGCGATTACCCATCCCGAACCTGGCATCGCGAGCTGGATGCAGGATTTTCTGGCCATGCCACTCGGCGATATCTATCACGCTTACCGAATCCACCGCATTTACCAAGCTGTAGGTAGAATCCTGCGTGACAGAGCCGACCATAGAATCAGGACCGTGCTTGTCCCTGGTTATGACGATGCCCGTTTCCTGCACGAACTGTACGAGGGCTCCGAGTTTCTAGGTCAAATCGGAAGCCTACCCCCTTTGGAGGCGCGGGCCCGCGAGGAGCGTGTGGCGGAGAAGGCACGCGGCGAGCCGGTAACCCATGAGGGTCGTCTCCGTCAGTATCTCAAGACCCTGCCAGGGGAGTGTGTTTCTGTACGTGAAGTTCAACGAGCACTTCAGATCCCGCCCACCTCCTGGAAACGCATATCGTCGTCTCTTCGCGACCCCTCCTCCGATATCGCAGAGTTTCTCCGCACGACTGGGTTGCGCTATGAAACGTCTCGCGGACGTGGCTTCAATGGGTTTCGCAAGACCATCGGACAGGCGGACTAACGAACTTAATGGAGCACCGGTCATTATATATATATAAGAGACGCTCCATTAGACGGCCTTGCGCACGGGGCTTTTGAAAACGGCGCCGATGATGATGTTGAGCGGGTTTCGCATTGGGCTTCTCCCGCGGCCACCGCAGTGACGGGTATCAGGCGTTACCATAGAGAGAATTTATAATGTGGACCATTGCGATAGGCGTTTTTCTTGGGCTGCTTCTTTGGTCCATCCGTCACTGGATCTTTGTAGGCGGCGTTGTCGCGCTCGATTTCGCCCTTTCCATCGCTGCCGCAGCAATACCCGCGATGGTCGCAGGATACCTTACGACGGGAATGCGTTCGGACTTTCCCGTCAGCGCTCATTTAACTCTTGCGCTCTTGGCGTTTGGCGGGTGGGTTTGGACCCTGTACGTAGGTTACCGAGACAAGATGGATCTATCGATGCGGCTAACGCAGATGGCAGCTTGGGGAACGATATTTGGCCTCGCCCTCGGCATCTCGGGATCACACGATATGCAGATGTCGGGAACAAGACTCAGCGGTGATATCGCAGCTGAGCAGTCAGTGGACTATTATCATCCAAACCTCCTCAACCGAAGCGAAAGCACGGAAGCGCCAGCCGCCGCGTCGAAGCATTCATCCGAGACAATCTCGCAACCAAAAACCCCATCAAGCGGTGCATCATCTCAGACCGCACAAGTAATTAGGGTTCTTCTAGAAGGCTGGTCCGCCAAGTACAACGCCGCAACCACCGTCAGTGGAAATGAAGGAATTGGCATTAGATTCCCACACAACGCCGATACCGCGCAGTTGACGATTTGCACGGAACGCGTTGCAACACAGGATTCGCTTAACGTTGTTGTCTTGATCGATCACGCAGAACCACTCGTCGGCAGGGCCTTTCCTGCGGGTCGCGCAGCGCATTGTTGGGACATGGATCTGGACGCGACAACGCTCGCAGCAATCATGCGCGGCGAAAAGCTGCTCGTGGTCCCGAAGGCTGGTCTGTTGTTCGCCTCCGATCTTGCAAGTGCGTCTAGCGCCATCCGGCAGGCGTGGACGTACCGGGAAAGCAAGAAGAAGTAAAAGTACACACATCAAAACCCTCTGGTATATCAACCGTGACTTCGAGGATCTTGCCTGACAAGGTCGTCAATCGCGCCGAAACTTATCTTGTTCACGCTCCTCGCCAGCACAGGCAGATCAACGCCGTGGCTGTACAGCCCAAAGGTCAGCGACTGCTTCTTATGTCCGATTATTTGCTGAGCCAAATTCTCTGGAACACCGTTGTTTTCCAAGGCTTGAGCAAAGTTTCCTCGCAATGAGTGAAACACGACGGACCGATCCGTAATCCCAGAACTCCGTATGGATGCCCCAATGCGCTTGAGGATGTAATGGGCTCTCTTTTTGTCCTCTCCGCCGCGTTTGAGCCCCGAAATGAGATAACCATCAGTAGAACACTCCTTTAGCCTCTTCACTAACGGCTTGATGGCTCGGTGCAGTGGAACATCTCTCACGGACGCTTCTGTCTTGCCTTCAGGAATATGGATATGGCTGTCGAACACGTCGCAAAGCTGAGTCTCAGCAATCTCGTTGGCACGCATGCCTGTGTAGAGTGCAATCGCGGCCATCGTCCAGCGCGGGTCCTCGCGTTTCAGCGCGGTGAAGTAAGTCTTGAGCTCGTCGGTCGTCCACGGTCTGCGCTTCTCCTTCTGCCTGACGCCCCGTGAGGTCTCGCGAACCGTTTTCGACTGCCCTGCGAACGGGTTGCTTGGCACCAAGCCCCGAGACTCACACCAGCCGAAAAAAGCAGTCAGGTCGGAAATAGTGTCTCGCACCGTCTTCGCGGACAGGTTCTGCTTCATGAGCACGTCAGTCACGAACCGACCGGCTACTGTCTTTGTCACTGCCTCGGTTTTCCGATCGGTCTTTAGCCAGTCTTGAAGTTGACGCAGTCGGCGGGTCTTGGTGGCAAGAGTCTGGTTGCGTACCCGTGGCTTGATCTCTGACAAGTAGTCCGCCACGGCACTGCTCAACAGTGAAACATCGGGAGACCGGAGCAATGAGGTCGCGAGATCGAACGCTTGCTTCGTTCCAGGATCGTCCAGGTAGTCGCCGTCGCGATCCCTTGGGATAGTGTCCACTATGGCGTCGCCTTCTATCTCCCATTGCTCCCAGGCTTCGTCGGGCGTTATCAGCCCAAGTCGGACTTTACGCTGAAGGTCCTTTGCCGTGGAGATGAAGCGTTCCGCAGGGCCGCCATTCGAGCCAGAGGCCCCAACTGCACGCTGGCTGCCGATCTCCGCGAAATGCGCCTTGATGTCCGCAACCGCCTTCCACCGTCGTTGGCGTGCAGTGGCTAGATCCCGCGTCTTGAGCGAACGCACAACGTGCGTGTCTCCGATCTCCTCCCTCAGTGCCGGAGGCACCCGTACGCGCACATACCAGCCTTGCCGACGCTGCCGAAGGTATTTCTTTTCCACGGGTTTGGTTCTCCGAACGTAGCACTAGGCGGAACCGCCTCCGCTCCCCGCAGCTCCCTATACAGGTATGGGGGTCACGTTGTGGGGGACACGCAGGATACCAGAATCCCAGTAACAGCGGAGTTTCACAGACTTGTCCCGACTCTCGGAAGAGTCCTCTCCTCGGCACCAGATCCTCGGCCGGCCACACCGGTCTGACCCTATAGAAGGCGCCCACGGCGCCTTTTTCGTTTCCCCCTCCAGCGCGAAGGCAGCCCTTGCTTGCGCCCTGATCAGGCCAGCGAGCTGGGCACTGATCCGTCTGGTCCCTCGGGCCTCAGACGTCGGGGTGCTCGCCCCCTGTTGCAAATCCACCGTTTCAGCGCTACAAGCTGCATATCCAGCACCCAAGACGAGATCGATCGGATGCCCCTCGCCAGCAACACTCCCGCACCCGGCCGGGGCAGCGCAAAGCGCCGGGCGATCTCCGATCGCGCCGGCCCCGACCCCCGGCTGGTGCTCGCCAAGGCCCTGGTCAATGCCGGGCGGGCGCTCGGCCTGTCCCAGGAACAGCTCGGTACCATCGTCGGCCGCGACCGCACCGCCTTCAGCCGCGGGCTGGACCCCGAAAGCAAGTCGGGTGAGCTCGCCCTGCTCCTGATCCGCAGCTACCGCAGCCTCTCTGCCCTGGTGGGCGGCGACGTCGCGACCATGCGCCACTGGATGTACACCGCCAACCGCGACACCGGCGGGGTGCCGGCCGAGCAGGTCCGCTCAGTGCAAGGGCTGCTGCGGGTGACCGAGTACCTCGACGCCATGCGCAGCCACGGCTGACCCGAGCAGCAGCCTCGGCGCATCATCTGAAGTGCGCGCCCAGATGCCGCCATGACCGACCTCTGGGCCGCCTGCTGGGAGGGTCTGCACCCCGCCCCGCTCGGCGGCGAGCTGCTGCGCATCGTCGAGAGCCAGCAGCAGGTCGCGACCCTCAATCTGGTCGACGACCTCGCCGAGCAGGCCCTGCTCGAAGCGCTGATTGAGCGCTCCAAGCCGCCGCTGCCGGCCGGCACCGAGCGGCTCCACTACCTGCTCGCGACCCCATTCCGCTACCCGCCGCTGCGCCACGGCTCGCGCTTCGGCCGACGCTTTGAGCCCGCGCTACTTTACGGTTCGCGCCGGCTGCCCACCCTGCTCGCCGAGGCGGCCTACTATCGCTTCGTGTTTTGGACCGCAATGGCCGAGCCGCCGCCGGCGGGCCGCCTAATCACCCAGCACCACCTGTTTCGGGCGCGGCTGCGCACCGAGCGCGGACTGCGCCTGCAGAACCCCCCCTGCCAGACCTACGAGGCCGCCCTGCGCGACCCGGCCGATTATCAGGCCACGCAAGACCTTGGCAGCGCACTACGCGCCGCCGACATCGCGGCCTTCGAGTTTGTCTCCGCGCGCGATCCCGAGCGCGGTCTCAATGTTGCCCTGATCAGCCCGGCCGCAGTGGCCAGCCGCACCCCGCTCGGGCTCACTCATTGGCTGTGCGAGACCACCGCCAAGGAGGTCAGGTTCTCGTCGCCCGATGCCCCGAGGCTGCACTGCTTCGAGCGTGCTACCTTCGAGATCGACGGACGGCTGCCACGACCCGCTGACTGAAGACGATCCCCGGCCGCGCGGTCTCCCGGTACCCCTTTGCCAGCGCGGCGCCGGATGCCCGCAACACCGCGCGTCCGCTCGCTCGAACTCACGACAGAACTATGCGCGTACGCCTCGAGACCCTCGGCTGCCGGCTCAATGAGGCGGAGCTGGAGAGCTGGGCACGGCAGTTTCGGGCGCGCGGGTTCGGCATTGCCGCCGAGGGCGAGCCGGCCGATCTGGGGGTGGTCAACTCGCAGCAACAGGCGCAGCGTGATTCCAGCCCGCCACGGCGCACCGAAGGCAAACCCGGCCGACTGGCGGCGGTGATTTCCAATTCGTCCCCAACCTCTGGGGCGTAGGCGCCAGACCAAAGACCGACGCAAGACGACGAATCACAAGGCGCCGCCCCGTCACTTAGGGAAGCTGATCAATCCAGCGGTTGGCGCAGCACGGGGGTGTGCCGCCGTTTTCAAGCGCCTCAGCGCTGGAAAACGCAGCGTTCCGAGAGTCGCGCCTCTCGGAGCGCGTACCGATATTGGCCAGGATGGCCAATAATCAGCATCTCCCCATTTACCGGGTGAGCACCCTCCTCGGGCCGTCAGTGTAATTCGCCCCGTTGCTTCTTTAGGGTCGAGCGGAAGGAGTACGCACGCTGTTCTGGGCACCCCCTCTCACCACATCTTCACTCTTCACCAACGACGCGGCCGAATGAGAGTCCAACGCGGTGACTTGTGGTTTACCGGGAGGTAAACACACTCACCTCCTCGGAGTAGGTGGAGTTGCCCACGCCGTTGTAGGCGCGCACGCGGTAGACGTAGGCGGTGTTGGCGGCGAGTTGGCGGCGAGGAAGCTGTTGCTGTAGCTGGTGACGTTGGCCGCGACCTGGGCGATCTGGCTCCACACGGTGCTTGCCGCGAGGCGCCGCTCGATGCGAAAACCGCTCTCGTTGCCGCTGTTGTCGACCCAGGTGAGGTTGACTTGGCTGGTGGAGAGCGCGCTGGCAGTGAGCCCGCTGGGGGCGGCCGGCACCGCCGGGGCGGGGGTGGTCACACTCGCCTCGTTGGAGTACTCGGAGTTGCCCACGCCGTTGTAGGCGCGCACGCGGTAGACGTAGGCGGTGTTGGCGGCCAGCGCGGTGTTGCTGTAGCTGGTGACGTTGGCCGCGACCT
>JALOTB010000092.1 GCA_025458165.1 Chromatiaceae bacterium | reverse complement strand
GCTACCTCCCGACCTAAGCCGTCGCCCTGAGCTTCTTTCAAGCGGGCCGGCTCGGCCCAGGGGTGCGTTTGTCTCCCGCGCGAGTATCTTTCACGGTAATCACCAAGACTTAAGCAAAGGATGTCACCCTCGTTTTCGCGGCGGGGTTGACCGTCGCGTTTCCCGCGAGCGAGCGCGACGGCAAGCTTGCCGCACCAGCGCGGCGCCCAGAGCTTGCGGCATCCTGCCACCCAAGCCGGCGGTGCCATGGAGCAGGACGCCAAGGAGGCCAGGAGGCCCCGGCCCACCCAGGTGAAGGAACTCGCAGGAGCAGGCCGGTGAGCCAAACCCACAGCACCCGCAAACCACCGGAGGCGTTTACGCGCCGCATCCTGCTCATGGTCACGGGTCGCACCCCGCAGGTGGTGACCGAGAAGATTGATGCGGCGTGCCGCCCGGCGGACATCGAGCTCGCCTGCGATGCGGCGAAGCTGTAAACGACCGTAAGCTTGCGGGAGGCGACAGGCCACTCACGCTGGGCAATCATTGCCCTCCGAGCAAAGGGAGCGAGCCATGAGAAAACTCGAGTACCGCGTGACCTTCACCACCCCAGCCTTCCTCGGCAACGCCGACCAGCAGGCGCAGTGGCGCACGCCGCCCTTCAAGGCCCTGCTGCGGCAGTGGTGGCGGGTGGCCAGCTCGCGAGGCCATCAGTATGACCATCGTCTACTGCGCGCCGCAGAAGGCGAGCTCTTCGGTAACGCTTGGCTGGCGGATGCGGCTGGACGGCCGAGATTTCGGCGCAGTCGCGTCGACCTACGGCTCAACCATTGGGAGAGCGGGGACCAAACATCTCAGGGCTGGCCGGGCGGTGTCATAGAGTCCGTCGTCACCACCGCGGACCGGAGAGGCACGGTCCGTGCCGATGTGTACTTGGGGTTTGGGCCGGTGCTACCGCCAAACCGCAGGGAGAACCGTCCTGTCACAATTCGCGGCGCCATCGCCCCGGGGAAGGATGCCGTGTTGGGTTTGCTCGCCGAGGAGTCCAAGAACATTTCGGGGTCGCTACAGCTACTCGCCTGGTTCGGGACCGTAGGCAGCAGGTCTCGGAACGGGTGGGGCTCGTTTTCTCTCACCGCCATCGACTCGGCCCCAGGGCTGACTGCGATGCCAACGCCAGGGGACCCACTAATCGCGGAGATCAGTCGTGACTGGCGACAGTGCCTTGATTGCGACTGGCCCCATGCCCTCGGGGCGGCATCGGGCGAGCCATTGATCTGGGTAACAAAAGCCTATGAGAACTGGCGTGGGGCAATGGGTGCACTTGCAAATGTTCGGGTTGAGGTTCGGCGGGTCGCCAAAGCCTTCGTCGGCCCCGGCAACATCGGTGGTATACATCTTCTAGGCTATCCAGCCGGTGGCAAGTGGGAGCTTCCAGAGCTCAAGAAAGGACACCCCGCGCGTGATCACGAGGAGGCTCGCCTAGCCTCGCAGTTGAGGTTTAAGGTCTACGCCGTCGGTCAGGGATTGGTGGGTGCCGTTTTCCACCTGCCACACCGCTTTCCAGACGCCCTGAGCGAACGCCTGAGTGCTGCTCAACAGCGGTGGTTGGCGGAGAGGCAGCAACCGGTATGGGCCGGTATCCACGCAGCTCTGAACCGCATGCCACGACTCGCGCCTCTCCGGAGCACGAAATGACAGGGACCGACTGGACACTCAAGCTCGCCGCCTGGCTCCACGATCCGGCCGAGAAGGCGCTGATCCTCATGCGCACGCCGGAGGGGCATGAATTTGGCACCGCGCAACGTCTGCGTGAGCGCCTGGGCATCGACTACGGCGCGTTCGACAAGCGCGCGGACTGGCTGGCCGCCGCCGCGGATCGACCCCAATGGCCGCGCCCGGAGGATGAACGCTACTCGTCCTGGGCCAACGTGCGTTTCGCAAGCCAGCCGGTACTGATCCACCCACTCTCCGGGCAGCAGATCGCCCTGCACTCCCTAGCGGCTGACATCGGCGCGACAGAGATCAAGGCGGTGAGCGTGGATCACTTCGAGCGGCTCATCGTCGGGGACGACCCGCGCTTGACCTTCCTCGCCTTCTGGCGCTTTGGGCCTGAGGCGGGGCGGTGGGCGACGGAGCTCGGCAGCCTGTGGCAGATGCTGCCGGCGGATACCCGCACGCCCGACCACAGCATCTGGAGCCATCTCGACACCGTGTCTGCCTTGCATACTGCGCTGGCGGACGGGGACCAACCGGCCCTCTTGGCCATGAGCTTCGGCCCGGTGCAGGGCTTCATCGCCCAGGCGCGATCGACCTCCGACCTCTGGGCGGGCTCGCACCTGCTCTCCAGCATGGTGTGGGAGGCACTCAAGACCATCGTCGCCGAGCTCGGTCCTGACACGGTGCTGTTCCCGGCCCTGCGCGGGGTGCCCGCGGTGGACGCCTGGCTGCTGGAGCAAAGCGAGTCCTTCCGGGCCTTGTTCGAAGACATCGGCCCGGAGTTCCTGCGCGACAAGACCGATACCAACCCGCTGTTCGCGGCGGCATTGCCGAACAAGTTCGTTTGCGTGGTGCCCTCCCGGCGCGCCCGCGAGCTGGCGAAGGCGGCAATCGCCGCGGCGCGGCAGCGGTCGGCGGAGATCGCCGGAGAGGCGGCGAAGGCCGTGTTCGCCGCGGCGGGGGCCGACTTCACCGAGGAGACCCGCGCCCAGATCGCGGCCCAGATGGCGGAGTTCCCCGAGGCGTCTTGGGCGGCCGCGACCTGGCCGATGGCGGCGGACTTGCACGACACCGCGGCGGCCGCGGGGCAATTGCAGGAGGCTTTGGCGGCCGTCCACCCGGAGCTGTCTCGGCGAGAGGTGTTCGATGAGCGCACCTGGGGTGTTCTGACCCAGGCGCTGGATCTCCAGGGCTGGCAGTTCTGGCGGCCCAACGCGGGCGTCCTCTATTCGGCCGTCTACGAGCTGGCGGAGCGCTCCCTCGCCGCCGTTAAAGCCGCGAGGCTCTTCGCGCCGCTCACCCAGCAAGGGCATCGCTGCACCCAGTGCGGCGAACGGGAGTGGCTGACAGACCAGACGACGAAGTTGCAGGCGGCGAAGGGAAAGCGAAAACCAAAGGGCAAAGCGACTGGTCAGCACGAAGTTGAAACAGTCTGGGCTGAGCTAGGCGCCAACCCGAAGCGGCGTGCCTGGGCCAAAGAGGGCGAGCACCTTTGCGCCCTGTGCACCGCCAAGCGCCTGTGGCCGACGCTGTTTGCGCACGAGGTCGGCGAGGTCGTCGGTTTGGAAAAAGGCCAGAAAGCGGACCGCTTCGTCATAAGTACCCATGCCCTGGCGCTTGCCACGTCCATCGACTCTCTGCTGTCCAACTGGACTGTCCAGAGCAGTATCAAACTCGCCGAGTTGAGTCGCGACCACGACATTAGCCAGGACGATCCGGTCGCGCTCCCCAAGGCTCTGCACGCTCGAATCCGGCGCACCGTCGATGACAATTCGGCCTACGTGCTAAAGCGGCTTCCTTCAACCCTCGACCGCATCCGCGATAGCGAAGACCGGAGCCCCATGGACAAGGCGCTCGCGACCATACTCGGCCGCGGCAATAAGCCGGAGACCTACTACGCCCTCATCCAGATGGACGGGGACCGCATGGGCGCTTGGCTCGCCGGAAGCGAGGACCAATACAAGCTGGCCTACCGCGACACCTGGCACCCCCAAGTCCAAGCCGCAGTCGGCAATTTCGCGAAAGACAATCGAGCGCTTCGCGATTACGTTGACGCCTTGCGCCCCCCATCGCCAGCGCGCCATGCCGCCATCTCTCGCACTCAACGACTTCTCCATCCACCTGGCCCGCTACATCGTCGAGGACTGCGTCAAGGGCAAGCTGCTCTACGCCGGGGGCGACGATGTGCTGGCTTTGGTGGCGGTGGATGACCTCTTCGATGCCATGCAGTTGCTCCGCCTCGCCTACAGCGGCCTCGCGCCCCACGCGAACATGAAGCTCGGCGACCGTGTCGGGGAGCTGCGCCCGGGGGGCGCGGAGCGGCAGCGCGGCCTGCTTCTAACGGACGGCTTCGGCCTGCTCAATGGCCGCCTCATGACCCTGATGGGGCATCGGGCCACCGCCTCCCTGGGTGCCGTGGTCGCGCACCACCAGGCCCCGCTCGGCATGGTGCTCCGGCAATTGCGCGAGGCCGAGCACCGCGCCAAGAACGCGGGGCGTGACCGGTTCTGCCTCCGTGTCTTGAAGCGCGGCGGCGGCGAAGTGAGCGTCATCAGCCCCTGGTGGCCGGTCGCCGAGGACCAACGCCCAACCGTCGGTGCCAGCGCCCTGCGGCTGATGAAGGACCTGCGCGACGAGCTGGCCCAGACCAGCTTCTCCCGCGGGGCCATCTTCCGGGCCCAGCTCTGGTTCGAAGGCATTACCGATGCGCCGGGAGACGTCGCCGATGGACTTTGGCGCGCTCAAGTGGCGGGCAGCCTGGCCTACCAGTTCGATCGCCAGAACAGGGATGAAGCGGGCAAGGCGCGGGTCGCCCGACTGGCACGGGAGGCCGTCGACTTGGTCTGCGACGTGATTCGCGCCGAGCATCCCAAGACGGCACTGGAGAACCTCCTCGTCACCGCCGAGTTCTTTGCTCGCGAGTCCCGTGCCACGCGGTCCGCGCCTTCTGCGGAGGCGGGGGCGCCAGCGACGGAGGGAGGGTTGTCATGATCCAGTTCTACTTCGTCGAGCCCGTCGACAGCCTGTTCGTCCGGGGCAACCTCGCCTTTGGCGACTCGGGCGAGCATGGCACCGGCGCCATGCCGCCACCCCCCTCGCTCTTCGCCGGGGCCTTCCGCTCCACCATCCTGGGTGGCGACGTCGAGGCGCTAGCGACGTATTTGGAGCGGGGGGCCTCTGGGGATGCCGGTCTGGATGTCGCACTCGGCACTCTGAACCCAAGAACCGGCCAGGTGACCCAACCCGGCGCCTTTCGCGTGGCTTGGGTGAGCCTCGCCGGTCTCGGGGCGCAGAATGGAACCCCATCGGTCGAGCCCGTGTTTGCCCTCCCGGCCGATCTGGTGAAGCTCGATCAGGGGTTCGCTCGTCTGAGTCCCGAGCCCGCCCACCCGCTGGTCGCCGACGGTCGCGATCTGCCCTGCGTCGCGGTCTTGCGTACCGACAAGCCGACCAAGCCGGAGGGCGGTACTTATCTGAGCGATAGCGGCTGGCGGAGCCACTTGGCCGGCGAGCTACCGGATAGCAGCTCGGGTACCGTGCGGGCTGCGGATCTACATGCCCGGGATCCCCGCCTTGGGATCGGGCTCGATCCAGGCGCGGGAACGGTAGCATCTAGCTTGATTTACACCACGGACGGCCACGCCTTTAGCCCCGCCCATGACCCGGCCAGGCGCCGCCAGGACCCAAAGCCATTCGTCGCAACCGGCTTCATGGTCGGCATCGAGGGGGTCGAAGGGATCCTGCCCGAGGTCGGCTTTCTGCGCCTGGGTGGCGATGGCCGGGGTGCCCGCTATCAGCGGGTGGACTACCGGCCACCGGCTCCGCCACTGGAGTCCGTTGCTCGCACGGGCCGCTTCCGCCTGATCCTCGGGACCCCAGGGTTGTTCGCCGATGGCTGGGTCCCCCCGGGCGTGCGCCGGGAAGGCCCGGACTACCTATGGGTCCATCGGGACTGCAGCGCCCGTCTGGTCTGCGCCGCTGTGCCGCGTCGCGAGGTCGTCTCAGGCTGGGACCTCTTCGCCTGGCGGCCAAAGGACGCCGAACATGCGGCGCCCGCCGGTAGCGTCTATTGGTTCGAGGACCTGCAAGGCGACCCCGACAAGCTTGCCGAATGGGTGGACAGCGGACTCTGGGGAGACCATCCGAATCATCAACGACGCGCCGAAGGCTACAACCTCGCCTGGCTTGGCAGTTGGACGTAAAGGGGGTGTACGAAGATGCAAGCCGTTCGATTGAATGCCGTGCTAGGTGATGACCACCGACTTCAGGTCGTTGTCCCAGAAGAGATACCCGTCGGCGAGGTCGAGGTCATCGTGCTCGCGACCTCGCCGACCCCCGCACGCGCCGAGCAAACCCTCAGCGAGCTTTTCGCCGAGTTGGATCGCATGCCACACAGGCGGCTGACCAAGGAAGAGGTGGATCGGTATATCGCCGAAGAGCGGGCGAGCTGGGACTAACGCCATGACTCGCCTCTATTGGGATGCCTGTGTGTTGATCTATCGAATCCAGGACGTGGAGCCCTGGAATCGGCGTATCGCGAGCAACCTAGCGGCGATGTCAGCACCCAAGCTGGTGGTGAGCGAGCTGGGACGCATGGAGTGCCGCGTCAAGCCGCTGCGCGAAGCCGACCAGGTTACGCTCGCGAAGTACGACAAGTTCTTCGCGGCACCTACCCTTGGCTGGGTGCCGCACGACAGGCAAGTCTTCGACCTGGCCGCGGATCTGCGCGCGCGCCACGGCCTGAAGACCCCGGACGCCTTGCACCTTGCCGCGGCGATCGTTGGTAAGTGCAGCGAACTATGGACCAACGACCGGCGACTCGAGCAAGCGGCCGAGGGCCGCCTGCGGGTCGTATCGGTCCGCGAACTACCCTAAAGGAGCCCATCGTGTTTCAGGCCAACCGTCTCGTCTTCTACTACGCCGTCACCCCCGTCCACATGGGCGCCGGCTCGGCTATTGGCGCCATTGATAACCCGATCCAGCGGGAGGTGCACACCCAGCACCCGGCCTTAGCAGGCTCTGGACTCAAGGGGGCGCTGCGGCACCACTTCAACCGTGCCTGGCCGGAAGAGGGGAAGTCCGGTGGCCTCATCGCCCGGATCTTCGGCCCCGAGACCAACGCCTCCGACTACGCCGGCGCTCTGTCGCTCTCGGACGGGCAACTGGTCGCACTGCCAGTGCGCTCTTTCAAGGGCGCCTATGTCTATGCGACCTCGCCGCTCGCGCTGGCCAGGGTCAAGCGGCTCGCCGGGTTAGCGGCGGTCGAGGCCCAATGGCGGGTCCCGGAGGTGCCCGACGGTCAGGCCCAGATCGGGGCCGAGTCGGTTGTATCCTTGCTCGCCAAGGACCGTTTGGTGTTGGAGTCGTTCGAGCTCGGTCGCGCCGACGGCGATTGCGCCCCCATCGGGGACTGGCTGGCGCGACGAGTCTTTGACGACCCCGAGGACTTCTTCGCCAAGAAGCTCAAGAGCGATTTGGTGGTGCTCAACGACACCGACTTCTCGCATTTCGCCCGTCATGCGATGGTGGTCGAGCCCCATGTTCGCATCGACGACGAGTCCGGTACCGCCGACGACGGCGGACTCTTCTACACGGAGAACCTGCCGCCGGAGACCGTCATGGTGGGGCTCGCCCAGGCGAGCGTGGCGCGGTTCAAGAAGGACAGCCGAAAGGATGACTCGCCGCCGCTCCTACAGGCCGAGAGAATACTCAACGCCGTATTCGAAGGGGTTGGAACGGACCGGCCGGGCATCGCCGGTAAGCCCTTGCAAGTCGGGGGCGACGCCACCACTGGTCGCGGCCTGGTGCTGGTGCGTCCTGTCGGGCAGGGGGGCTAACCATGGAAAGGACACTCGATCAGCGGCGGGCGGCGTTCGCTTGGGACTGCGTCACCGACCGAAACAAGAAGTTGAAAGGCGAGCAGTGGAAGAAGTACCGCGATCTGGCAAAGGGGGCACCAGGGCTGATCATGAATAGTGGGCTGATGCCGACCCTTGCTTTCTATGAAGGCAAGGGAAAAGACGGCGATCGAACGCCCTGGATGTTGCTGGATGATGTCATGCGTGGACTCTTCGACCGACTGAATGGCAAGCACCTTGAGGCGGATAAGGGTCGTCCCCTTTTCGATGTCTTCATGCGATCGCTGCACCAAGGCTCATCACAAGACTACCTCCGCGCCACCGACGAGGCCCTAGAGATCCTTAAGTGGATTCGCCAATTCGTGGATGCGGTGTGAGGAGCTGACGCCATGACCCAAGCCGCTGTCATTCAGCGTGTCGCCTCAGTCGCCGGCAACTTTTCCGACGCCGCCCCCGGCCACCGCTTCAACCTCTACTTCCCTATCTGGCGGGACGACTGGAGCGCCGACAACAACCATAAGAAGGCCGCCATCGCCGACTGCACCGGTGTCCCGCCGCGGGTCGCCGACCTGCTCGACGCGCTGCGCCGTCGGCAGGATGTACTGTTCGACACCTATGCCGAGGGGCTGCGCATCTCGGCCCTCTCTACTGCCCCCTTCGCCACGGGCCTGGGCAACGAGCACCCGGTGGAGAATGGATTTGCCTTTCTCACGCCTTATGGCCTGCCCTATCTCGCCGGCTCCGGCGTCAAGGGCGTCCTGCGCAGGGCCGCTGAGGATTTGGCGCTGCTCCCCGAGGATTACTGCGCGGCGGCGAGCGCCGCTCCAACCCTTTTGGATGTTTGGTGGCTCTTCGGTTTTGAAGGCGCTTCCGGGGCCTGGTGGCCATTGACCGGAAAGGAAGAGAAGAACCTGCCCGATGAGGCGAAAGCGGGGAGGGCCGTGCTCCGCAACCGCTTCCGCGTCCAGCGCGCTCGGCTCGTGGAGCGCCTGGATCTGCCAGCATTCATCTGCCGGGTCATCCCGCCGGGTAAGGATCGCACGCGCTATCTTGCCGACCCACGGCAGTTTCTCAATGAGCTCGACAATCTACGCGGCGGTATCCAAACCCGCGGCGCGTTGACCTTCTGGGATGTCTTCCCACGACCGCCGAGCCAGGGGCCGTTCAAGGATCGACTGGCCGTCGAGATCATGACGCCCCACTACACCGATTACTACCAGCACGGCGGCACCCCCAACGACGCGGGACAGCCCAACCCCATCCCCTTCCTCGCGGTACCGTCCGGGGCCAGCTTCGACTTCTATGTCACCTGCGCCGCGCACGATCTGCCGGAGCAGTTGCGGCAGAGCTGGAAACCGCTCTTGCAAGCCATCTTCGACCACGCCTTCGACTGGCTGGGCTTCGGCGCGAAGACGGCAGTCGGCTACGGCGTCATGTGTCTCGACCGCAGTGCCGAGGAGGCGCGGCGAGAGGCTCAGCGCGCGGTTGTGGAGGAGCGCGAACGGGAGGAAGCGGAACGTCGCCGGCGGGAGCAGGATGCCGGCAAGGCGGCCGAAGAACGGGCGGCCTTTGAATCCCTGCCCGAAAGCGAAAAGGCATTCCGTCGATTCGCGGATGGGCTAGCTGTTTTGGATACTAACGGCCCTCTGGAAAAGGACCGGTATCCCGACTTTTCCGGGCTTGTGAACGCGCTCGCGGAGCAGGCTCAGGCTTGGCCTGACGCAGCCGAGCGTCGGCGCGCCGCGGACCTTCTCACGGATGCGTTTGACCGCTTCGGATGGTTTGCCCCTGGGCTCAAACCGGACAAGCGAAAGAAACAGGAGACGAAGCGTCGCCGCATGGTTGCAGACGTTCGCGCCGGTTCCATCGGCGCCCAGCCGGGGAGTCCAGATGACTGAGTCCCACAAAGGGCGGCAAGCGGGGGTCGCAGCATGAACCCATTGATCCAGGCCCATCGTGAGGCCCCGTTGGACCTAGCCGCCAGACATGGCGTGACGGACTTGCGGGTCTTCGGATCCATGGCCCGAGGCGACGCGGGGCCTGACAGCGACGTGGACCTCTTGGTCCGCCCCTTGCCGGGGACCAGCCTCCTCGACCTGGGCGGCCTGCTGATGGACGCCCAGGACCTACTGGGGCGGCGGGTCGATGTGGTCTCGGAGCGGGCACTCACCGCGGCCCTGCGGGAACGCATCCTGGGGGAGGCTGTGCCGCTGTGAGGCCGACGCCCGAGTCCGACCGGGAGCACATCGCGCACATGCCGGGGTGCATTGCCCGCATTCGGGACTACACCCAGGGCAAGCGAACGGTTTTCGATGGGTCGTCCCTGGTGCAAGACGCGGTTTTGCGGAATCTGCAAACCCTGACGGAATACAGTCAGCGTCTGAGCGACGGCGCCAAGGACAGCGCGACGGGTATCGCCTCCCTCAAGGTCCGGCACGGCTCCCAAACCCGCGCGTGTGTGGCCTGGTCCAAGGCTGGGGCCAAGCGCCTGTTCGGCTATTTCGAAGGCGGCGTTTTCGTCTTGGATGCCCTGACCGAGGGCTTGCACTGAGCTCGTAGCGAATCAAAGGTGTACCAAGCGGAGCCAGCTCCTATGCCCACACCACAACTCAATCCTGACTTTGCCCCCGTCTTGGCGCCCTTGGGTGACGGCGCGGGGGATTTCTTCCTCGCGGCCAGCCTCTACCATGCCCACAAGGTCAGCTTTGCTGCCGCCGCCGAGCTTGCCGGACTCGGCTATGAGGAGTTCCACTACCGATTGAAAGAGCACTTCGGCCACGGATTCATGATCGATGATGAATCCGTGACCGAAGATGTGAACCTGGTCAACCAGATCGTGCCGCGTCCGTGAAGCTGGTGACTGACGCGAGCCCACTGATCTTCCTCGCGAAGATCGACGGGTTGGCACTGCTCGAAGGATGTTTCGCGGAGGTCTTGGTCCCGCCCGCCGTTGTCGCGGAGGCTCGCCTGAGGCTGCCGGACTTCATTCGCCGAACCGAGCTGTCGGAGCTGGGCGAGGCCTTCGTACGGGGGGCGGTCGGCGCGCTCCATCGGGGCGAGCTTGAGGCAATCGTGCTGGCCCGAGAGACCACCGCGGACCTGGTCGCCCTAGACGACCGCGGGGCCAGGGTGCGGGCGCGACAACTTGGCGTGATGCCCATCGGCACCGTTGGCCTTCTCCTGCTGGGCCATCGCCGCGGGCTCATCGACGCCGCGCGAGCGGCTCGGCAGATCGACGCACTGGTCCAAGATCATGGTCTCTATCTCTCGGTGAGTGTGTTACAGCGGGTTCACACAGAGCTGAAACAGGGGAACGAGCAACTCCTCGGGTAGGGCGAGGAGGCTCACATCGAAGCGGGTTCCCCGTCGGAGCATACGGCGATGATCAGGGCTCACGACATCACAGCGGTGGTAAATGCCCTCGCCGAGGCGGCGCGGCCCGAGCGGATCGTTCTCTTCGGCTCCTATGCCCGCGGCGATGCGCGGGATGATTCGGACCTGGATCTGCTGGTCATCGAGTCAGAGGTGGCGGATCGGGCCCGGGAGATGGTCCGCCTGCGGAGCGTCTTGCGCCCGCTGCGCATTCCGGTGGATGTCCTGGTCTTTTCGAGCGATGACGCCGCGCGTTGGGGCGATCAGCCCGGCAGCGCTTTGTACTGGGCGCTGTGGGAAGGGGAAACCGTCTATCGCTGAGTTATCCCACGCCGATGTCTTGACAGCTAGCTAAGCCGGCGCCAAGCGGGTGTTCGGGACGACTTTGTGAACCATTGACGGCGAGCGCACGCCCGCAAGCTCGCCTGTCTCGCCGCTCGGGACCAGACGGAGATACACAACAATGCAAGCGATCAAGATGAAGGCTGAGGTAGGACCTGACCGCCTCATCGAGTTGGATTTGCCCCCAGAGATACCACCAGGGGTGGTCGAGATCATCATCCTCGTGAACGAAGCATCGAGTCGTCCGCCCGCTTCCAGCCTGCGCGAGCTCTCCGAGGCGATCGAAAAGCTCCCCCACTCGGGCCGCACCAAGGAGGAGATCGACCGTTACATCGCCGAACAACGGGCGAGCTGTGACTAGACCCTGCGTAAGTTACGAGAACAAGCGCATTTGCTGTCGGTAACGTCGGGTCCATTGAAACGAAAGCGGCCTGTACCATGTCCCACCCCGTCCTCCTCTGCACCGTCGGCGGCTCCCACCCGCCCATCCTCACCGCCATCCGCGAGGTGTCACCCGCCTTCGTCACCTTCTTCTGCACCGGGTCTGACCCCGCGACCGGCAAGCCTGGCTCTTGCCCCCAGATCGAGGGCAAAGGAACACCGGTTGAAGCCCGCCGGGGCGACCAGATCGAGCGCCTGCCCAACATCCCCACCCAGGCCGGTCTCGCCGCGGAGACCTTTACCGTTTGCGAGGTCCCCGCCGATGACCTGGACACCGCCGTCCACCTGATGCTTGCCGAGATCGATCGGCTGCGGGTGGCGTACCCCGAGGCCGCGCTGATCGCCGACTACACCGGCGGCACCAAGACCATGACCGCGGCGCTGGCCATCGCCGCCTTGGAGCGGCCTGGGGTGGAGCTGCGGCTTGTCACGGGCGCCCGGGCGGACCTGGTCAAGGTCCATGACGGCACCCAGTCCAGCGCAGCGGTTGGTGTTGAGGGCATTCGGCTGCGCCGGGGTATGGCCCCATTTCTAGCCGCCTGGGAACGCTTCGCCTACGGCGAGGCGGCGGTTGGGCTCGCCGCGCTTCCCACCCCCCCGCGACCCCAGGTTGCGCGCCGAGCTGCAGATCGCGCGGGATCTGAGCCGCGCCTTCGACGCCTGGGACCGCTTCGACCACGCCGCGGCCGCGGCCCAGCTCGAGCTTTACCGTCCCCGTCTCGGCGGTGCCGCGGCCCCCTGGTTCAACGCCCTCAAGCCCCTCACCGCCGGGGCCGACCAGCCCCGCCGCACCCCGGCACGCCTCTGGGACCTCTGGCTCAACGCCGAGCGCCGTGCCGCCCAGTGCCGCTACGACGACGCCGTGGCCCGCGGCTATCGGTTGCTGGAATGGACCGCCCAGTGGCTGCTGGCGACCAAAGGCATCGACACCGCAGATCTGCGGGAGGATCAGATCCCCTCGGGGCTGCCGATCCATGCGGGGGCCGATGGTAGGCGCCAGGCTGGGCTGCGCAACGCGTGGGAGCTGGCCGCTCATCACCTGAGTGGCGAGGTCCAACGCTTCGTACAGGCCGAGCGCGACCATCTGCTCGACCACCTGCGCAAGCGCAACCACTCCATCCTCGCCCATGGCGATCTGCCCATCGCACGCGCCGACTGGGAGGCCTTCGCCGCCTGGATCGAGTCGGCCCTGATCCCACTTCTGCGCGATCGGGCCGCCGGGGTGGGTCTCAAGACCCTGGCGCCGCAACTGCCTCGTCGGCCGCTGTGGTCATGAGCGCAGGTGCGTCGCTGGATCAGCCTGACAGCCCGGCCACGGGGGTCCGCCCTGAGACCTCGCGGTTGCAGGACATCCTTTCCCAGCTTGCCCGCCGACACGCCTGGCGCCTGGTGGTGCTGTTCGGCTCCGCGGCGCGGGGCGAGGCGGCGCGGGATCTGGACCTGGCGGTGCTGCCGGCGGCGGTGTCGTCGCTCTTGACCCAAGGGGCCTGGCTCGCGGAGTTAAAGGAACGGCTCGCGCCTTGGGCGGTGGATCTGCTGGTGGTTGGCGACGAGACCTCGCCGGTCGCGCGGTTCGAGGTCTTCCGCCAGGGCCGCTGTCTCTTCGAGGCGGAGCCTGGGCTCTTCAGCCGCGAGCAGGACCGCGCCTTCTTCCTCTACGCCGACAGCGAGCCGATCCGTCGGCAGATGCGCGAGGTGCTCCATGCCCGCACCCAGCCCTGAGGTGATGGACCGCAAGCTCGCCTTTCTGTGCCGCTTCATCACGGACCTGGCGGGCCGGCGCAGGGCGCCCAGGGTTCGGCTTCGGCCCCGGTCGCACAAGGGCGATTTTGCGACGCGCGATGGTTGGCTTGGTACTGTCCCGATGTGGTTTGGTCGGATTGAAGGCCGACAAGGGTGCAGCCCGTAGGTCGGCCTTCAGGCCGACGGGGAGTTTGCAGGCTTCTCAGACGGTGCTGTCGGGCTGAAGCCCGACCATGCAGGCGACCCTCAACCAGGAGATCGCGCGGCTGCGCCAGGAGATCGACGATCACATCGCGGCGCATCCCGACCTTAAGGCGCAACGGGCCCA
>JALOTB010000091.1 GCA_025458165.1 Chromatiaceae bacterium | reverse complement strand
GCGGCTCAGCGCCGGTGACGGCCTGCACCTCGACATCGACGACGATGGGCCAGGCGTCCCGGAGGAGGCCGCCGCGACCCTGGCCCAGCGCGGCGGCCGGTTGGACGAGGCGGTCCCCGGCCATGGCCTGGGGCTCGCCATCGTCGGCGACATCGTACAGATGCACGGCGGCGCGACGAGCGAATGCCCGTACCAGACCTCACGGGAGCGACAGGAAAGCATCGACCGACATCATGTGGGGGATCAATCGACCCGACGGACCGACGACCATCCTCACCACCTGGCCGGATTGCTCCGGCCCATAGCTGACATGGAGCGGCAGGTCATCACCGTAGAAATAGAGCCGGTCAAAGGGGGTATTGGCGACGAGCCACTGAGCAACCTCCAGCATGCTCTCGTCGTCGACGATGAAATCCACCGCCGCTCCGAGCCGCTCACAGACCGGCTTGCCGCGGCGGTTGTGCTCGCATGCGGCATGCTGGTCCCGCTTGGGGTCGATGCGGCCGGGGATCTCGCGGGCCAGCTCCGGCGAGCAGAAGCCGTAGGCAAGCCGAATCATGCCGAACCAGTCGATCACCGGGTCGAGGACCCGCTCGGCGAGCTCCTGCAGGGCGTTCCAGCTCTCGATCTCTCGGGGCAGGTTGGCAAGCCCGGTGTGCGCCTGCGTCTCCCCGCACTCGATGAGCTGGCGGAAGGTCAGATAGCGCCCGCAGGGGTCGTCCAGCTTGGGCGGCGTTGATGGGCGCACCAGGCGCAGCCCGTCGATCTCCCAGCGGTGTCGGGCCAGCGTGCGCTCGAAGCGGTCGGGGCCCGGTCCGTAGCCCGAGAGGTCGAAGAGGCCGAGCCCGTCGAGGGCCTCCTCGAAGGCGACCTGCTCCGGGTAGGCGGGGAACTCCTCGTTGATGAAACGCGACTTGCGAAACAGGTAGGGCGGCGGATAGTCCGTGCCCTCCCCATAGGCGAAGTAATCGACGTCCTGCTCCCGGAGCTTGATCTTCACCCGCTCCACCATCCGCGGAAGGGCGCGTCCCTCGAAGTCGTCATAGCGCATGACGCTCACCTTGCCCGAGCCGATGTGGACCTTCACCAGGTCCGCGTTGCGCAGGTCGCCGTAGAGCACTGCCGCGCAGCCGATGGTGACCCGCAGCAGGGGCGGGAGCTGCTCGATCAGGCTCGTGTGGAGCTGCAGCGATTCGCCCGGCTCCAACCACCCCAAGCCATGCTCGGCGGCGCTGCGACAGGCGTCCGCGACCGCCTCGGTGTCGCTAATGCGAAAGAGTAGTTCCCGCGCCTGCGCCTGCGCCGCCCCGTAGTCGCCGAAGAAGGCCTTGACGTCCCGCTGCAGCCCGGGCTCCAAGTGCCGGTAGGGGCGGCGGCGCTCGAACTGGTTGAGCGCGAGGTAGACGCTGAGGTCGGCGATGCGGCCCGCTTGCGCCGCCTCCAGCTCCTGCGGCTCGTGGCGGGCGGCGAGAAAGCGCAGGGCCTTCGGCAACGAGCCGAAGCCCTCAGTCAGCGCCAGGAGGTCCGGCACCTCCGCCGGGTCCGGCCGGCGCCCGAGACCAACCCATACCGCCCAGAGGCGGTCGAGCGGCTCCCGATAGGCCGCATAGCGCTCGCCCGCCCGGTCGCGCCGCTCCCGTGGTGCACGTTCCGTCCGCTCGCGCACCGAGACCCGCAGCGAGGGTTGGCGCAGCCGATTGCGCCGGCTGCGGTAGCGCTCCATCAGGAAGCGCTGCTCGGCGTCCTTGTCGCGGAAGACATAGAGCACCCCGGGCGCCACCGGGATCGGCTCCTCGTCCAGGGCCGATTCGAGAAACGCCTTGATCTCCGGCTGGGTGTAGTACTTCTGGAAGGTCCCGCGCCGGGTCAGCACCCCGTCGCGGAAGCGCTGCCCGCCGACCTCGTTCTGGTTGGCGAGCATCACCGAGACGACCAACAAGGTCTCGGCGAGCGACCAGGCCCGGGTCAGTGCCTCCAGCCGCTCGTCGAAGTCCTCGATGACGTTGATGACGAAGCCGAGATTGACGATCTGGGCCACCTGGATCGGATTGTCGGGAGCAAAGTAAGGGTCCCAGCCAGCGGCGGACAGGCCGTTCTCCCGCAAGCCACGAACGTCATCCCCGCGCCCGCAGCCGTAATCGAAGAGGGTGCGCTCCCCGTCGAGGAAGCCGTAGCGCGCGAGCGACTGCACCGGCGCCGAGAACCCGTAGCGCTGCAGGGCGGTGAGGTGGCGTGCCGCCTGCCAGCCGGCGTGAAGCGGGGCCAGGTTGTCCGCCGCCTCCAGATCCTGCGCCTCGGCGTTGCCGATCGGGACCAACGCATGCCCAACGACGCGGTACCCCTTCTCCCGGATCAACTGCTCCCACTGGCGCCGGTAGCCGATGCGGGTCGGCTCGTCGAAAAGCCCGACCGCCTCGCAGGCCTCCGTGAGCGCGGTGTATTCCGCCCGCCGCGGGTGATCGGCCGGCAGCAGCAGCTCCTTGCGGTGCAGGATCGGCGGGTTCAGCGATTCCCCATAGGTGCGGTAGGAGACCGTGCCCGCCTCAGGATCCACCAGCCAGCTCGCGGCCAAGGCCGGGAAGGGGTCGTCGAAGAAGCCCGGGTAGTGCAGCAGCGCAACGGTCGGGTCGTCCAACCCCAGACGGACCAGGTTGTAACCATCGCCCGGGATCAGTCCCGCCAGGGCCTCGGCTTCGGCGATACGCGCTGACAGCCCCTCGTCGGCACCGTCGAGGGCGCCGAGGTGCAGGTAAAGGCGCGTGGCAACGCGCTTTCCGTGGGGGCGACTCATGGGGCTATACTCGGGCGGGTCGCATCAGGAGCCAGCCTTTGGCAATTCAGCCGAAACCCTCCTACAGCTTCGAGGACTATCTCGCCGCGGAGCGCGAGTGCGTCGACGAGAAGCACGAGTATGTCGCCGGCCAGGTCTTTGCCATGGTCGGGGCGACGTACAACCACAACCTGATCACCACCAACCTGGCCCGAGAGTTGTCAACCCAGCTCAAGTCGCGCCCCTGCACGGTGCTATCCAGCGACATGCGCCTGCGCATCCGGACGGGAGACGCCTGCACCTACCCAGACATCGTGGTCCTGTGTGACGAGCCGAGATTCCACGACGGGCGCAAGGACGTGCTGACCGACGCCGTCCTGGTGGCCGAGGTCCTCTCGCCGTCCACCGAGGGTTATGACCGCGGCGGCAAGTTTGCCCTCTACCGCGGCCTGCCGAGCCTGCGCCAGTACCTACTGATCGCCCAGGACCGCCTGGCCATCGACGTCTTCACCCGCCAGCCGGATGGCCGCTGGCTGCTGGACGCCTGCACGGATCCCGATGCGGAGGTTTCGTTGGACTCCATCGGCTGCACCGTATCGATGCGCGAGGTTTACGACAAGGTGGATATGGAGCCTGCCGTGGATCGATCCGCGCCCTAAAGTCGACCCCGGATTTGAGACACCCCTTAAGATAGGCCAGCGAAGTGAGTAAGGGGCGAAGATGAGGCGCGCGCGGTACGGCAGAGATTCCAAGGCGCGTGGCGCGCCGGAAGCGATCAAGGGGCAGAAGACAGCCTAATCGGCGCGCTCCGCGTTTCGATGGCACTTGGCTTCCTTCAGACTTTCCAGCGGACGTAATCAGGTAACCTGTCACCGGAACTGCGAGAGAGGCCGAGGGCGGATCGCAGCATCTCGCGGCCCATCTCGCCCTGGATGACCGCCAGAAGCTCGCCGACTTGGGGGGTGACTTGGGGGGCGGTGGTCCTCACCGTCGCCAGGATCATCCGCAGTACGAAGGCGATGAAGGGCGCGGAATCGGTCTGATTGGTGCTTTCTTGCAGGGCTTGGTAATACTCGGCCTGGTGTTCGAAGATCACGCTCTCCACCGGGATACTGGCGAACAGGGGATCCCAGCGAGCCAGAATGTGCGTGTTCACGACCGCCGGTCGCTGGCCCATCTCGCCAGTCCCGGAAGTGGCGTCCCGTTGCGCCGGGAACCCCATTGGGGCAGTGTGCGTGGCACGCGGCGGCTGCAGCCCTAACTGTACGGATGCCTTTGGACGACTGCCCTTTCTGCCAGATCGAACCCGACCGGATCGTCGCGGAGACGGCCCTCACCCTGACCATCCGCGACGGCTTCCCCGTCTCGCCTGGCCACACACTGATCGTCCCCCGGCGACACTTCGCCGATCTCTTCGAGGCGCGCCCCGACGAGGTTGCCGAGATCTGGCACGCCCTTCGCCACGCAGCGCAGCAGCTCGCGGCCGAGCGGCGGCCGGACGGCTTCAACGTCGGGGTCAATGTGGGACAGGCCGCGGGACAGACGGTGATGCATCTGCACGTCCACCTGATCCCGCGCTACGCCGGTGATCAGCCGGACCCCCGCGGTGGGATCCGGCGCATCTTTCCGGATCTGGCGGACTACTGGAGCGGCAGGTCCCCATGACCGAGCCCGGCATCAATCCCCGCGCCGCGGAGGCCACCCAGCCCGAGGACACCTTCGTCGAGCTGTTCGCCCAGGTCTTCGGCATCGAGAAGACCCAGCTCCTGGCCCCGGAGTATCCGGTGGCCGACATCGACGGCGGAACGCGTTTCGTCGACTTCGCGCTCAAGTCCGCCGGCCGCCTGATCGCCTTCGAGATCGACGGCCCCAGCCACTACGCCCCGCCGGAGCTCACCCTCGACAAGTTCGAGGACGACCTCCATCGGCAGAACAGCCTCATCCACCACGGCTGGCAGGTCTTCCGCTGGTCCGACCGCCAGCTCGCCCGAGAGCCCGACCGGGTCAAGGACCAGCTCGCGCTTTTCCTGGAGCGGGTGCCGGGGCTGCTCGAGCTGTCGGACTTCCTCCCACGCCAGGCCGGGGCCGCGGCCGGGTTCGACCTGCGCACCCACCAGCAGCAGGCGCTCGACTGGCTGAACAGGATCCGCGCGGACGGCAACACCATCGGCCTGCTGGAGCACGCCACCGGCTCCGGCAAGACGGTCACCGCCATCCGGGACGCCATGCGCGTTGGCCCCCGCGTGCTCTACGTCGCGCACCGCAAGCCGCTGGTGGACCAGACCCTGCGGGAGTTTGCCCGCCACTGGCCCGACGCGACCCGCGGGCGCATCGTCGGCGGCGACTGGGAGCCCGAGCGCGACGTGGTCTGCGCCACCATTCAGTCCATCGGCAAGCGCCTGGGCGAGCTGGCGCCGGACGCATTCCACTACCTCATCATCGACGAGGCACATCACGCCGCCGCGGAAACCTACAGCTCGCTGCTCGGGCACTTCGCGCCCGCGTTCACGCTGGGGCTCACCGCGACGCCTGACCGGCCGGACGGCCGCCCGATCCTGGAGATCTTCCGCGACGCCGCGCATCGACTGTCCCTGGAGGAGGCGATCCGCCGTGGCGAGCTTGTCCCGATCCGCTGCGTGCGGGTGAAGACCAACGTCGACCTCTCCCGGGTGCGCTTCAACGAGGTCAACTACAACCGCCACGACCTGGAACAGATAATCACGGTCCCCGCCCGAAACGAGCTGGTCGTTCAGACGTACCCGGACCACGTACCGGGCCGCAAGGGCGTCACCTTCTGCGTCAACATCGCCCACGCCGAGGAGATGGCCGCGCGGTTTCGGGAGAGCAACTTCGCTGCGCGGTCCGTCTCCGGGGCCATGCGTGCGGAGGAGCGCGAGGCGATTCTCAGGGCCTTCGCCAGCGGGGAGCTCCGCATGCTCTGTGCCTGCGACATCCTCAACGAGGGCTGGGACTGCCCCGACGTCGAGGTGCTTTTCATGGCCCGCCCCACCCTCTCGAAGATCGTCTACATCCAGCAGCTCGGCCGCGGCACCCGCAAGGCGCCGGGCAAGGAGTCCCTCATCGTCTTCGACTTCGTCGACAACGCCGGCCGTTACAACCAGAGCTGGAACCTGCACTGCCTCACCAAGACCAGCCGCTACCGCCCCGGGGCCTACGTGCTCGCCCCGGACGAACGCATCGCAGACGAGGAGGCCCGTGGGGAGGCGGCCCCCGTGATCCTGAACATCGGGGTCTGGGCCGAGCGCTTCGAGGAGATCGACATCTTCGACTGGCAGTCGGAGGTCCAAGACATGCTCTCCGCCGCCGACCTCGATTTGGCCCTGTCCGCCTCAGAGGGATACATCCGAAACAAGGTCCTGCGGGGCGAGCTGGCGCCCGACCACACCCTGGAGATCGGCACGCGCCGCTACTTCTACTTCCGCAAGGATCGCACGGCCGAGATCGCGCAGCAGCTCGGGCTGACGCCGGTGACGCCCGCCAACATCCGCGAGCGCCTCCTCGCCTTCTGCGAGGAGATGGACATGGCGGCCTCTTACAAGCCGGTGCTCCTGCTCTGCCTGCTGGACACGGTTGACGAGGACGGCAGCGTCCCGATCGCTACCCTCACCCTCGCCTTCCGCGACTTCTATCTCGACCGCCTCGCCCGCGGCCTGCCCGCCGAGAAGCCGTGGGCGCGGATGTCCCGCGTCGCCGAGCTCACCGAGGCCGAGATCCAGCGGCTGATCCTGGACATGCCCTTCCGCAAGTTCGCCCAGCGGAGGTTCTTGGAGTACGGTCGGGACGTCTCGCGCGTCCGGTTCGCGCCGGCGTTGTGGAAGCGGTTGACCGAAGAGGATCGACGGCGGCTGCGTGACTCATCCAGGCAGGCCGTCGAGCGGTACTACGCGACCGGTCAGCCGGAAATCCGCTAGACTCCCGTCACGATACCGCCCGCCTCGCGGTGGGCAAGTAGCTGGCCTCACGCTGATTCCCGCGCGTACGGGGCATGAAGGATGCTCTAGTCGCTATGCCCCGGAGCGGACGAGAAAGGGTGCTTTGGCCCAAGCCTGCGGAGGTAACCCAGTGCAACCGACCTACGTCGCCCATGAGCTCGGCGCCTACCGAGTGGCGGGGACACGAATCTCACTGGATTCGCTGGTCTACGCCTACCTGAACGGCCAGACAGCGGAAGCCATTGCCCAGGCCTTCCCCTTGTTGACACTGGAGCAGGCATACGGAGCGTTGGCCTACTACCTGGCGCACCGCGAGACTATCGACGCCTACCTGAGGCAAGGCAGCCAGGACTTCGAGCGCCTTCGCCAGGCTGCCCGCGACGCAGACCCCATGTGGTATTTCAAGCTCGACCAGGCTCGCCGCTCGGCGGCCTGAGCCCCGGGCTCGATCATGATCCGCTTCCAAGCCGATGCCGATCTCAACCAAGGCATTGTGCTCACCACAATCCGCCGGCCCCCAACGCTGGACTTCCAGTCGGCTACGGGAGCTGGACTACCCGGTCCAACCGGCTGGAAGATTCGGGCTCGTGCCGCCAATCAGTGCCGACTCCTCGCCGCCCACGACGTCTGCACAATGCCCCATCACTTCTCGGACTACATCCGGGACAACCACGGGCCAGGGGTTATCGTCGTGCCCTAGTCCATGCGACCGGCCAACGCGGCGGAAGAGCTGTTGCTCAACGCGTCCGCGACCGAGGCGCGCGAATGGGTAAACCGAATTATGTTCTTGCCGCTTTAGCAACCTGACCAACGCTTTCGCATCCGCAGGACTTTTCAACTCTCGTGCTCCTTCCCTCATTTCTCTGCAATTTGACATGGAATTCTGCGTAGAAAATGTACGGTCCTTTTGCGGCCGGCACGTAATTCCCATCAAGCCGCTAACCCTTCTCGTCGGAGAAAACAGTACGGGGAAGAGTACGCTTCTTGCCCTACTGCATACCGTCCTATCTAACCAGTTTCCTTCTATCCGCCAGAGCTTCAGCTCGCCACCTTACGATCTTGGAAGTTTCGAGAATATTGTTACGTACAAGGGCGGAAGGTTTGGTCGGGCGTCATCGTTCTCAGTGGGCCTCACGATAGGTCGACGAGAGATACGGGCTACTTACTCTAGTGACATGGGCCAGCCTATTCTCAAAGCTTTATCGATTGTTTCCGGTAGAGATCGCTTTGAAGCACAGTTTTCCGGCGGCACGATATCTGGATCGATTTCTATTAGACTGGGAAAGCAACAGCAGCAGTACGAGTTCTCGGAAAAATTCCCGATCCCCGCAGAGATTCCGCTTGCTGTTTTCGTGCCCACCTTTGTGATCTCCGTCATTAGCAAATCCGCAGGTGCCGACAACGAACAGATTGTGCGTCGCGCCTATTCTCGAATCTTCGATCTGATGGAACCGCCTAGTCTGGTTGCGCCCGCCCGATCACACGTTCGATCGCTCGCTCCGGTACGCACCCGACCTAAACGTACTTACGACGAAGTGTCCGACGACTTTGAGCCAGAAGGCGGCCACGTCCCCTATGTACTAGCTCGGTTAGCCTCTCGAAATAGTGCAACGCTAGAGGAGGTTGAACATGCTCTTTCCGTGTTTGGAAGGGAGTCCGGACTCTTTTCGAAAGTAAGTATAAGGAAACTAGGTAGAAGCTTCAGTAGCCCATTCCAGATTCAGGTTAAGAAGGTTGGACCGGCCGTCAATATATCGGACGTCGGCTACGGGGCTAGCCAGGTACTCCCAGTTATTGTAGAAAGCGTTCTAACTGCCCAGGACGAGTGGTTGTTGCTTCAACAGCCTGAAGTGCATTTGCACCCGAGGGCGCAGGCTGCTCTGGGTTCGTTTTTCGTCACTTTAGCGACCAAATCCAAGAAGCATTTCGTGATTGAAACACATAGCGACTATTTGATAGATCGCGTGCGGCTACAAATAGCACGGGGAACTATAGATCCCGAGAATGTACAGCTGTTGTTCTTCGACAAGCCCGGCCTTGATCTAGAGGTGCATCGACTGTCTTTTGACAGCGGCGGTAACGTCCTCAACGCTCCCGCGTGCTACCGTGAATTCTTCTTGCAGGAGGAAATGGAAATTCTGATGCGACCCGGGGCGTGACGCTAATGTGTTCTATCATAGACGCGAATTTGTTCTCAGCTCTCTTGCGGGCAGAAGGCAACGATGAAATGGGTCTCTTTAAAAAAGCCTTATTCCAAGGAAAAGCGTATTTGGTTTATGGGGGGCACCTTCGAGTAGAATATCAACGGTTAGAACGATACCGCTCGATACTCGTTGAAATGGATCGAAAGGGCATCGCCAAGAAAGTAGACGACGCAGCAGTAGATCAAGAAACAACACGCGTCCGCGCGTTACGCGTCTGCGTTTCTGACGACGAGCACGTGATTGCACTTGCGCGGATAAGCGGCGCCCGACTGCTATGTTCAAACGATGCTGGCCTGCGCGTAGACTTCAGGAACCAAAAGTTGGTCAACAGACCGCGAGGTAACGTATACAACAGAAAGTCTCATGCAGCGCTGATGAGAAGGCATTGCTCCTGAGTAACCATCCGCCGGCAGCGGCGGCGTTCGACTCGTCAGTGCCCATGAAGCGGAGAAACAATGGGGCCGGGGTCATTTGGAGGTGGGAAAGGGGCCTAGTCGTCCAACAGGCGGACCGCTGTGTTGCCGTCTCCCGCCACTCAGTCCGGACATCCGACCGTGACGCGTTGCCCGCCCGGATCGAGATCATGCGCGCGCCCTGGAGGACGTAGACCCCCCAGTAGCGATGAAGGCGGCGTCGCTGAGGCGTCCAGGTCGGTGCGGCCGTCGCTCATGGCGTCGCGGATGGCCTGGAAGATCTGCGCGGGCGAGACTCCGGAGGAGGCGCCGCCGGGCTGGTTGATGCTGACCTGGAGGAAGCGCAGGGAGCGGTGTTTGTCAACGTAGTTGTCGCTTCGACCGGATCGGTGTTGGTCTAAGTCGGGCCGCCGCCCTGGTTGCTCTTCCGTGGTAACCGGTGATCCCGGCCACCCCTCCTGGTGGGGAGGTTGCCTTGGGGCGCAAAGCCGTCAAGGAGCTTCCCCGGTCCGGGTCCGCCGGGTTGTAGAGGCAGAGGGTCATGCCGACGCGGCCTTCCTCGCGGCGCTCGCCCTCCAGCATGGGCTCGCCGAGGAGTTGGGCGGCGTCGTCGCGGGTGATCAGGCCGCAGGGGTCGACGGCGGTCTGCGCGGCGGGCGGCGCGGCCTCCCGGATGAATTTGAGCCTGGCCCCTGCCCTTCGATTTCCCTCCACGGTTGGGGACCGAAACTTTCGCATGCGAAAAATTCTGGCGGCCAAGATTGGTTTATCCTTGCAATATTTCCATCATACGGAAACATTGCAATGTTACTGCCCCGGCTCGCCGATCAGGCTTTACGCTCCGCCCTCGCCCGCCAGGCGGCCGTCGCCCTGATCGGCCCCCGCCAGGTCGGCAAGACCACCCTGGCCCGGATGCTCGGTGCGGAGGGCGAGGCACTGTATTTGGACCTGGAATCCCAGGAGGATCGGGACAAGCTGGCCAACCCCCGGCTCTATCTGGAGCGCTTCGCGGACCGCCTGGTCATCCTCGACGAGATCCACCGGGTTCCAGAACTGTTTCAGACCCTGCGCGGGCTCATCGACCAGGGTCGCCGCGAAGGCCGAAGGGTTGGGCGCTACCTGATCCTGGGCTCGGCCTCGATCGATCTGCTGCGCCAGTCCGGCGAGACCCTGGCCGGGCGGATTGCCTTCGTGGACCTCTCGCCCTTGACCGTTCTAGAGATTGGATCGACCCGAGCGGACCTCGACCGCCTATGGTTGCGCGGCGGCTTCCCGGACCACTATCTGGCGCCCGACGAGTCGGCCAGCCTCTCCCTGCGCAAGGACTTCATCCGCACCTATCTGGAGCGCGATGTGCCGGCCTTCGGGTCGCGCATTCCAGCAGAGACCCTGGGACGGCTGTGGACCATGCTCGCCCACCGACAAGGGGGACTGCTCAACGCCTCCGAGCTTGGGCGGGCGCTTAGCGTCAGCACCCAGACCGTGACGCGCTACATCGATCTCCTGGTCGACCTGCTTCTGGTCCGGCGACTGCGTCCCTACTCGGCCAATATCGGCAAGCGCCTTGTCAAGGCGCCCAAGGTCTATGTCCGCGACAGCGGCCTGGTCCATGCCCTGCTCGACATTGCCGATCTCGACCGCCTGACCGGTCACCCGGTGTTCGGTGCGAGCTGGGAGGGGTTCGTCATTGAGAACTTGCTCTCGCTGCTTCCGCACCGCACCCAGCCATTTTTCTACCGCACCGCGGTCGGCGCCGAGATCGACCTGCTCCTGGAGCGTCCGGACGGGGCGCTGTGGGCCATCGAGATCAAAAGCGGGCTGAGTGCTAAACCGCGGCGCGGCTTCTACGTCGCTTGCGAGGACCTGAAGCCCAAACAAGCGTTCGTGGTCTATGCCGGGGAGGAGCGTTACCCCTTGGCCGAGGGCATCGAGGCCATCGGCGTGCGGGAGATGGCCGGGCTGCTGGCCGGGAGGGAAACCGATCAAGGCTGATCTGGCGGCTGGACCTAGGGAGCGGACGGGCAGGACAGAGGATGCTCAACCTCAAGGCCCCCGCCCCGGCCGCCTCCACTGGCCCGACCTCGACACGGTCGAAACCGTGAGCGTCTTCCCGCTGATCGACCCGTAATCTTCCGCAGACTGGTCCCGCGCGGACTCCTCGCGCAACGCTCAGAGCTGCCGAAGCCGCTCCCGCACCTCTGGTTCTGAGGTGTTACCCGCGCCGATAGAGATCATGCGCTCGCCCTGAAGGACGTAGATCCCGCCGGTGGCGATGAAGACGGCGTCGCCGAGGCCGTCCAGGTCGGTACGGCCCTCTCCCCTGGCCCCTCTCCCGCGCGCGGGAGACGGGAGCCAGAGGCTTGGCGGCTGGCGCTGCTGCGGCGGGGCCGTGCAGGTCTTCGAGAAGCCGCCGCCAACGCCGGGCCTCGATGCCCGGTCCGTTAGGCTGATTGGCAATCGAATTGACAATCAGCCTAACGGACCCGAACATCTCGGGGATGTTGATCCCGCGCACCGCAGGCGAGACCTTGACGGCCGTCGCGCAGGGCTATCCGGTGGTGGTCGTCACTGGCCCGCGGCAGTCCGGCAAGACGACGCTGTGCCGGGCGACCTTCTCCGGTCTGCCCTATGTGTCGCTGGAGGATCCGGACCTGCGGCGCTTTGCGCTGGAGGACGCCCGCGCCTTTCTCGCGCAGTATCCGGAAGGGGCCCTGCTGGACGAGGTACAGCGGGCACCGGAGCTGCTGTCCTATCTCCAAGGCATCGTCGATCGGGACCCCCGGCCGGGGCGTTTCATCCTCACCGGATCGCAGCAGCTCGATGTGCTGGCCGGCGTCTCCCAATCGCTGGCCGGCCGGGCGGCACTGCTAACGCTGTTGCCGTTCAGCTACGCGGAGCTGCCGGCGGAGCTGGCGCCGGGGAGCATCGACGACCTGCTGGTCCGGGGCCTGTATCCGCCCATCTACGACCGTGGGCTGGACCCGAGTCGCTGGTACGCGAACTACGTGCAGACCTATCTGGAGCGGGACCTGCGCCAACTCGTGAACGTGCGCGACCTCTCCAGCTTTCAGGTGTTCCTGAGGCTCTGCGCGGGCCGCAGCGGACAGCTCGTGAACCTGTCCGGCCTCGCCGCGGACTGCGGCATCAGCCACAACACCGCGAAGGCCTGGATATCGGTGTTGGAGGCGAGCTTCGTCGTCATGCTGCTCCGGCCGTACTTTCGGAACTTCGGCAAGCGGCTCGTAAAGACGCCGAAGCTGTACTTTCTGGACCCGGGGCTCGCCGCGTGGTTGCTGGAGATCCGTGACCCCGCGCATCTGCGCGCGCATCCCCTGCGCGGCGCGCTGTTCGAAGGCTGGGTCATCGTCGAGCTTCTCAAGGCGCGGGCCAACGCGGGGCTGCCGTCGAACCTGTACTTCTGGCGGGATCGCAGCGGGCTGGAGGTGGACTGCGTGCTGGACCGCGGCACCGCGCTGGTGCCGGTGGAGGTCAAGTCCGGCCAGACGCTGGCGTCCGACTTCTTCGCCGGGTTCGAACGCTTTGCCGCGCTGGCTGGCGACGTCGCCGCGCCCGGCTGGCTCGTCTACGGCGGCGAGCAGGTGCAGCAGCGGCGGGCGGCGACGGCGCTGCCTTGGACGGCGATCGGGGAGCTGACCGCTGTGAATCGGTAGGTGCGGTTTCGACCGAGCCCTCCAAGCCTGGATGCGCGCCTGTGCGGTCGGCCGTCATGCGCACAGACCTGCGCCGCAAGCTGGTCGGAGATGGGCTTGCCGTGCTCCAGGCCCGGCGCGACCTTGACCCGCTGCTCGTTGGCGGCGACGTGGAGGCGCTCGGCGGCCCAATCGTCCCGTTTTGGCAAGCCTCTCGCACCCTGAGCGGTTCCCGCTGATCTTCCGGTAAGCGCCGACAGGTGGGCCCTGCGGCCCTGCTCGCAGAGCACTCGAATCACGGTTGCTGTAGCCGGCCCAAAGCAATTCCGGCAGCCGACCGTAGCCGCGCCTGCACCTCCGGCCGCGAGGTGTTGCCCGCCCCGATCGAGATCATGCGCTCGCCCTGGAGGACGTAGATCCCGCCAGTGGCGATGAAGGCGGCGTCGCCGAGGCCGTCCAGGTCGGTGCGGCCGTCGCTCATGGCCTCGCGGATGTCCTGGAAGATCTGCGCGGGGGAGGCGCCGGAGGACGCGGCCCCGGGCTGGTTGATGCTGACCTGGAGGAAGGCCAGGGAGTCCGGCTGATCTTCCCCCTCTAAACCGACCACTGAGGTGCCGGCAAGCCAGTCGCGGTGCGGCCTGAAGGGGATTGCTGGATCTGGCGGTGTAGCCATGTACAATGCGATTCTATTGATATAGGTCATTTTGTAGGATGGCGACGTGTTGTA
>JALOTB010000090.1 GCA_025458165.1 Chromatiaceae bacterium | reverse complement strand
TTACGGCGGACCGCTGGTGGGCCACGAGCTGCGCACCCTCTACGACCACATGCCCAAGGTCGACGCCCGGGTGGCGGCCATCTATCGCCAGGACCGGGCCATCCAGCCGGAGGGCAATACGGTCATCGAGGCGGACGACGAGGTCTTTTTCGTCGCCGCCCCCAACCACATCCGCGCGGTGATGAGCGAGCTGCGGCGGCTCGACAAGCCTTACAAGCGGCTGATCTTCGCCGGCGGCGGCAACATCGGCACCCGCCTCGCCCGCGCCCTGGAAAACGATTACCGGGTCAAGGTCATCGAACGCGATCTCGGCCGCTGCAAGCAGATCGCCGAGACCCTGGAGAAGACCATCGTCCTGCACGGCGACGCGGCGGACGGGGACCTGCTGCTGGAGGAGAACGTCGAGAACACCGACGTCTTCTGCTCGGTCACCAACGACGACGAGGCCAACATCCTCTCGGCGATGCTGGCCAAGCGACTGGGGGCGCGCAAGGTCATGGCCCTGATCAACCGCCCCGCCTATGTCGACCTGGTGCAGAGCGGGCCGGTGGACGTCGCCATCTCGCCCCAGCAGGCGACGATCGGAACGCTCTTGAAGCACGTGCGCCGGGGCGACGTGGTGATGGTCCATTCCTTGCGCCGCGGGGCGGCCGAGGCCATCGAGGCCATCGCCCACGGCGACCCAGGATCGAGCAAGGTCGTCGGACGCGCGATCGAGGACATCCGTCTGCCGAAAGGGGCCAACATTGGGGCCATCGTGCGCGGCGAGCAGGTCATCATCGCCCACCACGACACCCGTATTGAGCCCGACGACCACGTGATCCTGTTCCTGCAAGACAAACGCCGGGTGCCCGAGGTCGAGAAGCTGTTCCAGGTCGGGGTCACCTTCCTCTGACCCGGTCGATGACCTAGCGGACCCGATTGATGAGCGACCCAGGCGCGGCCGCCGAGACGACACCGGGCCGCGAGGTCCCCACCCGAGCGGGCGTTGGCGGTCGATGAGCCTGTTCGTCGTTCAGAAGATCCTCGGGCTGCTGCTCGCGCTGTTCAGCCTGAGCCTGCTGCCGCCTATGCTGGTGTCACTCTGGTATGACGACGGCGCCTTGGGGGCCTTCCTTACCGCCTTCGCCCTGATCCTCGGCACTGGTCTGCTGACCTGGCTTCCGGTCAGCCGCAACCGGCGGGAGCTGCGGCTACGCGACGGCTTCCTCGTCGTGGTGCTCTTCTGGGGGGTGCTGGGACTGACCGGGGCGCTCCCGTTCGTGCTTGACGAGGGCACCGGCCTCTCCGTCACCGACGCGATCTTCGAGTCGATCTCCGGGCTCACCACCACCGGGGCGACCGTGATCCACGGCATCGACCAGTTGCCCCGGTCGATCCTTTACTACCGCCAGCAGCTCCAATGGCTCGGCGGCATGGGCATTATCGTCCTCGCGGTGGCCGTGCTGCCGATGCTCGGCGTGGGCGGCATGCAGCTCTATCGCGCCGAGATGCCGGGGCCGATGAAGGACAACAAGCTCACCCCCCGCATCACCGAGACCGCCAAGGCGCTCTGGTACATCTACGTCTGGCTCACGGTCGGCTGCGCCACGGCCTATTGGCTGGCCGGCATGTCCCCCTTCGACGCCGTCGGGCATGCCTTCTCCACCGTCGCTATCGGCGGCTTCTCGACGCATGACGCGAGCATGGGCCATTTCGAGAGCAGCCTCATCGAGATGATCGCCGTGGTCTTCATGATTGCGGCCGGGATCAATTTCGCGCTCCATTTCGTGGCCATCCGCCGCCGCAGCCTCGGCGTTTACTGGCAGGACAGTGAGGTCCGCCTGTACCTGGCCCTGATCGTCGGGGTGACCATCACGGTCACCATCGCCCTCTATCACACCGACACCTACCTCTTCTGGGACGATGCCTTCATCCGCGGGCTGTTTCAGGTGGTCTCGATCGGCACCACCACCGGCTTTACCACGGCAGAGTTCTATTACTGGCCCCCCTTCCTGCAGATCCTGCTCCTCTTCACCAGCTTCGTGGGGGGCTGCGCCGGCTCCACGGCGGGCGGGATCAAGGTCATCCGCCTGCTCCTGCTGATCAAGCAGGGTCTGCGCGAGATCGCCCGGCTGATCCACCCCAACGCCCAGCTCCCGGTGCGCATGGGCCACCGGACCGTGCACCACCGCGTGGTCGATGCGGTCTGGGGCTTCTTTTCACTCTACGTCGCCAGCTTCGTCGCCATGTACCTGGCACTCGCGGCGACCGGGCTCGACCTGATGACCGCCTTCTCGGCCGTCGCGGCCTGCATCAACAACCTTGGGCCTGGCCTTGGGCAGGTTGGGGCGAGCTACGCCGGTCTGGAGGACCCGGCCAAGTGGATCCTCTGCTTCGCCATGGTCCTCGGCCGGCTGGAGATCTTCACCCTGCTGGTGCTGCTCACACCGGCGTTCTGGCGGCGGTGACGGGGAGTTCCGATCGCCGACTGCGCGGGGCGCGGGACCCCGCGATCGCCCCGCAACATTCCCCGTTTGTACAACAGACCACTGGCGCGGCGCGTGTTTGCGAGGACGCCCGAACGGTCTGGGAGCGGGACCGCCCTGGTCGATCGCCGGGTGTCGCGGGCTGGCTCGTGTGGGCCAGACCGGTCTCTCGCCGCTGCCGTTCGTGCGCGACCGCCGGGGAGCGCCGACGCGGTCGAGTCCAGGCCAAGCGGGCCCGCGCGGGCCCCGGTCCCGCGACCTCTCGATCCGTTGGACCCAAGGCCGCCCCGCAGGCTCTGCAGGACGCTGCCCTTTCTCGTGCCGCGCGGTAATGGGGACGACCGCTTCGCCTGCCGTGCCGACCATCCATCGCAGGCACGCACGCACGGCGCCGACCACCACCAACGCAACGCCGCCTACGACCATGCGATGCCGGGGCCGATGCGGATGCATCGCAACGGCCAGGCGGTCTTGCCGGAGCGAGGCGACGCAGGAGGTGCCGTCTTACTGAGCCGTGCCCGCCCCCGTCAACGCCGGGCGCCGGTTGCCGGCGCGTCGACTCGACCCCAGGGTTGACCGGTAGGCCTTGTGCATGGGGCGGACAAGGCTGGCGCCGGCGCGGGGGTGGTCGCCGATGACATCCTGCCAGTGCTCGACCGACGACCGGGTAAGGACCTGTTCCAAAGGCCCCGGTTTGAAGGGCATCTTGAAAAGCTCAAGGTGCCCGTGCGGCACGGGGACGTGCCGCCCCGTTCAAGTGTCCAACCACCTGAGCACGAGGCGAAGCGGAAGTCGCACGTTTCGCTCGGCGTCTTGCAAGATCCCAAGGACGGGATTTCTCAAGGTCCCCTGAAGTGCATTGATCAGGCGCCTGTGCGCAGTCGCCGAGCGGGACGACAACCGCGCTGCGTGGGTGCCGACCTCTGAACGTAAGCTGGTTGCCGCCTGTTATTCACGTCGTTTCTCTGATCGGTGCGGCAAGAGTAAATGCAGACGATCAAAGCCCTTTTTGTTCACCGTTTCTGTGGATAACCCTGTGGATGGAGCCCGAGGACGAACGCTAAGTGGTCCGTTGCATTAAGAAGTCCTTAAAACGGTCAAAAATCGGTCACCTCGTTTTCCCTCTCGAAAACAGCAAGATACGGAATATCAGCGAGCTCTGAATTGAGAATAGCCCGCTACCACGAGTGGGCATTGGCGTCAAGGTTCCTTCTGTTAACAAATACCGCGCGGCCACAACCGGCTCAGGACCCTGCCGCGGCCTGTTGGCGCTGGTTGATGCCCCGGAATGGCCGACGACGCGGCACGGAGTCGCCGGGCCCGACGGGTCGCACGACCCTATGGGCCGTCGCGCTGGAGCGACCCATCGGGATTGAGTCCGCACCCCAGGGTCTTGAGGTCGAGGCCGGTCATCACGCGGATGCTAAGCCGACCGGCAATCGCACGTTCGATGCCCTCGTATTGAGCGCCCGGGGGCAGCGAGGCCAGGTGGCGCTCGAAGCACGCGCGTCCCACCTGCGGATCGACGTCGATGGCGGGGTCCTGCCGCGTGCAGGCGCTGAGCACCGGCACGGCGAGAACGCAAGGGGCAAGAGAGATCAGGCGACGCATACCAAGGCTCCCATCGGAATCACAGCGGGGAATCACTCCCGATAGTGGTACCAGGTGGCATTGAGATAGGCCGCCACGTCGGCCACCTCCTCCGTGCCCCAGCCCAGATTGCCCACCGCCTGCCAGCGCTCGATCGCGGCGCGCACCGCGGCGAGGGAGCGCGCCGCCTGGGTTTCGCGGATGTGCACGTTGCTCTCGTGGCAGGAGAGGCAGTGGTTCTCATAGAGCAGCTGCCCGCGCTCCGCGTCCGCGAGCCCCGCAAGGGGATGGAGCAGGAGCACGGCGGTCAGCAAGGACAGCAGGGGCTTGACCATCGTCGTCACTCGCATCGGGGTCCCTATCGCCAAGGAGCACAGGGTAAAACACTCAGCGATACCGGCACCGGGCAGAACGCCCCGCCCGCTTCAAGCGCCCAAGCGCTTGACGCTGAAAGAACCCGGAAAGCGCACCTTTCGGGTTCCGTGCTGATGGTTGCCAGGGATGGCAAATGCTCAGCTTCCCCTTAAGCCTAACCGTTCCTGGGCGGTCTGCTCCAGGGGCCGGGGGGCGCAAGGGCGCAGGGAGGACTATAACTAGCCACATGAGGCACGGGCGCGGGGGCGACGGGTGAGAGCGGATCGCAGGCGCTTTCTGCGATGCTCGTCGGCGCTGGCGCTCACGGCGGCGGGGTGGGCCGTCGCGGGCCGGGCGAGGGTGGGCAAGGGCATTACCCTTTTCCTGTGCGGCGATCTGATGCTCGGCCGGGGCATTGATCAGATCCTCCCCAGCCCCGGCGACCCGCGGCTCTACGAGCCGTACGTCCGCAGCGCACTGGACTATGTCGCCCTGGCCGAGCGCGCCAGCGGGCGGATTACACGGCCAGTCGACCTCGCTTACGTCTGGGGCGATGCCCTGGGCGAGCTCGCGAGGCGCGGGCCGGCCCTGCGCATCGTCAACCTGGAGACGGCAGTCACCGCCCGCGGTGCACCCTGGCCGCGCAAGGGCATCCACTACCGCGTGCACCCCGGCAACGCCCATTGCCTCCAGGTGGCCGGGATCGACTGCTGCGTGCTCGCCAACAACCACGTGCTCGACTGGGGCTACCCGGGCCTGGAGGACAGTCTGGCGACCCTGCACCGCCTGGGCATCGCACCGGCTGGGGCGGGGCGCGACGCGGCGGAGACCGAGGCCCCGGCCGTGCTGCCGCTGCCGGGCGGGGGACGCCTGCTGGTGCTCGGACTCGCCCATCGCAGCAGCGGGGTGCCCGCGGATTGGGCCGCGGCGGCGGGTCGGCCGGGCGTCCACCTGCTGCCCGACCTCGGGGATACTACGGTCGAGCGCATCGGCCGTCAGGTCGGCCGGGTGCGGCGGCCGGGGGACCTCCTCCTCGCATCGATCCACTGGGGCGGCAACTGGGGCTACGAGATACCCGAGGCCCAGCGCCGCTTTGCCCACGCCCTGATCGATCAGACCGGGGTGGACCTGGTGCACGGGCACTCCTCCCACCACGCCAAGGGCATCGAGGTCCATCAGGGGCGCTTGGTGATCTACGGCTGCGGCGATTTTCTCAACGACTACGAGGGCATCGGCGGCCACAAAGCCTATCGCGGCGACCTCGCGCTGATGTATTTCGTCACCCTCGACCACGCGGGCGAGCTGCGCCGCCTGGAGTTGGTGCCGATGCAGATCCGGCGTCTGCGCCTCAACCACGCGACGCCGGAGGACCGCCACTGGCTGCGCGAGATGCTCGACCGCGAGGGACGCCCGCTCGGCACCCGCGCGGAGCTCGCCGCGGACGGTGCCCTCGTTCTGCACTGGTAGGCACCGCGACACCCTGGCCCAGGTGGCGACCACCCGGTTTGGTGAGGCTCGCAGTCGGATTCGGTCCGGTTTCCTGACGCTTCAGGGCACCGAATCGATTGGCCGTCGGCGGGACCAGGGGCCACGGATTCAGGCACAATGGCTCATGGCCAAACGGCAAGACCCGCGCACACGCATCGACGACTTCTCCGCGCGCTGCGAGCACGCGACGCCGGGGCAGCTGCTTGCGACAGTGCGCGAGGCCCTCGCCGACCCGCACTCTCTGCTGGTCGCCAAGGCCGCGGAGCTGGCCGGCGATCGGCTGCTCGACGCGCTGGAGCCGGACCTCGTCGCCGCCTACCGCCGCTTGTTGGACGACCCGATCAAGCGCGACCCGGGCTGCATCGCCAAGGGGGCCATCGCTCGCGCCCTGGTGGCGATCGATGCGCAAGACGCGGACTTCTACATCGACGGGATCGGTTTCCGCCAGCCGGAGCCGACCTGGGGCGGCAGCGTCGACACCGCGGTGGACCTGCGGGTGAGCTGCGCCACCGGGCTCGCCAACACCGCGCACCCCCGTGCCCTGGTCCACCTGGTCTATCTGCTGCACGACCCCGAGCCCCACGCCCGCAGCGGCGCCGTGCACGCGATTGCCTGCACCGAGCCGCTCGCGGCCGAGGCGGTGCTGCGCGCCAAGGCGCTCTGCGGCGACGCGGAGCTGGAGGTGACCGGCGATTGTCTGGTCGCCTTGCTGCAGGTGGCGGGAATCGAGGCCCTCGACTTCGTCGCCGGGTTCCTCGATGCGCCCGAGACGGGGCTCGGTGGCCTGGCCGCCCTCGCCCTTGGCGGCTCGCACCTCGACGAGGCACTGGGCCTGCTCCGCGCGCGCTGGGACGCCGAGCCGTTCAAGCGCGACGCCGACCGCCTGCTCCTGCGCGCCGCCGCCCTTCACCGCAGCGAGTCCGCGCTGGAGTGGCTGATCGAGGTCGCCGCCGAGGCCGACCGCGCCAGCGCCGAGGTTGCGATCACCGAGCTCGCGACCTACCGCAACAACGCCCGGCTGCGCTCGCGCCTGGGTGAGGCGCTGGCCGAGCGCGGCGACCCGCGCCTGCAAGCCCGCTTCGAGCGGGCCTTTGCCGATCGAGCTCCGGGCGACTGAGCCCGCACCGCCGCATTCGGGAGAGCCGCCAGGCCCACCCGGGGTCAGCCCTCGTCCTGGTCCGCCCGCGGATGGCGTCGCAGCATCGACCTGACCAGGCCCACGACCTCCTCCGGCTCCAGCGGCGGCCGGCAACGCACCGTGTTCCACGTCAGGAGGAGCTCAGTCGCCAGCTCCGCGTCAACGCCCTGCCGCAGCAGGTGCCGGGCGAGCGCGGCGATACCCTCGCTGCGCGCGCCCTCCGGGACCCCGTCGCGAATCAGGCGCCGCCAATGGTCGGGCGGATGGCCGTAATCGTGGCCCCGATCCGCGCCGCCGATCAGCCAGTCGGGCAGCGCGGCCAGCGGGCAGACATCGGGTGAGCGCAGCCAGCGGTAAGGCCCACCGCTCGCGTGGAGCGAGGGCGGCGCGACGACGTAACCGCCGTCGCCGTGGAGCTCAGTACCCGGGGCGATCCCAACCCGGTTGGGCAGGACCTCCCCAGGGTGGGTGAAGTACAGGTGGCGCCCGCCGGCGCCTGTCTGGCTCTCGACCGTCTCAGGCAGGGCGCGATGCGCCTGCTCCGAACCCGGGAGGCCGGTGTCCGCACCTGGTCGCGGGGCGAGATCGAGGACCACCAGGGCGGAAACTAGGCCGGTGACGACGGCGAGGTTGGCATCAGGCCAGCGCTGGAACCAGTCCGCGACCTCGGTCACCTCCGGACGGCGGTACTGGTAGGCCTGCCAGCGGATCAGTGGGCGCTCGCCGCGGGGCTCGATGGGGATCACCGACCAGCCGAGACGGGCATAGTCGAGCGCGGCCTTGAGCATGAGGCCGCTCGATGATCCGCAGGCCCGTTTGCGCCACACTGAGCTCGAGCAAGGATCGCTGGCTGGGGATATTGGCCTTGAGGCTAGCCGCTGCGCGGGCCATTGTCACTCGCCGGGGTTCTCCTCGCGGCCGGGAGCGTTGCCGTGCCCCATGCGAGGACCGTGGACGACCTCAGCGGCTCCCGGGGTAGCGCGAGCCGGGATCGCGCTGGCGCCCGCACAGATAGGAGCACTGCGGGTCGACCAGGGCCCGGCCGGCCATGGCGGTTCGCCCGAGCAGCATCCGAAAGAGCATCGCGTCGCGGTTGGTGAGCGTGAGCTCCAGCGGCCAAACCGTGCCGCCGATCGCCACCGGCGTGGCGATCACATAACGCCGCTCGCGATGCCCGCCCGAGTCGCTCACGGTCCGCCGGTCGAGCACCGGGGCCTGGCAGTGCACCACCACGTCGGTGCGCCGTTGCAGTGGGTGCACACCAAAGCGCACCCAAGACTCGCCCTGTTGTCGGTAAGACTCGACGTAGAAGGCGTGCAGGGTCGAGGTGCGCGCTCCGGTATCGACCTTGGCCTTGATGAGCGTAAGCCCGATCTCGGGCAGCGCAATCCACTCGCGCCAACCGAGGGTGAGCCGGGTGGGCGGCGCGCCCTGCTGATCGCTGACCTCAGCCCTGCCCATATCACCTGCCCCCTGGATTCTCGGCCCTCGCCCCCGATCCGGCCGAGCCGCTCCCACGGACGCCTTCCATCTAGCCCAGCTCGCCCAGCACCGCCTCCCAGCCGGCGCGCTCGCGCTCCGGGGTAAAAAGATCGCGGCGGACCGCACAGGCCGTCTCGAGCCCCCGGTAGAACATCGGGTCAGACTCGCACCGCAAGAGCAATGCGCGCAGCGCCTCGGTGTCCTCGACTGGATAGAAGCCGGGATAGTCTTCGCCCAGCAGCCCGATCGAGCCCGGGATGCGCGACGCGACCACCGGCAGCCCGGCGACCACCGCCTCGGAGATCACGTTCGCGCCGCCCTCCATCCGCGAGGGCAGTACGAGCAGATGGGCCCTGGCGTACACCCGCCGCAGCCGCCCGTGCGAGACCTCGCCGTGCCAGCGGTAGCGGGGGTTGGTGGCCATCTCCGTGGTCGCGGCCTGCGCCCACTCGGGGCTGTGGGCCATGCCGTACTGGTCGACGCGCACCCGGCTGCCCACCGGCAGCTTGCGCACGGCATAGGCCGGCCGCAGCGGGTCCTTCTCCTCACGCAGATGACCGGCCACGCAGACCCGGAAATCGCGCCTGGCCGGCGCCCGACGCGGAATTGGCAATGCGGACTGGTAGATCACCCGCACCTTGGCTCGGTGCTCCGGCGGGACCCGGTCGGCGATACGCTCGTGCAGGCCCACCAGACGGTCGGCCAGGGCGATCGACCGCAGCGTCGGCAGAGGGTCACTCTCGATGAAGCGATAGGCATCGGTCCCGGTGAGCGCCACCACCAGCGGGCGCCCTGGGTAACGCTCGCGGAATCGCGCGACCGCCGAGGCGCTGCGCCAAGCATGCAGCGCGACCATCAGGTCCGCGGGCTCGCTCCGGTAGTCCACCGAGACCTCGACCTGATGCCCGAGATCGCGCAGGATGCGTGCCCAGCGCGCCGCAGTCGCCCGGTTGCCGGTGCGCGAGCGCGGCGGGGCCGGGGTGATGAGTCGAACACGCATCGGCGCAGTGTCCCCGAGTCCCCGGTCCGGTGACAATCCCTGCCGGGCCTGGGACCATAGGCCCCGGAGGTGACCCCATGCCCCAGCCCAGCCCCCAGCAGCTTGCCGCCCAGGCCGAGGACGCCCGCGCCCGTACCCGCGCGCTGATCCAGGGCCTCGATCCGGCGCAGCTCGTGGGACCGCGGCTTCGCATCGTCAACCCATTGCGCTGGGAGATCGGCCACGCGGCCTATTTCTACGAGTATTGGGTCCTGCGCCAGCACGGCGGCGAGCCACCCGGCCGTGCCGATGTCGACCGCCTCTACGATTCGATCACCATCGCCCACGACGACCGTTGGGACCTGCCCCTGCCCGAGCTGGGCGAGACGCTGTCCTATATGCAGGGCGTGCTGGAGCGCGTCCGCGCACGGCTCCTCGATGGAACCACCGATGCGCGCAGGGACTACCTGGTCCAGTACGCCGTCTTCCACGAGGACATGCACACCGAGGCCTTCACCTACACCCGCCAAACCCTGGGCTATCCGGCACCATCGATCGGGGCACACCCCGATCCCGCCTGGTGGGCGGGCGCCCTCGTCGGGGATGCCGAGATCCCTGGCGGCACCTTCTGGCTCGGGGCACGGCCGGAGGACGGCTTCTGCTTCGACAACGAGAAGTGGGCGCACCCGATCGAGGTCGCCCCCTACCGCATCGCCCGCGCGGCGGTGAGCAACGGGGAGTTTGCCGCCTTCGTCGACGACGGCGGCTATCTCCGCCGCGCGCTCTGGGACACGGAGGGCTGGCAGTGGCGCGACCAGGCCGGGGCCGAGCAACCGGTCTACTGGCGCCGCGGCGCCGACGGCTGGGAGCTCCGGCGTTTCGACCGATGGGTCGCGCTTCCGACCAACGCCGCCATCATCCACGTCAACTGGCATGAGGCGCGCGCCTACTGCCGCTGGGCCGGGCGGCGTCTGCCGACCGAGCTGGAGTGGGAGGTCGCTGCCGCCGGCGAACCGAGTCCCGACGGCCGCTCCCTCGCCCCGACCAAGCGCCGCTACCCCTGGGGCGAGGCCCCGCCCGGCCCCGAGCGCGCCAACCTCGACGGCGGCGCCCTGGGGCCCGTCGACGTCGGCGCCCTGCCCGCGGGCGACAGCGCCTTCGGCTGCCGGCAGATGATCGGCAATGCCTGGGAGTGGACCGAAACCACCTTTGGCCCCTACCCCGGCTTCACCCCGGACATGTACCAGGACTACTCCCGGCCCCTCTTCGGCACGACCCGGGTGCTCCGCGGGGGCTGCTGGGCGACCCGCGAGCGGCTCATCCGCAACACCTGGCGTAACTATTACGGCCCTGAGCGCAATGACGTCTTCGCCGGCTTTCGCACCTGCGCAGCCTGAGGCCACCGGCGCCAACGGCCGGCAGCCGTCGACGCGCGGACCCGAGCGCAGGGGTCGGGCGAGGGCGCCGAGCCCATCCGCGCCCCCACTCGGTCCCGGCGACTGGCGCGCAAAGCGTGACCGCGCCCGCAGCTTCGTTACGGGGGCGTTTACATGCACGCCTTGGCGTCCTACATTGCAATCGCCGCGCCAGCCGATGATCGATCGAACCGAAGAATAATGGCTTCTCGGCGCAGCGAAATGCGAAGGACTCATGAAGCCCGAATCCACCAAGAGCCCCCGCCTCCTCGTCGTAGACGACGACCGTGACCACCTTGCGCTGGTGGAGCGTTGGTTGACCCTCGCGGGCTTCGACGTCACCGGCGCCGAGAGCGGCGAGACGGCCCTCGCAGTGCTCGAGGCACAGCGCCCGGATTTGGTCATCACGGATCTCGTCATGACCGGGATCGACGGTATCCGCCTGCTGCGCGAGATCCACCGCCACGACCCGGTGATGCCCGTGATCATCATGAGCGGCCAGGCCGGTATCCCGGACGCCGTCAAGGCGACGCACCTCGGCGCCTCCGCCTTCCTCACCAAGCCGATCCAGCGCGAGGCCCTGATCGCCGAAGTCGGCCAGGCCCTCTCTGCCCACAGCAGCGCCCAGGGCGGCGGGGTCGACGGCTTCGCCCCCAAGCTGGTCCACCGCAGCCAGTTGATGGCGGAGCTGCTCGGGCGCGCACGCCTGGTGGCGGCGGTGGACACCACCGTGCTCATCACCGGCGAGACCGGCACCGGCAAGGAGGTGCTGGCGGAGGCCATCCACGCCGGCAGCCCGCGTGCGGAGGCACCCTTCGTCGCGATCAACTGCAGCGCCCTGCCCGAGGAGCTGCTCGAGTCCGAGCTCTTCGGCCACGAAAAGGGCGCCTTCACCGGCGCGGTCAACCGCCACGAGGGCCTGTTCCAGGCCGCGGACGGCGGCACGCTGTTCCTCGACGAGATCGGTGACATGCCGCTCGCCCTGCAGGCCAAGCTGCTGCGGGTGCTGCAAGACTTCAAGGTGCGCCCGGTGGGCTCGACCCGCGCCATCCCGGTGGACGTGCGCATCATCTCGGCCACTCACCACAACCTGGAGCAGCTCGTCGAGCAGGGCGACTTCCGCGAGGATCTGTTCTACCGGCTGAGCGTCGTGCCACTGCACATGCCGAGCCTGCGCGAGCGCCGCGAGGACATCCCACTGTTGGTCGACCATTTCCTGCGCAAGGTTGCGGGACGCACCGGCCGCCGCGCCAAGCGCTTCGCCCCCGACGCCCTGCGCCACCTGATCGGCGCCGACCTGCCCGGAAACGTGCGCCAGCTCCAGAACCTGGTCGAGCAGTGCAGCGTGCTCTCGCCCTCGGACATCATCCCGGTGGCGCTCACGGCCCAGGCGCTGCGCGAGAAGCCGGCACAGATCCCTAGCCTCGACGAGGCCAAGCAGGCCTTCGAGCGGCGCTATCTGATTGGTGTCTTGCGCGCCGCCGAGGGCAACATCACCATCGCCGCCCGACTCGCCGGGCGCAACCGCACCGAGTTCTACAAGCTGCTCGGCCGGCACAACCTGGATCCGACCCGCTTCCGCCTGCGCGGCGCCAACAAGGATCGTCGCGACGACGATGAGCCCGCGCCCGACGTGCGCCAGGAGTCGGCCTGAGGGATGGCCCTCGGCCCGGGCGCCCGCCGCCAGTGCAGGAGACCGCACCCGTGAGCGAGCCCATTACCGTCTGCGTCGACGCCGACATCGCCGACCTCGCGCAGGATTTCCTACGCAACCGGGCCAGTGTCGCCCGCACCGCCGAGGCCGCCGCCGCCGCGTGCGACCTCCCCTTGTTGCGACGCATCGGCCACGAGCTCAAGGGCACCGCCGGGAGCTATGGCTTCCAGGAGCTCTCCGCGATCGGCGCGACCCTTGAGACCGCCGCAATCGCCGGCAACCTCATCTCCGCGGGCGAGGCCATCGCGCGCATGGGCGACTACCTGGCGCGGGTCTCCGTGGTCCCCCGTTAGGCGGCGCGCGCCCAGCGGCCCCGACTCCCGTCATGGCCTTCCGCTTCGAGCCGATCGGTATCCTCCGCTCCTGCTTCACCGATCGGTTCGGCATCCCACGCCAGCCCAGGCTGGTCACCGCCGCCCGGGCAAGGCTCGAGCTCTTGTCCGGATTCGACCGCGAGGAGGCCTTCGCCGGGATCAGCGGCTTCTCGCACGTCTGGCTCGTCTTCGTCTTCCACGACTGTCTGGGCCAAGGCTGGAGACCGACGGTCCGGCCGCCGCGGTTGGGCGGACGGCGCAAGGTCGGTGTCTTCGCCAGCCGCGCGCCCTATCGGCCCAACCCGATCGGACTTTCGGCGGTGGAGCTGCTCGGGCTGGAGCGCGACGCCCGAGGGCTGGCCCTACACCTGCGCGGTGTCGACCTGCTCGACGGCACCCCAGTGCTCGATATCAAGCCGTACGTGCCCTACGCGGACGCCATACCCGACGCCAGCGGCGGCTTCGCACCGCATGCCCCTGGGGGCGGCTGGCAGATCGCGTACACGCCGGAGGCCGAGCGCCAGATCGCCGCGGCGGACCCTGACGGGCGGCGCGAGCTGCGGCTCCTCATCACCCAGGTCCTGGCGCAGGACCCGCGCCCCGGCTACATGGACCGCTACCCCGAGCGCCGCGAGTTCGGCATGCGCCTCTACGATCTCGACGTCGCCTGGCGCGTCGAACCGGGCGGCCCGCTCGTCACCGGGATCGCGCGCCTTGGGTCGGCCCAGGGCGGAACCGTTCTATCACTGACTGATCGGCGATAGAAGAAGTTAGCCTCGAATCTGGACATCTTCGGCCTTCTGGGGCACACTGCGCACCAAGTGGCC